>CAKTZP010000137.1 GCA_934636045.1 uncultured Oscillospiraceae bacterium
CCTGCGGGCGCACGTTCGTGAAGATGACCAAGCCGCGCGGCCGCACGGACGACATGCTCATCATCCGCGGCGTGAATGTCTTCCCGTCGCAGATCGAGACTGTGCTGCTCGACCATGGCTACAGTGCAAACTATCAGATCGTCGTTGACCGCGAACACAATTTTGACAGCATCGAGGTGCAGGTCGAGATCAGCAACGAGGTCTTCTCGGACACCGTCCGCGGCCTTTCGCAGCGTGCACGCGAGCTTTCCGAGGCGCTCAAGAGCATCCTCGGCGTCAACGCCAAGGTCACACTGCTTGAACCGAACACCATTCCCCGCTCGGAGGGCAAGGCGGTTCGCGTCATCGACCGCCGCAAACTGATCGAACGATAAAGGAGGAAGCAAAATGGTAAAGCAATTGTCCGTGTTTCTTCAGAACAAATCCGGCAAGATCGCTGCGATTACCGATGCGCTGGCGCGCGCCGGAATCGATATCCGCGCGCTTTCCATTGCGGACACGACGGATTTCGGTATTTTACGGATGCTCGTGAGCAACATCGACGAAGCCAAGCGCGTGCTGGACGGGCAGAGCTGTATTGTCAGCGTCAACGAGGTCGTGGTCGTGGCCGTGCCGGACGAGCCGGGCGGGTTGTCCAAGGTGCTGTCGCTCATGGCTTGCAGCAGCATCGACATCGAATATATGTACTCGCTGATCGATCGCGGTGCGAAGGACGCATATATGGTGTTCCGCGTTTCAAATGAGGAAAAGCTGCTGGCGCTGCTCAGCGACAACGGGCTGCACGTTGTCCCGCCGCACACGCTGGGCTTGCATTAAGGAGGTGCCGGACAATGCAGGAAATGAGCAGAACGACCCGACATTTTACCGATTCCGTCATCCGACGGATGACCCGTGTATCACTGGCCTGCGGCGCGATCAATCTGGCGCAGGGCTTCCCGGACTTTGACCCCCCCAAGGCGCTGACCGACCGGCTGGCCGAGGTCAGTGCGCAGGGGCCGCATCAGTATCCGATCACCATGGGCGCACCGAATTTCCGACGCGCGCTGGCAAAAAAATGCGGCCGCTTCATGGGACGCACGCTCGACCCTGAGACGGAAATGGTCATCACCATTGGCTCGACCGAGGCGATGGTCGACACGCTTTTGGCACTGACGAACCCCGGCGATAAGATCATCATCTTCTCGCCGTACTTTGAAAATTACCGTGCGCAGACGCTCTTCGTCGGCTGCGAGCCCGTGTTCGTCCCGCTGATCCCGCCGACGTTCCGCTTTGATGCGGACGTTTTGGAGGATGCGTTCCGGCAGGGTGTCAAGGCAATCCTGATCTGCAATCCCTCGAACCCCAGCGGCAAGGTCTTCACCCGCCAGGAGCTGGAGCAAATTGCGTCGTTGGCAATCAAATATGATGCGTATGTGATCATGGATGAGGTCTATGAGCACATCGTTTATGCACCGCATCAGCATATTTACATGAACAGTCTGCCCGGCATGTGGGAGCGGACGGTCTCCTGCAGCTCGCTGTCGAAGACCTATTCCATCACAGGCTGGCGCTTGGGCTATGCCATTGCGCCGCAGGAAATCATGGATAAAATCAAGCAGTTCCACGACTTCAACACCGTCGGTGCAGCCTCTCCGCTGATGGAGGCAGCCGTCGTCGGCCTTGAGATGCCCGACAGCTACTACGAGGAATTTGGCGCGCACTATGCGCACTTGAAGCATCTCTTCACCGAGGGTCTCGACCGCATCGGCATGGAGTATACCGACCCTGAGGGCACATATTTTGTGCTGGCCAATATCGGAAAGTACCTAAAAAAGGGCCAGAACGACGTGGAATTCTGCCTCGAAATGGCGGAAAAGGTAGGCGTTGCCGCTGTCCCCGGCAGCTCGTTCTTTATGGAGGATGTCGGCGATATTATCCGCCTGCATTTTGCGAAAAAGGACGAGACCCTGCTGGAGGCGCTCAACCGCCTGTCTGACATGAAGTCCAAGCTGGGTTGATTGGGTCAATCAAAGTTTTTCAAAAAAATGAAGTCCCGAACCGTCGGGACTTCATTTTTTGTAAAGGTGATGATTGGGCGTCCTTTGCAGAAGGGGAGCTATACGGAAAAATCCCGCCCCGCTTTTCCAAATTGAAAAAATACGGGTTTTTATCAAAAATTGTCACTGATATTTCTCCTTATGGCGGTAAAACTACCAGCGAGGAAATCAAATTCCTACATTTGATGACTTCAAAACGACAAAAGGAGATGGATGAAACATGAAGAACACGAATCAGATCAACGTTCCGGAAGCGCGCGAAGCGATGGACAAGTTCAAGATGGAAGCCGCCAGCGAAGTCGGCGTCAACCTGAAGCAGGGCTACAACGGCGACCTGACCTCCCGCGAAGCCGGTTCCGTCGGCGGCCAGATGGTCAAGAAAATGATCGAAGCCTACGAACGCAACATGAAGTAATTCAGAAAAAGCGGCGGTTCCAATCGGAACCGTCGCTTTTAATTTACGGGATCTATGTCAGCAGAACATGCGCTGCCATTTTCTTCATGCTTGACGATCGAGCCAGCGACAGGCATTGAGGGCGGCGGCGGCGCCGTCGGAAATGGCAGTGGCCACTTGCCGGTAGGCCTTGGTGCGGCAATCTCCGGCAGCAAAAACGCCCGGGGTCGCGGTGGTGCAGCTCTCATCGGCATCGATGTAGCCCTGCGCGTTCAGCTCCGCAATAGCGGCGAAGGGCGCATTTTCCGGCTCGGTGCCGATGGCGAGGAACGCGCCGTCGACTTCGAGACGGCTTTCTTTTCCGGTTTCGGTTTGCAGAAGGCGCAGCGCCGTGAGCACATTCTTTCCCTCGTAGCCGGTGACGACGGTGCTGTAGCGGTATTCGACGTTCGACCGGGCGGCGAGCGCTTCGACGAGCCGCTGCTCGCCGGTCAAAAAGGCGAGATTCTGGACGACTGTAACGCGCGCGCAAACCTCGGAGAGCAGGACGGCCTCCTGCAGTGCTGTGTTGCCGCCGCCAATGAGGGCAACGTGCTGGCCGCGATAGAACGCACCGTCGCAGACCGCACAGAAGGACAGGCCGTTGCCGATGAATTCTTCTTCGCGCGGCAGATACAGGCGGCGATGTCGTGCGCCCGCTGCGATGATGACCGACCGGGCCTCGTAGCTGTTGCTCTCTCCGACGACCGTTTTGACCGCGCCGTCACGGACCTCCAGCACGGTATCCAAATCGATCTCCGCGCCGAGCGCCATGGCCTGCTCCAGCATCCGCTGGGCAAGCTCGTTACCGGAGATTTCGGCAAAGCCGGGATAGTTTTCCAGCTTCGGCGAGAAGGTAATCTGGCCGCCGAAGGTATCGCGCTCGAGCACCAGCACCGACTTTCCGGCGCGGCGGGCGTAAATCGCAGCCGTCAGCCCCGCAGGACCCGCGCCGACAATAAGAATATCATAACACATATCAGTGGCTCCTTGCCTCAGCAAAGGCACGGATATTGGAGGGATTCTCCACGCGCTCCGTCACGCCCTCGCCGTCGAGGATGAGCAGCGTCGGGGCCTGCCGCACACCGTATTTGCGTGCCAGCTCCGGTGCTTCATCGACAACGATCGTTTCATAGGCAATCTTAGCATCATTCAGGAATTTTTTGGCCATCACGCACTTCGGACAGGTCGCTGTGGTGAACAGCAGCATGCGGCCTTCGGCCGGTTGAGCTTCCTCGGCCTGCTCGGCCTCAGTGACGGGCGCCTGCGCCGCACCGAAGCGGTGCTCGGTCGAAGCGCCGATGTCATAAACCTTACGATCCTTGAATTCCTGCGCCTTGCCGTCGTTCCAGTTCTGCACCGGGCGATAGTAGCCGGTGATGCGGCTGTAAACCTCGGTGGTTTTGCCGCAAATCGGACAGGTATACTGCTCTCCGGCAAGATACCCATGCTCTGCGCAGACCGAGTAGGTCGGCGAGATGGTGTAGTAGGGCAGCCGGTAGTTGTCCGCAATGCGGCGGACAAGGGTCGCAGCGGACTTCCAGTCGGGCAGCTTTTCGCCGAGGAAGGCATGGAACACCGTGCCGGAGGTGTAGAGCGTTTGCAGCTCATCTTGAATGTCCAGCGCGGAGAAAATATCCTCGGTGTAGCCGACGGGCAGGTGGGAGGAGTTGGTGTAATACGGCGTCTGGCCGGGCTTTGCTGCGGTGATGATGTCGGGGTAGTCCTTCTTGTCGTGCTTGGCCAGCCGGTAGGTCGTGGACTCAGCAGGTGTGGCTTCAAGGTTATACAGGTCGCCGTACTGCTCCTGATAATCCGACAGGCGCTCGCGCATGTGGTTGAGCACCTTGACGGTGAACTGCTGGGTTTCGCGGTGGGTCATGTCCTTGCGCAGCCAGTTGGCGTTCAGACCGACCTCGTTCATGCCGATCAGGCCGATGGTGGAAAAGTGGTTGTCAAACGTGCCGAGGTAGCGCTTGGTGTAGGGATAGAGACCCTCGTGAAGGAGCTTCGTGATGACGGTGCGCTTGATTTTCAGCGAGCGTGCGGCAATGTCCATCAGCTTATTGAGTCGCTGGAAGAACTCCGCCTCATTGGCAGAAAGATAGGCGATTTTCGGCATGTTGATGGTAACGACGCCGACCGAGCCGGTGCTCTCGCCGCTGCCGAAGAAGCCGCCGGACTTTTTGCGCAGCTCGCGCAGGTCCAACCGCAGACGGCAGCACATCGAACGCACGTCGCTCGGCTCCATGTCGCTGTTGACATAGTTGGAGAAATACGGCGTGCCGTATTTTGCGGTCATCTCAAACAGGAGCTTGTTGTTTTCCGTCTCCGACCAGTCAAAATCGCGGGTGATGGAGTAGGTAGGAATGGGGTACTGGAAGCCGTGGCCATTGGCGTCTCCCTCGATCATGACCTCGATGAAGGCGCGGTTGACCATGTCCATTTCCTTCTTGCAGTCCTTATACTTAAACGGCATCTCCTTACCGCCGACGATGGCAGGCAGCTCGGCCATATCGTTGGGCACTGTCCAGTCGAGGGTAATGTTGGAAAACGGCGCCTGTGTGCCCCAGCGCGAGGGCGTGTTCACACCGTAGATGAAGGACTCCACACACTTTTTTACCTGCTCGTAGGTCAGGTTGTCAACCTTGACGAACGGCGCCAGATAGGTATCGAAGGAAGAAAACGCCTGTGCGCCGGCCCATTCGTTCTGCATGATGCCAAGGAAATTTACCATCTGGTTGCATAGCGAGGACAGGTGCTTGGCCGGGGCGGAGGTAATTTTGCCGGGGATGCCGCCGAGGCCCTCCTGAATCAGCTGCCGCAGCGACCAGCCGGCGCAGTAGCCGGTGAGCATGG
>CAKTZP010000138.1 GCA_934636045.1 uncultured Oscillospiraceae bacterium
CCTGCATGGACGAAGCCAAGGCCGACGAGAAGCTGGCCGATCTGCAGAAGGTCGATTACGAGCGCATCGGTGAGCGTGAGTACGTTGAATTTGTCCTCGTTCACTGCAGCAAGGACTCCGCCGGCAAGTGGGAAGACCTTGTCAAAAAGGCCATGGCCACAAACCGCACCCTCATCCTCGACTGCGAATGCGTCGAGTGCGCCAAGAAGGCGCTGGCGCTGTGCAAGGACGGCAAGCCCATTCTCAACGGCGCAAATGCCGAAAACTACGAGGCCATGAGCGCCGCCGCCACCGAGGCGGGCGTTGTTCTGGGCGTGAAGGGCGCGTCCCTTGCCGAGCTGTATGACACCGTCAAGAAGCTCGAGGCGCTCGGCAACAAGAACCTTGTGCTCGACGTTACCGGCGCGACCGTCAAGGAGACCTTTGCCAACGCCGTGCTCGTGCGCCGCACCGCCCTGAAGGACGGCGACCGCACCTTCGGCTATCCCTCCATTGTCAATTTGGCGAAGATCGCCAAGGGCGACCTGTACGGCTCCATCATCGTCATGGAGCAGATGCGCTACGCCGAGGCGCTGCCGCTGTACGGCCTGCGCCAGAACATCTACACCGACCCGCAGAAGCCGATGAAGGTCGCGCCCGGCATCTACCCGATGAACGGCGCAACGCCCGACGATCCCTGCCTGATGACGGTGGACTTCGCGCTGACCTACTTCCTTGTCTCCGGCGAGATCGAGCGCTCCAACGTGCCGGTCAACCTGCTGATTACCGACGCCTCCGGCATGTCCGTCCTGACCGCGTGGGCGGCGGGCAAGTTCTCGTCCTCCACCGTCAAGAAGTTCTTCGACGAATTCGACATCGCCGGCAAGATCAACAACCGCACCCTCGTCATCCCCGGCAAGGTCGCCGTCATGAAGGGCGAGATTCAGGACAAGCTGCCCGAGTGGAACGTCGTTGTCGGCACCCGCGAGGCCGTTGAGATCGTCAAGTACCTCAAAGACGGCGAGCACATCAAGGCCGCAGAGCTGGTCGCCGCGTCCAAGAAGCCCGCAGAGGAGAAGAAGCCCGTCGTAGACGAGAACGCCCCCATCGACTTCAGCAAGCTCGTCATCCCCGAGATCGTGCACAAGGATCTCGGCGTGACCTACAAGACCCGCAACGTGCAGTCCAAGAAGTTCGTCACCATCGGCGAGCGCATCCACTGCATCAGCCCGGTCATCCGCGAGGCCATGGCCACGTTCAACCCCGATCCCATCCTCGAGCGTGCCGCGCAGCAGATTAAGGCCGGCGCGACCTACCTCGACGTCAACATCGGCCCTGCCGAATCCAACGGCCCCGAGCTGATGACCTGGGCGGTCAAGCTCCTGCAGGAGAACTTCAATAACGTCCCGCTGGCACTCGACACCGCCAACAAGAAGGCCATCGAAGCCGGTATCCACGTCTATAACCGCACCAACGGCAAGCCCATCGTCAACTCTGCCGATGCCGGCTCCCGTATCTCCAACATCGACCTGGCCGCCGCCAACGATGCCATCGTCATCGCCCTGTGCTCTGCCGACGGCATTGCGAAGGACAACGACGAGCGTATGCACCACTGCCATACCATGCTCGACCGCGGCATGGCGCTGGGCATGGAGGCGGAGGACCTGTGGTTTGACCCGCTGTTCCTCGTCGTCAAGGGCATGCAGGACAAGCAGATGGACGTTCTCAACGCCATCAAGCTGTTTGCCGACGAAGGACTCAAGTCCACCGGCGGCCTGTCCAACAACTCCAACGGCGCGCCCAAGGCGCTGCGTCCGATCATGGACTCCGCTCTGGTCGCCATGGCCATGATGCAGGGTCTGACCTCCGCCATCGTCAACCCCAACGACCTGCGCCTGATGGAGACCATCAAGTCCTGCGACATCTTCAAGAACAACGAGCTGTACTCCGACAGCTACCTCGAGCTGTAAGCACAGGCTAACTGCGCCCTTTTTCAGGGCGCAGTTCTTGGCCTATTTCTATCCCCCGGCGGGGGATAGAAATAGGCCAAATAGCTGCACCTCTTTGCGCACCGAATAACCGCCCACCTCTGTTTCCATAGTTACCCATAGCCATTTCGGAGTCTGAATAAGCGAGGATGATTATGAGGAAAAACAAACTTGTCTTTCTCTGTATCTGTGCTGCTATTATTACTTTATGCGGAGGCTTTTTTCTTATCCGCGCTTGGCTGCTGCCAGAGGTTTGGGTTTCTTTTCCTGAATCTCGCGGAGCTTGTACTCTTACGGCCTCGGACGGAACGACCTTGGTCTATGAAAACGGAACAATCTCTGGTACAATGGAGGTACTGGAAGAACAGCGGGGTATTGTATTTTCCAGCTTCCGAATTCCTTACTGCAAATCGTTTACATTGGAAACGACCTGCCATAATGGCTTTTTTGGTGTAGCTTGGGGCGATGTTTATCATTCCTTCGATGGTTCCGGCGCACGGCAACTGTCTTTTTCTCAAAGCCGGGTAACCGTAGAGGGTGACCTTGCAGACTATTGGCTTTCCATTTCTTATTCCGACGGTGAGGCTACGCCCCGCTGCAGATTGAGCGGCACCGAAGCTGTGTGGGCAGAGCTGGAGCGTTCTGGAAACACTGCGACGGCGGAAAGCTCCTCAGCCTATGCCTTTGAGCTTCGCGACCTGTACACCGGCGAGGTATTCGCACACCACGACTCCCCCGACGGCGCCGCATTTACCCTGCACACCCCCACGGAATAAGCAGGAGGTGTGCCATGACGAAGAAACGGCGTTGTATTCTGCTCTGTCTGTTTGCCGCGCTTGCTTTGCTTGTCGGCGGGTTCTTCCTCGTCCGCGCTTGGCTGCAGCCGGAGGTTTGGGTCAATGTCCCATCGGGCTGCTCCTTCGTTCTGACCAATGCACAGGGTGAAACCTTGGTGACGGAGCACGGGAAACGCAGCGGCACGATGGAGCTTTTGGATTTTGAAGGAGGATTTGCGGTTCACCGCTACAGGGTTTCCGACAGCGATTTCTTCACCTTCCAAACAAGCTCCGATAACATATCTTTTAGTGTTGAGTGGGGAGATACCTTCAACGCTTTCTTTGCCGATCAAGCGCAAAAAGTAACCGTTTCCCGCGATTTTGTGCTTGCAGAAGGCAATGTAGCGAATTATTCCGTCTCTGCATTTACGACCGACGGCTCTACCCAACGCTATGAGCTGAGCGGCGACGAAGCAACTTGGGTGCGGCTGGAGCGGTCGGAGCGCGAAGCAACGGCGGAAAGCTCTTCTGCCTATACTTTTGAGCTTCGCGACCTGTACACCGGCGAGGTATTCGCACACCACGACTCCCCCGACGGGGCTGCTTTTACTTTGCATTATTCCGAAAATTGAACTGACTAAGCTCAAAAATCTCTAAATTCGTTCGCAAAATATGAAAATATTTCACGATACAGGAGGAAAAACCATGAGCGTATTAACCGATCTCATCTATGGCGGCTCGCATGCCGTCGCGGGGCTGACCGAGGGCGCGGTCAACGACGCCATCGCCAAATACGGCGCGGATAAGCCCGTCGCATTCCCCGACACCGCGTATTTCTTCCCCACCATTTACGCCGCCACGGGCGTCAAGGTCACAAAGCTGGGCGATCTGCCCGCCTGCGTGGGCGTGCTTAAAAGCCTGGTCACCGATCAGGAGGATCTCGGGCAGGCGCTCAACGCCGGTCTGGCCACCGCCGTCGGCGCGGAAATTCTTGAGGGTCTCGGCTATCTCGAGGGCGACCCCTACGCCAACGATTCCGGCATCGGCTTCGTGCCCGACCCCGTGATTCGTTCCCTCGGCGTGCCGCTGGTCACCGGTGATATTCCCGGCGTCGCGGTCGTGCTGGGCAAGGCGGAGGATCCCGCCGATGTGGTCAAGGTCGTGAAGGATTACCAGTCCAAGGGCATTATGAGCTTCCTCGTCGGCGACGTCATCGAGCAGTGCGCCGAGGGCGGCGTGAAGATGGGTCTGGAATTCCGTGTCGTGCCGCTGGGTCATGCGGTCACGAGCGTTATCCACGTCGTCACCGTCGCCATCCGCGCGGCGCTGATCTTCGGCAACGTCACGCCCGGCGATCTGCCCGGTCTGCTGACCTATACGAAGGATCGTGTGCCCGCGTTCGTCAATACCTTCGGCGCGATCGATAACGTCGTCGTCTCCGCCGGTGCGGGCGCGATTGCGCTCGGCTTCCCGGTCGTGGTAGACATCGACCTCGGCGAAAATCAGGTTCCCGGCGCGCTGGAATCCGTCTGCGACCACGATCTGACCGTCAAGCGCTCGCTCGAGCTGCGCAACATCAAGATCAAGTCCAAGGAGCTGCCGATCCCCGTCGCCTTTGCCGCCGCGTTTGAGGGCGAGATCATCCGCAAGGCCGACATGCACAACGAATTCTGGTCGGGCAAGAACGCCACGGCAGAGCTTGTGATGATGGCCGACAATGTCGAGGATCACAAGCTCACCGTCATCGGCCCCGATCTGGACAGCGGCGAGAAGAACCTTGCCCTTGCCACCAAGGTCGAGGTCAGCGGCGCGAAGATGCAGGCCGACTTTGAGTCCGTCATCGAGCGTAAGATCCATGCGTGGTTCAACTATATGGAGGGCGTTATGCACACCGGCCAGCGCAATCAGGTGCGCGTCCGCGTGTCCAACGACGCGTTTGAAAAGGGTCTGCGCCTGAAGCACTTCGCTGAGGTGCTGTACCACATGATCATGGACGAATTCGACGCTGTTGTCGATAAGTGCCAGGTCACGCTCATCACCGACGAGGCCGAGGCCGAGAAATTCCGCGACGAGGTCGCGATCCCGCGCTACAACGCCCGCGACGACCGCCTGTCGTCCATGACCGACGAGTCCGTCGACCGCTTCTACACCTGCATCCTCTGCCAGTCCTTTGCGCCGGCGCACTGCTGCGTGGTCACGCCCGAGCGTCTGGGTCTGTGCGGCGCGGTTTCGTGGCTCGACGCCAAGGCGACCAACGAGCTCAACCCGCAGGGTCCCTGCCAGCCCATCCTCAAGGAAGGCTGCATCGACGAGCGCACCGGCCGCTATGAGACCGTCAACAGGATGATCAAGGAAGCCACCCACGGCGCAGTCGAAAACGTCACCCTGTACTCCATCCTCGAGGACCCGATGACCTCCTGCGGCTGCTTCGAGTGCATCTGCGGCATTGAGCCGATGAGCAACGGCTTTATCGTCGTCAACCGCGAGTTCAAGGGCATGACCCCCGTCGGCATGACCTTCGGCGAGCTGGCCTCCTG
>CAKTZP010000139.1 GCA_934636045.1 uncultured Oscillospiraceae bacterium
GCCAAGGTTTCTGACTTAGTGGAAATCAGCATCTCAGATACCGGAAAGGGTATGGACGAGGAGCAGCTGGCGCATGACACCAAGCATGGCAGCCTCCTGCGCGACAAGGTCACGGAGGAGGAAATTGCAAAAATCGTCGAGCGCTGGACGGGCATTCCCGTGGCCAAGCTCGTCGAGGGTGAGCGCGAAAAGCTGCTGAGCCTCGACAAGGTGCTGCACCAGCGCGTCATCGGGCAGGACGAGGCGGTCAAATCCGTCTCCGAGGCCATTCTGCGCAGCCGCGCGGGCATTCAGGACCCGAACCGTCCGATCGGCTCGTTCCTGTTCCTCGGCCCGACGGGCGTCGGCAAGACCGAGCTTGCCAAGGCGCTGGCTGAGGCGCTGTTCGACGACGAAAAGAACCTGATTCGTATCGATATGAGCGAATATATGGAGAAATTCTCCGTCTCGCGTCTGATCGGTGCGCCTCCGGGATATGTCGGCTACGACGAGGGCGGCCAGCTGACCGAGGCCGTGCGCCGCAAGCCCTACTCCGTCGTCCTGTTCGACGAGGTGGAAAAGGCACATCCCGACGTCTTCAACATCCTGCTGCAGGTGCTCGACGACGGCCGTATCACCGACTCGCAGGGTCGGACGGTCGATTTCAAGAACACCATCCTGATCTTGACGAGCAACCTCGGCTCGGAATTCCTGCTCGACGGCATCGGCGCGGACGGCGAGATCAGCGCGGAGGCACGCGCACAGGTCGAGCAGCTGCTCAAGCGCTCGTTCCGTCCGGAGTTTCTGAACCGTCTGGACGAGATTGTGTTCTATAAGCCGCTGACGCGCGAGAACATCGTCAGCATCATCGACCTCCAGCTTGCTGCGCTCAACAAGCGCCTGAGCGAGCGTCAGCTCCGCTGCGAGCTGACCGAGGCGGCAAAGCAGTTCGTCATCGATGCCTCCTACGACCCGCAGTACGGCGCCCGTCCGTTGCGCCGGTATTTGCAGCACACGGTCGAGACACTGCTCGCGCGGCGCATCGTCCGCGGCGATGTCACGCCGAATTCGACGCTGAACGTCGACGTGAAGGACGGCGAGCTTGTCATCGTAAATTGACGTATTGCAGCAAAGCGGGGAATTTTCCATCGAATTATGAAATAATTTCAAAAATCCTATGGAAATTCCGCGCCAGACCTGCTATAATCGATGCGGTGAATTTTGGGCTTCCGCCTATTTGAGAATAACCGTGCCCCGTTTTCGCCCGCCGGAAACGGGGCGCTTCTCTGTAGTTTTTGGGGAAGCTCTGAATCCATCCTCGAGGATAGATTCAGAACGCCCTCCCCCGCGGTTATAATGCAACGCAGGTACATAATATAAAATTATTAAAACAGGAATATTGAAAAAAGGAGAGAGGTCGCCCCGCGCGCGGCCGGAAAGCAAGCAATGGTAAAGTATGTCTTCGTATTAGGTGGTGTGGTGTCCGGACTGGGCAAGGGCATTACCGCCGCATCGCTCGGCCGCCTGCTCAAGGCGCGTGGGTATTCTGTCACGATGCAGAAGCTCGACCCCTACTTCAATCTTGATCCCGGCACGATGAACCCGCTGCAGCACGGCGAGGTCTTCGTGACCGACGACGGCGCGGAAACCGACCTCGACCTCGGCCACTACGAGCGCTTCATCGACGAGCGCCTCACCCGCGGCGCGAACGTCACCTCCGGCCGCATCTACAGCACCGTGCTGGAAAAGGAGCGCCGCGGCGAATTCGGCGGCGGCACCGTCCAGTTCATCCCGCACATCACCGGCGAGATCAAAAACCGCTTCTACCGCGGCGAGGACGGCGAGGAGAAGATCGCCATCATCGAGGTCGGCGGCACCGTCGGCGACATGGAAAGCTCCCCGTTCCTCGAGGCCATCCGCCAGTTCCAGAACGAGGTCGGCCACGAAAACGCGATTATTCTGCTGGTCACCCTCATCCCCTATCTCAAGGCCAGCGGCGAGATGAAAACCAAGCCGACGCAGGGCTCCGTCCGCGAGCTGCAAAGCATCGGCCTGCGCCCGGACGTGCTGGTCTGCCGCTCGGACTACCCGCTCACGCCCGACATTCGCAACAAGCTGGCGCTGTTCTGCAACGTCCGCCCGTCCTGCGTTCTGCAAAATCTCGACGCCGACATTCTCTATCAGGTGCCGCTCATGATGGAGCAGGAGCATCTGGCGCAGGCTGTTTTGCAGTGCCTCGGCCTGCCCGACCGCCCCGCCAAGCTTGAGGAGTGGACGGAGATGTGCCGCCGCTGGCAGGAGCCGAAGCGCAGCGTGCGCATCGCCCTTGTCGGCAAATATACCCAGCTGCACGATGCCTATCTCAGCGTCGTCGAGGCGCTCAAGCACGCCGGCTTTGCCCATGACACCGCCGTGCAGATCGACTGGGTCGATTCCGAGACCGTGAACGACGAGAACGTTGCGTCGGTGCTCGGCGAGGCGGACGGCATTTTGGTGCCCGGCGGCTTCGGCGAGCGCGGCATCACCGGCATGCTCAGCGCGATCACCTACGCGCGCGAGCAGCACAAGCCCTTCCTCGGTCTCTGCCTCGGCATGCAGCTGGCGGTCGTGGAATTTGCCCGCGGCGTTGCGGGCCTTGCCGGCGCCAACAGCATCGAGTTCGACCCCGAAACGCCCCATCCCGTCATCCACCTCATGCCCGACCAGAAGGGCGTGACCGACCTCGGCGGTACGCTGCGCCTCGGCGCATATCCCTGCCACCTCGAAAAAGGCAGCCTCGCGGCCAAGCTCTACGGCGAGGAGCTGATCTCCGAGCGCCACCGCCACCGCTATGAGGTCAACAACGACTACCGCTGCGCCCTGTGCAGCGCAGGCATGCGCTTCTGCGGTCAGTCGCCCGACGGCCGTATCATCGAAATGGTGGAGCTTCCCGACCAGCCCTTCTTCATCGCCACCCAAGCCCACCCCGAATTCAACTCCCGCCCCACGCGGCCGCACCCGCTGTTCAAGGGGCTTATCTCCGCCGCCTTGGAGGCAACGCAGGCCAAGGAATAATCAAGCTGCAAAGCAAAATGCGGAGAAGAAAAACCAATAAATAAGAAAACTGATTTTGACGGTTTCGGACTTTTTTGACAGTCTAAAAGCGCATACCGGAGGGAAGATCTCCTCCGGTATGCGCTTTTTTGCGTGCAGAGGCCGTAGCCGGCGGCGTGTCCGGGCAGGGTCAGAGCGCCTGCTCCGGCTGTCCGGCAATATCCCGCGCGACGTGCACGCCGCTTGCTGACGCATGCGACAGCGAGTGCGTAATGCCGCTGCCGTCGCCGATGATATAAAGGCCGCGGTACCTGGTCCTGAGGGCGCTGTCCACCTCGACCTCCATATTGTAGAACTTGACCTCCACGCCATACAGCAGCGTGTCGTCGTTGGCAGTGCCGGGCGCGACCTTGTCCAGCGCATAGATCATTTCGATGATCCCGTCCAGAATCCGCTTGGGAAGCACCAGGCTCAGATCGCCGGGGGTCGCGTTCAGCGTGGGCGTCATGAAGGAATCCAGCATCCGGTTCGGCGTGGAACGGCGGCCGCGGATCAGGTCGCCGAAGCGCTGGCAAATCACGCCGCCGCCCAGCATATTGCTCAGCCGGGCGATGGACTCGCCGTAGCCGTTGGAATCCTTGAAGGGCTCGGAAAAGTGCTTTGCCACCAGCAGCGCGAAGTTGGTGTTCTCCGTCTGCTTGGCGGGATCCTCATAGCTGTGGCCGTTGACGGTGATGATGCCGTTGGTGTTTTCGTTGACCACCGCGCCGCGGGGGTTCATGCAGAAGGTTCGCACCAGATCGCCGTATTTCTTCGTGCGGTAAACGATCTTGCCCTCGTACAGCTCGTCGGTAATCTGAGAAAACACCTCTGCCGGAAGCTCCACCCGGACGCCGATATCGACGCGGTTGGAGCGGGTGGGGATGTCCAGCTCGCGGCAGACCTGCTCCATCCACTTGCTGCCGCTGCGGCCGACGGATATTACGCAGTCGCGGCAGGAAAAGGTGCTGTCCTTGCACTGTACCAGATAGCCGCCGTCGCTGCGGGAGAGCATTTCCACCGGCGTGTCGAAATAAAACGTGACCTTATCCTTCAGATAGGCGTACAGATTTTCGAGCACCACATAGTTGATGTCCGTTCCCAAATGGCGCACGGAGGCATCTAAAAGGTGCAGGTCGTTCTGAATGCACTGCTTTTTGAATTGCGTGCCGGCGGTGGAGTAGAGCCTTGTCCCCTCGCCGCCGAAGCGCATGTTGATCCGGTCGACATAGCGCATCAGCTCCAGCGCCTGCTTTTTGCCGATGTACTGGTACAGCGTGCCGCCAAAGTCGTTGGTAATGTTGTATTTTCCGTCGGAAAATGCGCCGGCGCCGCCGAAGCCGCTCATGATCGAGCAGCATTTGCAGGAAATGCAGGATTTGACCCGATCTCCGTCAATGGGGCAATGCCGCTTGCTCAGCGGGTGCCCCGCCTCGAAGACGGCAACGCGCAGCGAGGGCCTGCGCTGCACCAGCTCATAGGCGGTAAAGATGCCGCCGGGGCCTGCACCGATAATAATAACATCATACTCCATAGTAAAACCTCCGAGCTGTCTGTCTGCGCACAGCATGGCGCAGGGTCTGGAATCTTTGCGCGATTATTATAGCCGCATTTTTCAAGATTTTCAACTGCCTTCGACGAAATATGCCGCGTGCCTTCCGATGTTTTCTGCGGCGCGGACAGCGGGAGCAAGCAGCGGCTTGCAGAAAAAATTACTTTTAGCAGGATTTCTTGCAGAACCCGAGATTTTTCGCCGTTTTGCAGCCGAAAATGCAAGAAATGGCAGGCCGGGAGGTAAATTTGTGAACAATCCTTGAAGATTTGAAAAAACTGTTGATTTTGGGAGGGAAACATCGTATTATATAGATGGACTACAAGGGACGCGGTGAAGCTTACCGCGTTCAAAGTCGGAAAGTTCTATGGAAAGAGGTTATATATCCCATGGCTGAAATCGATCTGAAGCAATATGGCATTACCGGCACCACCGAAATCGTGCACAATCCTTCCTATGAAATGCTGTTCGAGGAAGAGACGAAGTCCTGCCTGACCGGCTATGAAAAGGGTCAGGTCAGCGAGCTGGGCGCTGTGAACGTTATGACCGGCATCTACACCGGCCGTTCCCCCAAAGACAAGTACATTGTCATGGACGAAAACTCCAAGGACACCGTGTGGTGGACCTCCGACAGCTACAAGAA
>CAKTZP010000140.1 GCA_934636045.1 uncultured Oscillospiraceae bacterium
GAGATTGCCACGGGTGCAAGCACCCTCGCAATGAAAAAATCGGACTTATTTTGACAGTTTAAGCAAAGAGGACTGCCGCGGGCAGTCCTCTTTGCTTTTATTTCAGCCTAGTCAGCATCTCACGGATGACGGCATTGAAGCGGTCGTTGCTGACGGCAACGGAGACACGGTGGTGGCCGCCCTTTTGTTCGCGGAACACGGTCTGGCCGCGGTGCTCCTCGTTTTCCATTTCCACGTAGACGATGCCCTCGTCCCACGTCATCAGGTCCTTGTCGATGAGGGTCGAAATGGCGATCGCGTCGTGCATCGCTTCGCCGCTGCGGAAGTCGATGAGTGCCCTCATGATCTGCACGATGTCCTTGCGCGGGGAATCCATAAATTCTGCGAACAGCTCGCGCCGGATTGGGCAGCCGCGGGTGATATCCAGACCGATCATGTCGATCGGAATGCCGCTGTCAAACACCAGCGCGGCCGCTGGCGCATCGTGGCCAATGTTGGCCTCGGCAAAGGGCGTGATGTTGCCCAAGCCGAGCGAGCCGCCCATGAGGACGATTTTTTTAATATACTGCGGAAGATCCGGGTGCTTTTGCAGCGCCAGTGCGATATTGGTCAGCGGTGCGACGGGCACGAGCACCAGCTCACCCTGAAGTGCCTTGGCAACCTCATAGAGCTTGTCCCATGCGGGCAGGGGATCGAGCGGCTGCGCCGAATGCGGCAGCTCTACGTCGCCAACGCCATTTTTGCCGTGGAACTTCGTAGCCGGGCGGCCGAACGGCTCGCACAGAAAGCTGTCCGAGCCCCGCGCGACCGGAACCTCCGGACGCCCGAAGAGGGAGACAATGTCCAGCGCGTTGCGCGTGGTAATGTCGGTGCACTGGTTGCCGCCGATGGTGGTGACGGCCTTCAGCTCCAGCGCATCGCGAAAGACGCAGCCCAGCGCGATGCAGAAAAAGTCGTCGATTCCGGGATCAGTGTCGATGATGATCGGTAATTTGTTCATGCTGCAGTTCCTCCGTAGAATAAGACTTAATCCACACGATTTTCCAGCGGCACAGTGTCGACTGCGCTGCTGCCGGAAAAATAAACGTCCAAAATGGCCTTGGCGATTTTGCCGAGGTTACCGCCCTGCGCGCCCTTTTCCACGTAGATCATAATGGCAATCTCCGGGTCGTCCATCGGCGCGTAAAGAACGTAAGAGCCGTTGTCTGAGCCGCCGGAGCCGTGCTCGGCGGTGCCGGTCTTGGCGCAGACCTTGATGGGATAATCGTTGAAGACCGAGTGCGACGTACCGGCCCAGTAGGTCACGCTCTCGCGCATGCCCTCGGAATAGGCTGCATAGGCCTCGTCCGAAATGTCCAGCGTGCTCATGACGGTGGGCTGCTTTTCCTCCAGCAGCTCCTGATAGTCCGCCGAGATTACACGGCGCAGGAAGGTTGCCTGATAACGGATGCCCTTGTTGGCCAGCGCGCAAACGTAGCTGCACAGCTGCAGCGGGGTGTAAAGGTGCTCCGACTGGCCGATGGCCGCAGAGACGACGTCGCCGCCGTACCAGACGCTGTAGTCGCCGGTGTAGAGCTTGTCCTTGACCTCGGGGTTGGCGCGGTGGCCGATCTCTTCGTAGATTTCCACGCCGGTCGATTCGCCGAGGCCCAGCGCCTTGGCCGTTGCATCGATCTTGTCAATGCCCGCCAGCCAGCCGACCTCGTAGAAATAGTAGTTGCACGAGACGGCCAGCGCCGTCATGCAGTTGATGACGCCGTGCGTCGCGCTGGCGGTGGTGTAGAGCATGCAGCGGGGGTAGTAGCCGACATCGGCAAAACGCATGTAGATGCCCTTGTCCTCGACCTCATAGAACCGGTCAATGGCGCCGCTGTCGATTGCGGCGATCGCGGTGACCATCTTAAAGATCGAGCCGGGGGGATACAGACCCTGCGTGACGCGGTTGACCCGCGGGTTCGGGGTCTGCTTTTGCAGTTCGTTGTAGTCCTCGGACATTGTTTGCAGAGTCGAGTCAGGATAGCTGGCGCTGGCAAGGATCTCGCCGGTTTTGACCTGCATGACCACGCAGGCGCCTGCGTCGGCATCCTTGCCCTGCTTCTTGCTGCCGAGGCCGTTCTCCTGCAGCCAGAGGATCATTTCCTCCAGCTTATCCTCCGCCGTAGCCTGCAGGTTCAGGTCGATGGAAAGCTCCACGTTGCTGCCGGCGATCGGCTCGGTGACATAGGTCTCCTCCAGAATCGTACCGTCGGCGGAAATAACGGTCTTTCTCAAGCCGTCTCTGCCGTGCAGCTGCTCCTCAAAGGCCAGCTCCAGACCGGCCTGACCGACGGTTGCGTCCATTTCGTAGCCCAACTCTTCATAATGCTTCCACTGCTCAGCGTTCATCTTGCCCGTATAGCCGAGGATGTGCGGCGCGCGGTCGGTGTAGTATTCGCGGACGGTGGAGGTCTCGACGTTCAGACCGGGGACGTTCAGGTCGGTGATCGCCGCCAGCGACGCGGAATCCACGTCCTCCAAGAAGATATAGGTGGGAAGAATGGTGCAGTAGCGCAGCGCCATCTCGTAACGGATGGAGATGACCGCGCGGGCGTCCTCCTCCGACCAGTCCACGGGGATGTCGTAGCGCTCGCGCATCCGCTTGACCAGCTGCGGCGCGGAGATGTCGCTGTCCCAGTCACGTGCGTTCAGAAAATCCTTAAAATACCCGTTCCAGATCGAATTGTACTGATCGGTGGTGTATTCATAGGGCTTTTCCATGGTCACGGGGAAGTGATCGGCATATTTCAGCCCACGCTCGCGGCAAAGCAGGACGAGCTGGCGCAGGTACTCGTTCGGGTCGTCAGAATTGACCAGAACATCCGCCACCAGCGCGAGGTTGAACGAGGCGCGGTTGCCGACCAGCACATTGCCGTTGCGGTCGAGAATCTCGCCGCGCGCCGCCGTGACGCGGGTGTAGTAGGTAAAGGAGTTTGCGGGCGCGCCGCTCTCGTCAGAGCCCTCGGTCACCTGCACATGGTACAGCTGCACGAGAAACACGACCGCCATGGCCGCAATGAACGATAATAGCACCGTCACGCGGACAGAAAATTTATGTTGATTCATAACGCACTCCGATTTTTGCGATGCGCTTGACCAGCCAGTAGATCGGCGGCTGGACAAGGGTGGAGATCAGCACGCACGGCAGCAGCTTCGTCAAAAACAGCACACCTGCCACGTTGCCGAAAAAGAACTTGAGGAAAAACATGACCGACTGCTCGAGGAACACCGTTGCAAAGGCAATGATCAGGCAGGGAATGAACCGGTTGGTCAGCACTGCCCGGCTGAGCAGACTGCCCACAAGCGGCACAACCGTCAGCACCACAATGGCCACGCTGCCCTGATCAATACCGGTCAGGCACCACAGCAGGGAGGCGATAAGCGCAAACGTCCCGCCGCGCTCCGGTCCCTCGCGCAGACACACGCACGTGATGACGATCGGCACAAGGTCGGGGCAGATCGACACCCGCCCGGCCAGCACGACCGTTTGCAGCATCGCGACGAACAGCAGCAGCAGGGAATACAGCGCCCAGCGCAGAAAGTGCAGCCATTGCCGCGGCGTGATATAGAGTTTATCCAGCATTCGGCTCGGCTCCTTTGTTATTCGTTGCTGTAGTCGGTGACGACAAACACCTGCTCAAGGTTGTCGAAGTCTGCCGCGGGCGTCAGCAGGGCGTACTTTGCCACGCCCGTTTCGTCGTAGCCTGCGTCCTCCACATAGCCAAGCACCAGATCCTTCGGATAGACCGTCGAGCCGGTGGTCACGACCTGATCGTTGTTGCGCAGAACGGCCTCACTCGGCAGATACTTCATGCGCAGCTTGCCGCGGGCCTCCTCGGTATAGCTGCCCTGCACGACGCCGGTGTAGCCGGACGAGGCGACGCTTGCGCTGATCTCCAGCGAGGAATCGAGCACCGTGGTCACATTGGCCCAGTTCGGGCCGACCTCCTTGATGATGCCGACGACCTGACCGTATTCCGTGATGACGACCATGCCGACCTCCAGCCCGGACGAGGTGCCCTTGCCGATGGAAAAGCTGCTTTTCCAGTTGGACGAATCCCAGGAGTTGATGTAAGCGTCGCAGACATTGTAGTCCACATGCTCGTCAAGCAGATGCAGCAGCTCGCGGTAGCGCTGGTTTTCACGCTCGAGGGAGTCTGCCTTGCGCATCTCGTCCTCCATCTCGGCCACCCGCTTGCGCAGGTATTCGTTGTCGGCCTCCAGCGATTCATAGCTGAACAGATAATTATAGTAGCGCTCGGCCTGCCGCGTGATAGAGCTGACGCCGCTGCGGATGGGGGTGATGACGGCCTGCACGGCCTTTTCTGCCCACGTTGCGCCGAACAGCGCCGAGACGATGGCCGTGGTCACCGCCAGCACCACCGCAAGCAGCATGATGAGCTTGACGCGCCCGGAAAACTGTTTTTTCACGGCGCGTACCTCAGCAGCCCAGCAGCTTCACGCCGTGCTTGCGCAGCATCAGCGTCAGCGTGCAGACAGGAAGCCCCATGACATTGTAATAGTCGCCGTCCAGCCCGACGACGAACATCGAGGCCTTACCCTGAATGCCGTAGCCGCCGGCCTTGTCCATCGGCTCGCCGGTGGCGATATAGTTGCGGATCTCTGCATCGCTCAGCGGGCGGAAGCGCAGCGTCGTGGTGACGGTCGTCGTTTCACTGACGTCGCCCTGCACAACGGTCAGGCCGGTCATGACCTGATGCTCGCGCCCCGCCAGCCGCCGCAGCATGGAAAACGCGTCGTTTTCCGAGCGGGGCTTGCCCATGATACGTCCGTCGCAGACAACGATGGTGTCCGCCGCGACGACGATATCCTCCTCGTGGCACAGAGGATACACCGCCCGCGCCTTGAGCTGACTGACCCGCGCCACCTCGTCCAAGGGGTTGGCAAAGGGGTTCATCGTTTCGTCATGCGGTGCCGTCCGTACGATAAAATCCAGCCCCATCAGCTGCAAAAGCTCCTGCCGCCGGGGAGAGGCGGATGCCAGAACAATATCCATAGCTTCGGTCCTCCTAATGCAAATTATTCTACGCCCCGCAGATACAGCCCGCGGGTGCATGCGCCGGGGTCAAAGAACGCCTCGCCGCTCCATGCGGACAGGACGCTGTCAATTTCCGACGGATTTTCGGTGGTAAAGGCCAGCCGCAGCCCCCACATGCCGAGCTTGCGCAGCTCGG
>CAKTZP010000141.1 GCA_934636045.1 uncultured Oscillospiraceae bacterium
CGACGGCCAGTACGCCTGCTTCGGCTATGTGACCGACGGCATGGACGTCGTGGATGCAATTTGTGAGGCCGCCGAGCCGACGGACAACAACGGCACGATTCCCGCCGACGCGCAGCCGGTCATCACGGCCATCCGGGTGCTGGACTGATGGGAAAGGCACTGGTTTTGGCGGAGAAGCCCTCCGTCGGGCGCGAGCTTGCCCGCGTTTTGGGCTGCAAGCGCGGCGGCGAGGGGTATCTCGAGGGCGACCGCTACGTCGTCACGTGGGCGCTGGGGCACCTGGTCACGCTGGCCGACCCCGACGTGTATGAGAAAAAATGGGAAAAATGGGACATGGCCGACCTGCCCATGCTCCCGCAGAGCTGGAAGCTCGTCGTCATCCCGCAGACGGGACGGCAATTTCGCGTGGTGCAGGGGCTGATGAAGCGCGGGGACATCTCTGAGCTGATCATCGCCACCGACGCCGGGCGCGAGGGCGAGCTGGTCGCCCGCTGGATTCTGCAAAAGGCGGGCTGGAGGAAGCCGACCAAGCGCCTCTGGATCTCCTCGCAGACCGACCGCGCCATTAAGGAGGGCTTTGCCCACCTGCGCCCCGCGGCGGATTACGACAATCTCTTCCGCTCGGCGCAGGCGCGCAGCGAGGCCGACTGGCTCGTCGGCCTGAACGTTACGCGCGCCCTGACCTGCCGCCACAACGCGCAGCTCTCGGCCGGGCGCGTGCAGACCCCGACGCTGGCGCTGATCGTCCAGCGGGAAAAGGAGATTCGCAGCTTCGTGCCCAAGGAATTCTGGGGCGTGCGCCTGAAGGCGGGCGGCTTCCACGCAGTCTGGCGCGACAAGAACAACAATTCCCGCACCTTTGACCGCGCGCTGGCAGAAAAAATCGCCGCCGCCTGCCAAAGCGGCGAGGCCACGGTGACGCAGGTGCGCAAAATGCGCCGCATGACGCCGCCGCCCGCGGCCTACGATTTGACAGAATTGCAGCGTGACGCGAACAAAAAGTATGCCTATTCCGCAAAGGAAACGCTGAACCTGATGCAGTCGCTCTACGAGCAGCACAAGCTGCTGACCTATCCGCGCACGGATTCGCGCTACATCTCCGACGACGTCGTTCCGACCCTGCCGGAGCGCCTGCGCGCCGTGATGGTCGACAGCTATAAGCCCTTGGCGCAGCAGATCATGCGCGACCGGCCGCTCAAAACAAAGTACCTTGTCAATAACGCCAAGGTCACCGACCACCACGCCATTATCCCCACCGAGGAAAGCCCCGACCTCTGGCAGCTGACCGGGCCGGAGCGCAACATTTACGATCTGGTCGTGCGGCGCTTTCTGGCCGTGCTGCTGCCGCCGTGCGAATATGAGGAGGTCGACCTGACCCTCTCTGCGGGCGGCCAGACCTTTACCGCCACCGGCCGTATCGTCAAAACGCCGGGCTGGCGTGCGGCCTATGACCGCAGCTTCCAGCTCGACGAGGAGGAAGCGGACGTTCAGTCCCTGCCCGATGTGACGCAGGGGCAGCGGCTCAAGATCGCCTCGGCGCAGGTGACAAGCGGCAAGACCCCGCCCCCGCCGCGCTACACCGAGGCAACGCTGCTGACCGCCATGGAGCATCCGCAGGCGCAGGTCGAGGACAAGGCGCTGCGGAAAATTCTGGAGGAAACGAGCGGGCTCGGCACTCCGGCTACCCGCGCGGACATCATCGAAAAGCTCTTTTCCGTCTTTTATATCGAGCGGCGCGGCAAGGAGCTGGTGCCGACCTCAAAGGGCATGCAGCTTGTGGAGCTGGCGCCGGAGGAGCTGCGCTCGGCCGCGCTGACGGCGCGCTGGGAGGACCGTCTCGCCCGCATCGCCAAGGGGCTGGAGCAGGACACAAAATTTGTTGAGGAAATGCGCGCTTATGCGTCCAAGCTCGTCGCGCAGGTCAAGGCCAGCGACGCCAAATACACCCACGATAATCAAACCCGCAAGACCTGTCCCGACTGCGGAAAATTTCTGCTGCTGGTCAAGGGCAAGCGCGGGGAAATGCTCGTCTGCCCCGACCGCGAATGCGGCTACCGCAAGAGCGTGGCCCAGACGACCAACGCCCGCTGCCCGAACTGCTTCAAGAAAATGGAGCTGCGCGGCGAGGGCGACAACCGGATGTTCGCCTGCGTCTGCGGCTACCGGGAAAAGCTCTCGGCCTTCCAGCAGCGCCGCGAGCAAGCCGGCGCAGGCAAACGCGACGTTGCGAAATTCCTGCAGCAGCAGACTCCGGAAAAATCCGTCAACACCGGCATGGCCGACGCGCTGGCCAAGTGGCTGGAAAATCAGCAAAAATAAGAATTTTCCCCGCAGCGATCTCGCTGCGGGGAAAATTCTTGGCTGCTTTCCCTTCCGGGGTCAATCGATCATAACATCCTCCAGCGTAATGGTTTTATGCTCAAGGGCGCCGGGCTCGACGGTCAGGGTGCCGCCCTTGCTCCCGCTGAGCTGGGACAGCTTGACCTTGACCGCTGCGTCGGAGTCGCGCAGAACAAAGGCGGTTGCGACCTCGATGGTCTGGCCGGGTTGGACCTCGTCGAACTGAGAATCATTGACCGTCCTGGTCGGGTCGCTGCTGTCGATGACGGCAACATATTGCAGCTCCTCGCCGTTCTGCGTCGCCGCCTCGGAGACCTGACCCACATAGGAGATCGGCTCGTCCGTGTTGTTCGTAAAATCAAACGTCAAAACAAGCTCTTCCTCCGGCTCCTCGCCGATCTGGTCGACCACCACATAGGCCGACTTATACTTCAGGGTGCAGTCGCCAAGCTCGATGGTGTCGCCGCTTTTCTGCCCTCCGCACGCCGCAAGGCTGAGCAGCAGCGCCGCTGCCGGCAGGACAAGAGCCGCCTTCCTGTATTTCATACCGTTTCCTCCTCACATTTTTCCGCAGTGCGGCAAGCCGCCGCATATGTCATTTCAAGAATACCATATTTTCGCCCGCTTGTCCATTTCCCTTTCCAAGTTTTTTCAGTAAATCCGGCGACGTTTACTCGCCGAGGTACTCCTCCAGCGTCAATTTTTGCGCATAAAGGTGCGCGGCGGCCTCCCGGCCGACGTAGCGGTAGTGCCACGCCTCATAGGCCACGCCGGTCACGTCCTCCTTGTCCGCGGGATAGCGCAGAATGAAGCCGTATTCCCAGCTGTGCGCGTGCAGCCAGCGGGTCTCGCCGGTCTGCGCCTGCGTCTCGTCGAGCAGCTGATTGCTCATTGAGACAATGTCCAGCGCGAGGCCGCTCTCGTGCTCGCTGCATCCGGGACGCATGGTGTAGCGCGCAGTCTCCTGCTCGGCCTGCGCGCGCGTTTGTCCTTGCGCCATGCGCCGGCGCACGTCCTCGTCAAACAGCGTCTGCTGCTCGTCGCGTGTGCGGTAGGCCGAGCAAATCTGGAACGACATCCCCTCTGCGCGCCCCGCGGCCAGCATGGCCTTGAGGTCGTCATAGCAGACCGAGGCGACGGACAGATCCCAGTCCGAAAGCCGCGTCAGCTCCGGCGCGTAGTCCTCCGGCAGCGGATGCGACGCATTGACCAAAATCAGCAGTGCGTCGTCCTTTTCCGGTGTGACAGCCGTTGTCGGCGGCTGGGTTGGCGGCTGGGTCGGCACCTGCGTGAGCTGCATTGTCGGCGTCTCCGTTGCCGCGGGCACACCGCCGGGCAGCAGCAGCCCAATCATGGAAAGCAGCGCCGTCACCGCCACCAACCCCCATGCCAGCAGCGTCCGCCGCCGCTCGGCCACGCTCTGGCGCTCTTTTTGCCGCTCCTCGTTGCGTAGCATGGCGAGCCCTCCTTCCGTTTTTTCCATCATACGCACAGCATGCATCAAATTTGTATCCGTTTTGTAGTCTTTGTTTTAAATTCCGGCTGATATGGCGAATTTTTATCATTTGCGTCACAGAAGCCCATAGACACTCCCCAGCTTTTATGGTACAATTGCCGCAAAGAAACATTTTGGGAGGGTTCGTATGACACACATTGTAATTGTCGGCGGCGGCGTGCTGGGAAGCCAGATCGCCTTCCAGACCGCCTATTGCGGCTTTGACACCACAATTTGGCTGCGCAGCGAGGGCAGCATCGGCCGCACCAAGCCGAAGCTGGAGCAGCTCCGCGCAACTTATTTGCAGACGATCGACGACATGGCGCAGCAGAAGCCCGGCTGCTGGGCGATGGGCATTGCCGACCCCGAGCATTTTGATGCCGCGGCGTGCCGGACGCAGGTTAACACCGCTTTCCGGAATCTCCGCTTGGAGCTGGATCTGCGCAAGGCCGTGCAGGACGCCGACCTTGTCATCGAGTCCATGTCGGAAAACCCTGCGGACAAGCGCGCGTTTTATGAGACCCTAGCGCCTCTGCTGCCGCAAAAGGCGCTGCTGGTGACCAATTCCTCCACCCTGCTGCCCTCCAAGCTCGCGCGCTACACCGGGCGGCCGGAGCAGTATTTGGCGCTGCACTTTGCAAATTCCATTTGGAAGAACAACACTGCCGAGGTCATGGCGCAGCCGCAGACGGCGCAGCACGCGTTTGACGCCGTGATGGACTTTGCCGGTCAGATCCGGATGCTGCCGCTGCCGGTGCGCAAGGAAAAATCGGGCTACCTGCTCAATTCCATGCTCATCCCCCTGCTCTTTTCGGCAATGGATCTCTACGTCAACGGCATTTCCGACCCGGAGAGCATCGACCTCGCATGGACGCGCGGCACCGGCGCGCCGAAGGGGCCGTTCCTGATTCTGGACACCGTTGGCTTGACCACGGCATATAACATTGTCAAAATGTACACCAAGATCCCCTCCTTCCTCGCGCCGTACAACTTCAAGGGTATGGAAAAGATGCTGCGCGGCTATCTTGACGCAGGCAAGCTCGGCATCGCCTCCGGCGAAGGCTTTTACCGCTACCCGGCGAAATAAGGATACGAAATTAGCACTCTCATAAAGAGAGTGCTAATTTCAGACTGTCAAAAAAGCCCGTAATCGTCAAAATCAGTTCCCTTATTTATAGGTTTCTGCTCTCTGTGTTTTGATTTGCAAAAACAGAGTATTCTGAACTTTATAACCTGAGAAAAAGCTTGCTTCGCAAGAATTTTGACTTACTGCGCAACTCACGCCCTACCGTACCGATGTACGCCGACGGGCGTGAGTTGCTTGTCTTCCGAACTTTTTTGCAGTCTGCCAGCGTGTCGAAAAGGGTTTTTCGA
>CAKTZP010000142.1 GCA_934636045.1 uncultured Oscillospiraceae bacterium
GACGGCGGCGAGCTGAAGGCTGACGAGATCAACGCTTCCCGTTATGTCTATGAGAACCGTGTTGCTGCCGGCCCGTACATGCTCAAGAGCCTCGACACCGGCGCTCTGACCGCGACCCTGGTTCGCAACCCCAACGATGCTGGCAACTTTGAAGGCCAGAAGCCCGCGATCGAGACCATCGTTATCGTCCGCGCTGAGGACGAGACCATGATGGATAAGTTCAAGACCGGCGAAATCGACTTCCTCTCTCAGCTGTCTGAGGGCGACAAGATCAACGCTGCGCTCGACATGGCCGAGACCGGCGACTACAGCTACTGCCACTACACCCGTAACGGCTACGGCAAGATCATGTTCCAGTGCGACTTCGGACCCACGCAGTTCACCGAGGTTCGTCAGGCCGTTGCTTACCTGCTCGACCGTCAGGAGTTCTGCAACACCTTCACGAGCGGCTTCGGCACCGTCGTTAACGGCCCGTACTCCACCGCACAGTGGATGTATCAGGAATCCGAAGAGCTCTTCAACGATAAGATCAACAACTACACCTACAACCCCGCTGAGGCCGTTAAGGTTCTCGAAGAGGGCGGCTGGACTCTGAATGCCGACGGCACCGAGTACTCCGGCACCGGCGTCCGCTACAAGGAAGTCACTGCGGAAGAAGCTGGCGACTACGAATACAATGTCACGCTCGACGACGGCCGCATCCTGATGCCTCTGCACATCATGTGGGCTTCCTCCGAGGGCAACTCCGTCTCCGACCTGCTCGTCACGATGCTTGCCAACGGCCAGCAGACTGCTGATGCCGGCATGGTCATCGAGCAGAACACCATGACCTTCTCCGAGCTGCTGAACTGGATCTACCGCGACACCTCTGCCGGCGACCAGTACGGCGTGAAGACCTATGGCATGTACAACCTCGCGACCGGCTTCACCGCTGTGTACGACTACTCGTTCAACTTCGCTTCCGATCCCGAGAGCGACTATGTCAAGATGGGCTACAACCAGAACTACATCTTCGACAAGGAGCTGGACGACGCTTCCATGAACATGGTTTATGATGCTGCGCCTGGCGACAACGAGTCCTATCTGAAGTACTATCAGGAATTCATCCTCCGCTGGAACGCGCTGCTGCCTGAAATTCCTCTGTACTGCAACGACTATCACACCTTCTTCCCGTCTTGGCTCAAGGACTACAACGAGTCCACCATGTGGGACTTCCAGCAGGCGATCGTTTACGCCTCTGTCGAGGGTGCTGAATAATTTAGAAACCCCCAAAAGAACTTTGGCGACGGGGCGGAAAAACCGCCCCGTCGCTTCCCCCTATTTTTGCTCAGACCGCTGAAAAGCTCTGATGCCGTCCGTCCGAGCCTCGGATCTGGCCTAAATCGCTGCGATACTGCCTGCAACCGCGGGTTGAAATTGCCCGGTTTCGGTCAACCACCGCTCCCGGCGGCACCACCAGAGCCTTTCCGCGTTCTGAGCGCCGTGCTCAGGGACATTCCTTTGCTGACCTTGATGCTGTTTTAACTCTGAAATTTCATCCGCGCAACGATTATGCGTGGATTTCAATACAAAACTATTAGAAAAGGAGGGCGCAGGATGACGAAATATGTGCTGAAGCGTATCGGTTATATGATTCTGGTCTTTTTGATCGTGTCGCTTTTGATGTATTCTATCTATAACCTGATTCCTACTGACCCTGCCCGTGCTCAGCTGGAAGGCCTCAAGCAGAGCTTGAAACCCGAACAGTATGAGGCGCGCTATCAACAGCTTCGCGACCAAATGGGTCTGAACGATCCGCTGATCGTTCGTTACGCCCGCTGGATGGGCTTCGCGCCGGAAAAGAACGGCGGCTTCAGCGGCCTGCTCCAAGGCGACTTCGGCTATTCGCAGACGTTTAAGCAAAACGTCATCGATGTTCTTCCGCCGCGTATGCTCAACACGGTGTATCTGAACATCTTCTCCACCATCCTTGCGCTCGTCATTACCATCCCGCTCGGTATCTTCTGCGCCGTCCATAAGAAGGGCAAGTTCGATAATACCGTGCAGGTGTTCACCATCATTGGCTATTCCATCCCGGTGTATATCATCGCGCTGCTGTTCATCTGGCTGTTCGCGGTCACGCTGGGGTGGCTGCCCGTCTCCGGCATTGAGACGCCCGGCAACAACTACGAAGGCTTCCGCGCCTTCCTTGACCGGGTGTACTATATGATCCTGCCGGTGCTGGTCATGACCGTCGGCTCCCTCGGCGGTATGACGCGCTACGTCCGCGCGGCGATGATCGAATCGTTGAGCATGGACTATATCCGCACCGCGCGCGCCAAGGGCCTGCGCGAGAAGGTCGTTGTCTATTCCCATGCGTGGCGCAACGCCCTGCTGCCCGTCGTGACTGTCATCATCGGCTGGTTCATCAGCATCTTCTCCGGCTCGCTGATCATTGAGAACATGTTCTCCCTCAACGGCATGGGTCAGCTGTACTATAAGGCGCTGACCGGCAACGACTACGAGCTGGCGCTCATCATTCAGATGTTCTATGTCGTGATCGCCCTCGTCGGCCAGCTGATCACCGACCTGAGCTACGGCTTGGTCGACCCGCGCGTCCGCGTGGACAAGTAAGGAGGTATGACGATGAAGAATAAGAAGAAAAAGTCAAAGTCCTCCCTGTTCGGCCGCCTGTTTGGCAACCGCAACAAGACCATGAGCTTCATGGAGGAAGAGCAGCTCCAGAGCCCCGGCCGCCTGATTGCGAAAAACTTTTTGCACAATCGGCTCGGCATGTTCGGCCTGATCTTCTTCCTGCTGATCTTCCTGTTTGTGATGCTCGGACCGTACCTGTTTAAGCTCGACCTGTCTTCGCAGGACAACACGCAGATCAACGTCCCCCCCGGACTGAACATGATGTCCGTCCCCGACGGCCTCAAGGGCAACGTGCAGGATATTTCCGCCGGCACGACCTACGGCGTCGGCGTCGATAAGGACGGCAAGCTCTACACGTGGGGCTATACCCGCATTACCGATACCATCGACCTCGCGAAGATCCCCGATGAGGTTCGCGAGAAGAAAATCGTCGCTGTCGCGGCCGGCTATGACCACATCGTCGCGCTCGACGAAAACGGTGGCATCTACGTCTGGGGCAACACCCGTCTGAAGCAGGATATGCTCCCGAACGACCTCCAGATGGCCACCGCCATGGGCAAGAATCTGGACATCGTCCAGATCGAGGCCAGCTACCAGTTCTCCGCTGCCGTGACCGCAAAGGGTCAGCTCTATATGTGGGGCAACGAGAACATGGCCGATATCAAGGTGCAGAAGGCCTATCAGGGACATGTCAAGAAGGTCGCCCTGACCACCTATGCCTATATTGCCCTGCTGGATGACGGCTCGGTCGTCTACTCCGGCTTCTCCAAGGATAACTCGCTGGTCAAGGTGCCCGAATCGGTCTCCAGCGGCGTCGTCGACATCGCGGCGACCAGCAACGCCGTCGCGGCGGTCAAGGAAGACGGCTCCGTCGTCGTCTGGGGCAACTGCGACGCGGGCGAGAACAACATCCCCGCCTTTGAAAGCAAGCCCGTCGAGCTCTACGGCGGCCGCTATCACTTCACCGCGCTCATGGACGACGGCGAGGTCATCTCTTGGGGCGGCAACGACCACCATCAGACCGACATCCCCGACTCCGTCAACGACAACGAGATCGAGACCGTCTTTGCTGGCTTCTATCAGAACTACGCCATCACCACGAGCGGCGAGGTCGTCACTTGGGGCCTGAAGGGCTATGTCTGCGGCACCGACGAACTCGGCCGTGACATTCTGACCCGTATCGTCAACGGCGGTAAGGTCACCATGACCGTCGGCGCGATCTCCGTCATCATCGAGCTCATCATCGGCATCATCCTCGGCGGTCTGGCCGGTTACTTCGGCGGCTGGGTGGATAACATCATCATGCGTATCTCCGAGGTCGTCGGCGGCCTGCCGTTCCTGCCGTTCGCGATGATCCTTTCCGCGATTATCGGCACGCGCATCTCCGTCGAGCAGAGAATGTACCTCATCATGGTCGTCCTCGGCGTCCTGTCGTGGCCGGGCATCTGCCACCTGATCCGTGCGCAGATCTTCTCCCAGCGCGAGCAGGAGTATGTCACCGCGGCCAAGGCCATGGGCGTCAAGGAAAAGAGCATCATCTTCCGTCACATCATCCCGAACGTCATGAGCCTCATCCTCGTCAATGCGACGCTGAGCTTCGCCACCTGCATGCTGACCGAGTCCTCCCTGTCCTACATGGGCTTCGGTATTTCGGCGCCGACCCCGACTTGGGGCAACATGCTGACCGGTGCGAATAACTCCATCGTCATTCAGCAGTACTGGTGGCGCTGGGTCTTCCCGGCAGCGATCTTCGGCATCTGCACCATCTGCATCAACCTCGTGGGCGATGCACTGCGTGATGCGGTCGATCCCAAGTCGGCAGAACGCTAAAGGAGGTTTGGAACGATGTTACTGGAATTAAAGAACCTCAAGACCTTCTTTGAAACAAAGCGAGGCACGGTCAAGGCCGTCAACGGCGTGAGCTATTCGCTCGATGCCGGCAAGGTGCTCGGCGTCGTCGGTGAATCCGGCTCCGGCAAGAGCGTCTCGGCCATGAGCATCCTCCGCCTGCTCGATGGCAACGGCTATATCGAGTCCGGCGAAATTCTCTTCAACGGTGTCGATCTGACCACGATCTCCACCAATGAAATGTACAAGATCCGCGGCAACGAGATCTCCGTCATCTTCCAAGAGCCGATGACGAGCCTCAACCCCGTGTTTACCGTCAGCAAGCAGCTTTCCGAACCGCTCATGATCCATCAGGGCATGAGCAAGAAGGAAGCGGCGCAAAAGGCCGTCGAGCTGCTGTCCGACGTCAAGATCCCGAACCCCGAGGTCGTCGCGAAGCAGTATCCGCACCAGTTGTCCGGCGGTATGCGCCAGCGCGTCATGATCGCCATGGCGCTGGCCTGCAAGCCGAAGCTGCTGATCGCGGACGAGCCGACCACCGCACTCGACGTGACCATTCAGGCACAGATCCTGAAGCTCATGAACGAGCTGCGCGAAAAGAACGGCACGGCCGTGCTGTTCATCACCCATGA
>CAKTZP010000143.1 GCA_934636045.1 uncultured Oscillospiraceae bacterium
ACGGTGACCTTGTTATCCGTCACGGTCGCAGCGACGTTGTTGCCGTCTGCGTCAGTCTGGCCGTTGAAGATCAGCGCCGAGCTGTCCTCAAGAACGTAGCCGATGACGTAGGTGCCCGCCCAGTTGCCGAGGTCGGAGGTCACAAGCTCGAAGGTCTTGTCACCGGTGGGCTCCGGGGGCGTGGGAGGCGTCGGGGGCGTGGGCGTATCGCCGCCCTCGACCAGCTTGAAGAGAACAACAGGGGTCTGCACGGAGCTGTCGACCTTGTAGAAGCGGAACCAATGATAATTCTTGGTGCTGTCGTTGTAGTCGGCACCACCGTTGTAGCGCATCACCGTGCCGACGGCGCTGGTGATGATGGGATTGCCGTCCGTCCAGACGATCTTTGCGGTGGAGGGAGTCGTTTCAAACGTCGTGCCGTTGGCCGGCTTTTCCTTTGCAATCTTGCCGTTCAGGTAGCCGCCCTTGGCCTTGAGGGTATAGCCGCCCTCGACGGCCTCGACCACGATGGCGTTGTCCATCGAGACGGTGACCTTGTTATCCGTCACGGTCGCAGCGACGTTGTTGCCGTCTGCGTCAGTCTGGCCGTTGAAGATCAGCGCAGAGCCGTCCTCAAGAACGTAGCCGATGACGTAGGTGCCCGCCCAATCGCCGAGGTCGGAGGTCACAAGCTCGAAGGTCTTGTCACCGGTGGGCTCCGGGCTGGGGCCGGGCTCCGGCGCCGTGCCACCCTTGACGTAGAACTGGAAGCCGAAGTCCTTTTCGGTCACTTTGTCTGTGCTTGTGTCATAGGCAGAGAACGCCGTCTTCTTGGCGTACCATTCCACGTAGACATTGCCGAAGGAGCCGGTCAGCTTCGCGCTGTGGATGGAGAACTGGTGGGTTGCTGCGTCCAGCTCGGTCAGCGTCCACGTTGCAGCATGGTCGCCGCTGACATAGAGATTGTAATAGGTTTTGCCGTCGGTGCCCAATCTGGAATCGGTGCCGAGGATCACGCCGCCGTCCTGCGTGAAGGTGTAGGCGCCGTCGGCATCCTTCTTGACCTTCCAGACGAGCTTTGCGTCCGGGCTGGCAAGCTTGTTGTCCGCGGGGGTCACGTCGACGCCCGCAACATAGTAGCTGGTCATTTCACCGGCGATGGCCTTGCCGTTGCCGGGGTTGTAGATGACGACTTCGTCGCCGTCCTTGAGCTCGTTGGTCAGGACATAGTCGCCGGTGGGCGTCGGAGGCGTGGGCTCGTCGGGCTTCTGCTCGCCGCAGACGGTGCACTTGCCGTCCTCGCCGTAGGTATGACCCTTGGCCGGGATGGGCTCGGTCTTGGTCACGCCGCACTTGGTGCAGGTGAAGGTCTTTTCGCCGGCCTCGGTGCAGGTGGCTTCTTTGGTGACCTTGCCCTCGTCCCAAGCATGCGCGCAGGGCTTGGTGAGCTGTGCGTACTGGTAGATGATCTTGGCAAACTCGGCACGGGTGGCGTTGGCCTGCGGCTTGAGGTTGCCGTTATCGCCGTTGATGATGCCGACGGAAATTGCCCAGTTAAAGGCATCCCTTGCATAGGCGGAGACCTTCGCGGCATCCTTGAAGTCCTTGAGGTAATCGCCCTCAACTGCCGGGGAGCCCTTGAAGCGCCACATCATGGCGACAATCTGCTCGCGGGTGACAAAGCTGTCCGGCGCGAAGGTGGTCGCAGTCACGCCGTTGACGACCTTCTCGGCCTGTGCCCAAGCGACGGCGTTCATGTACCAATCGCCCTTGAGGTCGGTAAAGGTCGCCTTGTTATAGACAGGGGGTTCGCCGGCCACGCGCCACAGAACCGTCGCGGTCATCGCGCGGGTCAGAGCGCTGTTCGGCTCAAAGGTCGTCGCACTGGTGCCGTTCATCAAGTCCTGGAACACCACGTACTCCACGTACTTGGCGTACCAAGCGTCGTCCTTCACGTCCGTAAAATTGCCGATGTTCGCGGCGAGGACGGACGGGAGAACGCCGAGCATCACAGCAATGACAAGCGCCAAGGCCATGATCCTTTTGAATGCCTGTTTCATTGTTTGTCCTCCTTAATTTTCCCAAAGTTGTGGGCATGTGCCCATTTTGGCATATTTATTGTACCAATTTTTTGTGAAAACCGCAAGATTCCCCCCATGCAATTCTCCATTTTCACGGACACCTTTTTGAAAACGGCTGAAAATCCAACTTTTTCCGTAAACTTTCCCGCATTCCGCTGGTTATCCCTTGGTTTCTTAGATTGAATTGTGCACAGCTCTATCAAAATATACAAAAATCCGCCCCGCAGGCGCTTGCTTTTCTTCCTTCTTGACGAAAAAGCTTCTGTTTTCATGAAAGAAGGGGGGGGGCTTGCACCCGTGGGACGGATTTTCATTTTTTCGGACGCTCCGTGCGGGAGCGAAACACGAAAAAGCGCTGGCCGAAGTAGTTTAGGATGGCGTAGGCGGCGGCGCCTAGGGTCATTTGGCAGTTGCCTTGGGTTTTGAGCGCGCCGCCGAAGGAGAACAGGCGCGCAGCGCGCTCCGAGCGCAGCAGAAGCGCGGCGCAGGGGCGCGCAATCATATAATAAGAGACAAGATAGCAGACCGGCACCCAGAGCACAAAGCGCAGCAGCTGCTGCCCGCCCGACCCGCGGCCGGGAAAGACGATGTATTTGCACGCAAAATACCAGATCGTGCTGCCAAGTCCGTAGTTGACCAGCGGCGCAAGGTGGCTGCTGACGCCGCAGAGGTTGAACAACACGAACATGATGCCGGTGCACAGGAGAAAGTTCAGGATCCCGACCGTGAGATAGACCGGCAGCGTGCGGTCGATGTGTTTTTTCATGCCTGCCTCCGTTCCATCGGTACTCGCGCACGCGGCGCGGTGGGTTACAGTATAACGCAAGCTGCGCGAAAATGCAACGCTCCCCGCTCCGATCGGCGGGCAAAAAATATTTTTCTAAAATGTGTGAAATTTTTTTGAAATTTGCAGAAAAAGTGTTGAATTTTGATTTCATTTGTCATAGAATAGACCGGGCGGCGGAATGGGACAACCGTCCGGCCCAAAAAATCCCGTCCCACAGGAGCGCCATGCTCAACATCGTACTCGTCGCGCCGGAGATCCCGCAGAACACCGGCAACATCGCCCGCACCTGCGCTGCCACCGGCTCGGTGCTGCATCTGGTCAAGCCCTTGGGCTTCGACATTTCGGACAAGGCCGTGAAGCGCGCCGGGCTTGATTACTGGCATCTGGTCGACGTGCGGGTCTATGAAGACCTCGCGGAGCTTTTCGCCAAAAACAGCATCCGGCAAATGCGGCTGTTTTCGACCAAGGCGCCGCGCAGCTATGCCGAGGTGCCCTACGATGACGGCTGCTTCCTGTTTTTCGGGCGCGAGACCAAGGGGCTGCCCGAGGAGTTTTTAAACGCAAATTATGAAAGCTGCGTCCGCATTCCCATGCGCGAGGAGGCACGGAGCCTGAATCTCAGCAATTCCGTCGCCGTGGGCGTGTTCGAGGCGCTGCGCCAGCTCGATTTCCCGCATCTGAAGGACTGCGGCAGGATGAAGGAATGACGGCTTTTCCACCGGTTCATACAAAGCACTTATACAATAGGAGGTCTCCCATGAACTACAACAAGAAATCCGTTGAACAGATCGACGTCAAGGGCAAGCGCGTCCTGTGCCGCTGCGACTTTAACGTCCCGACCAAGGAAGGCAAGATCACCAGCGACAAGCGCATCGTCGCTGCGCTGCCCACTATTGAGTATTTGGTCAACCACGGCGCAAAGGTCATCCTCTGCTCCCACATGGGCAAGCCCAAGGGCGAATATAAGCCCGAGCTGAGTCTGAAGATCGTTGCCGACCGTCTGAGCGAGCTGCTGGGCAAGCCCGTGGTCATGGCCGCGGACGTGGCCGGCCCCGACGCCCATGCCAAGGCCGCCGCGCTCAACGACGGCGACGTGATGCTGCTGGAAAACACCCGCTTTGAAAAGGGCGAAACCAAGAACGACCCCGCGCTCTCCAAGGAGCTGGCCTCCCTCGCGGACATCTTTGTCAACGACGCGTTCGGCACGGCGCACCGCGCCCATGCCTCCACCGCCGGTGTGGCCGACTATCTGCCCGCCGTCTGTGGCTTCCTCGTGCAGAAGGAGGTTTCCGTGATGGGCAAGGCGCTGGCCGATCCGGAGCGCCCGTTCGTCGCCATCCTCGGCGGCGCAAAGGTCTCCGACAAGCTCAACGTCATCAATAACCTTCTGGAAAAGGTCGACACCCTCATCATCGGCGGCGGCATGGCCTTCACCTTCCTCGCCGCGAAGGGCTACTCCGTCGGCAAGTCCCTGCTCGACAGCGAGAAGATCGACTACTGCAAGGACATGATGAAAAAGGCCGAGGAAAAGGGCGTGAAGCTCCTCCTGCCGGTCGATACCGTCGTGGCTGCGGACTTCCCGAACCCCATCGATGCTCCCATCGAGGTCAAGACCGTCGCGGCCGACGCGATCCCCGACGACATGGAAGGCCTTGACATCGGCGAAAAGACCCGCGAGCTGTTTGCGGCGGCTGCCAAGAGCGCAAAGACCGTCGTTTGGAACGGCCCGATGGGCGTGTTTGAGAATCCCACGCTGGCCAAGGGTACCGTCGCCGTGGCCCAGGCGCTGGCGGACAGCGATGCCGTGACCATCGTCGGCGGCGGCGACAGCGCGGCTGCCTGCGAGCAGCTCGGCTTTGCCGATAAGATCACCCACATTTCCACCGGCGGCGGCGCGTCCCTGGAGTTCCTGGAGGGCCTGGAGCTGCCCGGCATCGCCTGCTTACAGGATAAATAAAAGGAGAAAACCATGAATAGAAAGTATCGTAAGACGCTCATCGCCGGCAACTGGAAGATGAACAAAACGCCCACCGAAACGAAGGCGTTCATGACCGAGCTGAAGGGTCTGCTGCCGAAGGGCCGCTGGTGCGACATCGCCCTGTGCGTGCCTGCCGTGTGCATTCCCGCTGCCGTCCGTGCCATGCGCGAGA
>CAKTZP010000144.1 GCA_934636045.1 uncultured Oscillospiraceae bacterium
GCTGGAGACGGTGCTGGCCGACGCCCTGTTCAAGCTGGCCGGGGAGCTTTCGCTCGAGGCCGCCGCAAAGGAATAAGTGTTCCTTGTCCTTGCGGCGGCTTCGGAATGACGCGGGGTTTTTCGACACGCTCAGAGCCGCAGCAAGTGACCTTGCTGCGGCTCTGTTTATGCTGCTGTTTTGCGCGTGGAGCGCAGGGGAGGAATTACTTCTTCAGCGCGTCCAGACGGGCGGCGATGGCGGCAAACTGCGCACGCGTTGCGGTTTCGCTCGGCGCAAGCTTGGTTTCGCTCATGCCCTTGATGATGCCGTTTGCAATCGCCCAGGTCATGGGCTCGGTGGCATAGCTCTGCACACTGGAGGCGTCGGTGAATTTGCTCAGATCGCCGGTGGCCGTTACATCGTATTCCTTGTAGGCGGCGAAGCGATAGAGCATCGTGACCATTTCCTCACGGGTGACATCGTCGTCCGGATGGAACAGGCCCTTATCGTCGCCGAGGACGACCTTGGCTTCCTGCGCCCAGACAACGGCGTCGGAGTACCAGCCGTCAATGACGTCGGGGAAGGTGGACTTGCCGGTGACGGCAGGGCTGCCGGCCTGGCGGTACAGGATCGTAGCGACCATTGCGCGGCTCAGCGTGGCGTTCGGACGGAGCGTGCCGTCGCCATAGCCGAGGAGCAGGCGGTTATCCAGAGCAAAGCGGATGCTCTCGTAGTACCATGCGTTGGGATCCAGATCGGTGTAGTTCTCACGCGGATCGAGCTTCACGCAGCGCTCGGTCAGGTCCAGCGGAAGCTTGCCGCCATTTTCCTTGCCAATTCTGCGCAGAGCCTCGATGGCGCTGATGTTGTCGATGGGCGCCTCATTGACGTCCTGCACGGGGGTCTTGTTTTCAAAGACGGAGCCGGGCAGGGTGGCGCAGTATTCGTTGACAACGACGCGGTAGGTCTTGGTGTTGTCCTTCACATCGACGACGGTGCCGTCATCGAGCACGATGGACACGACGGTGCGGGCGCCGCGAACCGGGCGGCCTTCCTCGTTCTTGGTGTCCGGCTCGGCGGTGTACTTAACGACCATGCCGGAGAACTGATCGCCGTAGTTGGCGTTCTTGAAGGAGTTTTCAACGGTAGCGGCGAGCTCAGCGCCGGTGACGTCGAAGGTGTACAGGCGGTTGCCGAACGGGGTGATGGTGTAGATGTCGCCGACGGTAATATCGCGGGTCGTCTCGCCTTCCTTGGCCATGAGATCGCAGCGGATTCCGCCGCTGTTGGTGAAGGCGACGACGGTGCCAAGCTCCTTCGTAGCTTCGAGCATCAGGCCTGCAAGCCAGTTGCCGGCGATGGTGTTGGTGCTGTTGCCGATGCGCACGCGGCGGGTAATGCTCTGGTCGACGGTGCCGAGAACCTCAGACATTTCGCCCTTGACAGCGTCCCAGGAGGCGCGGCTGATGGCCAGAACCTCAGGATCGAGGTTCTTGTTGCCCTCGGTGTCATAGAGATTCTTGAGGTTGGTCTTGTCGGTGGTGTTCACATAGGTCGGGTCAACAACCGTGACCTTCTTGGTCTCGGTGTTGAACTGGATCTTTGCGTTGGCGTAGCCCTTCGCCTGGCAGTTGCCCTGGATGTAGGCAATGCCGTTGTCGGCGGTGCCGAAGGCAACCGTATGGGAGTGACCGCCGACAACAAGGTCGACGAGCTCAGGATTGAGCTTCTTTGCAAGGCCGCTCGGGCCGGCGTGCGCCAGAACGACGACGACGTCGGGATTCTCGGTCTTCACGACATCGGCGATCTTCGCGTTGAGCTTTTCAACATCGGAATCGATGTCATACGGCGCGATCTTGGCGGCCATGATGTCCATGGAGTAGTCGGGGATGTAGCCGACGATTGCGACCGTTACGCCGCCCTTGTCGACAACGACATAGTCCTTAACGAAGGCAGCACGGTTCGTCGTGCCCTTGTCAAAGAGGTTGTAGGCGAGAACGGGGATATCGCTGTCGCCGGAGAATTCGCCGATCTTGTAGGCAGGCATGGTGCCGTCCTTGTCGGCGGCATAGGTCGTGACGTCCCAGTCAAACTCGTGGTTGCCGAGCGCGACGGCGTCATAGCCCATGACGTCATAAGCAGCGCGCAGCGCGTTGCCGTAGGTCAGGTTCGAAACGGATGTGCCCTGATAGATGTCGCCGCCGTCGAGCAGCAGAACGCCGTCGTTTGCCGGGTTGGCGCGAGCCTGCTTGACGATGTTGGCAATGTAAGCCATGCGGTACTGGAAGGTGGACTCGTCGCCGGAGGAGGTATCAACGAGATAGCCGTGGACGTCGGTGGTCTCAAAGACCTCGATGGTCTTGACGGGGTTGGCTCCCTTGTGAATCGTCCACTTCGTCTCGCGCTCGGGGGTGACTTCCTTGCCCTCAGCGGTGAGCGACTTGATGTACTCGCCGATGATCAGGGGCACGGAGCCGCCGACGGTGTTGAAGCGATCAGAGACGGTGGCGTCCCAGAGGACCTCTTCGCTGTTGGAGGTGACGCCGGTAGCGGCAAACCAGCCGTAAGCGTCGGAGTCCTTCGTTGCGCTCAGGCGGTAGGAGCTGAGGCAGGTGTAGATCGTGTCGTCGTCCTTCACGGGCGTGCCGTCCGCGTAGGTGATGTTCTGCACGCGCTGGCCCTCGGGGTTGCCGACATAGACGTCGTAGTTGACACCGTAGAAGGAGTCACAGCCGAAGCCGCCGCCGATGAGCTGATCCGCTTCCACCGCAAAGCTATTCTGCGCAGTGCTCTGCATCCAGCTCTTGAGCTGCTTGCCCGTCAGCTTGATCATGAACAGGGTGTTGTTGTCGTACTGATACAGGGAGTAGCAGTCGCGCAGGCTGATGTCGGCGGATTTCTTATCGCCATCGAACAGCTTGCTGACGCTCCACTTCCACTTTGCGACCGGCGTCGTCAGGGAGACAACGTGCTCCTTCGCCGGGTCAATGTTGTTGTCGGTGCAGGCCGCCCAGATCTGCGCTCTGTGCACCAGATCGTAGGAGGTGCTCTGCGTGAGGTAGTAGTTGGTGATGCTGTCCCACTCGCCGGAGACAGTGCCGATCTTCTTGTTGACAAACGCATCGGAGCGCTCGAACAGGGGCTTGATCGCGGCCTTCAGATTGTCGTATTCGGCGTTGCCGGAAACGAAATCCGGTTTATCGACTTTCTTGTCAAGCGCGTCCTTCAGCTTGTGCTCCACGGGCGCCGTGGCGGAAACGGAGACCTTGCCGTCGCTCTCCTTGGTCAGGGTGAGGACGGTCTCGGCGAGGATGGAACCGCCGCCGTTCATCACGAGGACGTCCTGGCCGTCCTTGTTTTTCAGGGTTGCAGTGTTCGCGCTGTGGTTATGGCCGGCAAGCACCATGTCAACGCCGGTGGTATGCGTTGCAAAGTAGCCGCTCTGATTTTCCTGATTGTAGGTGTCCGCGCTACCCTCGCCGCTGTGCATGGCAACGATGATGTAGTCGCACTTTTCCTGCATTTCCTTGCTATAGTAGGTTTCCCACTCATAGACATAGGACTTCTCTTTATTGTCGATATGGCCGAACTGGCAGCCCTCATAGTGGCTGGCGACGTCCCAGTTCGCGTTGTTCATGTTCTCAAGACCCAGCAGGCCGATGGTAAAGGTCTTGCCGTCGGCAAACTTGTAGGTGAAGGTCTTGTACGGAGCGAAGACGGACTCGTTGGTCTCGAGCTCCACGACGTTCGCGCAGACAACGTCTACAGGCCGGCCGGGGAGGGAGGAATCCTTGGAGGTCAGCATGTTGTAGAAGTTCCACTGAACCTCGGGGGTGAAGTTGAACTCATGGTTGCCCAGCACAAATGCATCGTAGCCGATGGAGCGCAGAGCGATCGCCATGGGGCTGTTCTTGCCGCCCTCCTGAAGAATGTTGTAGCTGCTCAGAGCACTTCCCTGCAGGATGTCGCCAACATCGACCAGAATGCTGTCGTCCACCAGGGCGCGGCGTTCTGCAGCAAGCTTCGCTACCTGCAGGTAGTTGTTGCTCAGAGCTCCGTTCGTGTAGGAGTTCCAGTCGTATGCACGGCCATGCATATCGGTGGTCGTCATGATGCTGACCTTGATCGTGTCAGCAGTCGCGTCGAAGACGGTGTCTGCGAGCGGCTCGTTGGTGTGGCCCTCAGCTGCGTAGGACGCATAGACCGAGGTCAGCTTGTTCTCCGCTGCGCCTGCGGGGATCACTGCCACGGAAAGAGCGAGGCAGATCACGAGCAGAAGCGAGAGAAGGCGCTTTGCAGTGTGTTTCATTTCATTACTCCTTTACTTTTGCAGCAGCGCTGCATCAATTTTGGGGAATCGTGACAAATTTCCTCCCTTTGTCACCAGATCCATGAATATATGGTAGCATTGTGTTAGGAAAATGTAAAGACAGGAACAAAGCGTTCGTAAAAGATTGGGACATCTGACGAGGGCAGTCCGTTACACGTCCCGGCGCGAGGCGGCGCATTTTTCCCGGGCCTCCTTCCAAAAACAGCGGCAAACCCTGATGTCCCAATGGTTTCCCGCAAAGCATGCAAAAAACCGGAGACTGAAACCCGCCGGAGGAAGCTGCGGAAAAAACCGCGGGAAACTCCCTCCGTTCCGCGTGATAATATAATTTTACAAGCCCAATATAATGTAAGTATAATGTAACACCCGGGAGGATCGGCGTTTTGCGCATACCCGATGAGATTATATGAAGATTCAGCCTCAAAGCCCGTCAAAATTCCCCTCCCCCGCCGCCGCAGAATCGAAGCGTCATGACACAGGCGCAGGCCTCGGCGGCGGAGCCGGAGCATTTAAACGGCCGGAATGTGATTTTCAGCATTGTAATTTGTGCGTCCGGATGTTATAATAT
>CAKTZP010000145.1 GCA_934636045.1 uncultured Oscillospiraceae bacterium
TCCAGCCAGTTCATCACCGGCATCGCGGGCAAAAAGGACTTTTCCAGCGTGACCATCTCCAAAAAGGGCATGGCCGGCGCGGTCGGCACGCTCCGCGCGATCGTGGAGGCGTTCGAAAATAACACCGTCCCCATCTGCTACACGCCGACCGGCATTGACTGCATCTCCCTCGTCGTGCCCACCGAGAAGCTCACGCCGCATCTGTACACGCTGACCAACGACCTGCGCAAAACCGTCCGTCCGGACAGCATTAAAACGACAGATAATCTCGCAATCGTGGCCGTCGTCGGCCGCAAAATGGCGTTCCGCGCCGGTACATCGGGCAAGATCTTCGCCGCCCTCGGCGAGCAGGGCATCAACATCCGCATGATCTCGCAGGGTCCGGACGAGCTCAACATTCTCGTCGGCGTCGACGAAAAGGATTACGCCGAGACCATCCGCGTCCTGTACCACGCGTTCGTCATGTAATTCGCTATAATCCCGCGCGCTGCCGATCAACGCCGTAGGGGCGCTCATCGAGCGCCCGCGCTGGCATTATCGTACCCACGTACATTACCCCCCTACCCTGCATAGGGCGGGCTGCCCCCAGCCCGCCGCGAATTCCGCATGTGCTTCCTTCCCCGGTCGTAGGGGCGGATGCCCACATCCGCCCGTGCCGGCACTTTTTCCGCAAGCGCTGTAAAAGCGCTTGCTTTTCCCCCTTTCAAAACTCTGAACCTCAAGAGGTGTTTGATGATGAAACAATACAAAGTTGCAATTCTTGGCGCGACCGGCGCGGTCGGTCGGGAAATGATGAAAATTCTCGCGGAGCGGAGCTTCCCGGTTTCCGAGCTGCATCTGCTGGCCAGCGGCCGCAGTGCGGGCAAGGTGCTCGAATGGAAGGGTCAGCCCATCGAGATCGAGGAGGCGCGCGACGAGGCCTTTGAGGGACTCGATATCGTCCTCGGCGCGGCGGAAAACGACATCGCCAAGCGCTTTGCCCCGGCGATCGTCAAGGCCGGCGCAGTGTTTGTCGACAATTCGTCCGCCTTCCGCATGGACCCGAGCGTGCCCCTGATCGTCCCGGAGATCAACCCCGAGGACGCAAGGCTCCACCACGGCATCATCTCCAATCCCAACTGCTCGACCATTATCACCGTCACGGCGGTCAATGCGCTCAATGCCCTGTCCCCCATCCGCACGATGACCGCCTCGACGTATCAGGCGGTTTCCGGCGCGGGCGCCGGCGGCCCGATCGAGCTTGCAGAGGAAATCGAGGCGCTGCGCGCCGGGAAGCCCGCCGAGCCGAAGGTCTTCTCGCACCAGATTGCCTACAATCTCATCCCGCAGATCGGCGGCGAGCAGTTCGAGGGCTACACCAGCGAGGAAATGAAGATGCAGAACGAGGGACGCAAGATCATGCACCTGCCCGAGCTGCGCGTGTCGTGCACCTGTGTCCGCGTCCCGGTCGTGCGCAGCCACTCCATCTCCGTTTCGCTGCATTTTGACCGGCACGTCTCCGTTGAGGAGGCGCGCGCCGCCATCGCCGCTGCGCCCGGCTGCAGACTGGTCGACGAGCTGGCCAAGCACGAATACCCCATGCCGCTGGATACCTCCGATCAGGATCTTGTTTTCGTCGGCCGCATCCGCCCCGACCTGACCGATGATAACGGCCTGTGCCTCTGGTGCTGCGGCGACCAAGTCCGCAAGGGCGCCGCCACCAACGCCGTCCAGATCGCCGAGCTTCTCACCGTGGCATCCCCGCAATAACGCATTGCCGAAAATGAAGGCGCCGCGCCCTGTCAAGCAGACAGGGCGCGGCGCCTTCATCTTATCAAAAAAGTTCTGTCATAAATGTCGGAGGCAGACGAAGAGCATGACCCCGACATTTATGATAGAATCAAAAAAGAGGTAACAATATGACAGCGATAGATGTTATTGGGCGGCTGAACCTGTTAGCCGTTGTTATCTTCGGAGTTATTGCAATAACGAAGAAATAACCGTCCCCAGCATAGGAAACGGCCATTTCTACAGTCTATAAAACTTGTGAGGGGTGAGCCGTGACCGGTGCAACGGTCGCCGCCCTTGATTACCTCGTGAATATTATACCACATCAAAACAGAATGTCAAGGGGTGGTTTGGGTAGGGACAGTAATGCGGCAGCGCGTCAAAGTGCCTATTATGATTCCGAGGTCGTCGTTGGCGGCGGAGAAGCCTTGCAGATACGGCCTTGCAATGACAAAATCGGATTTTTTGACAGTTTAGAGCGCCGCGCCCTGTCTGCTTGACAGGGCGCGGCGCTTTTTGTCAGCCTCCGTCTTTCGGGTGCTGCGTTTATTTGAACTTATCAAAAAACCGTTTGCGCTTGGGCTGGGTGGTGTCGTCGGTTTGCTGCTCCAAAGAACGCAGAAGCTCCTTTTGCTCCTTGTTCAGGTGGGTCGGCGTTTCGACAACGACGGTGACGAACTGGTCGCCGCGGCTCTTGCTGTTGACGTAGGGGATGCCCTTGCCCTTGAGGCGGAAGGTCGTGCCGGTCTGCGTGCCCTCGGAGATGGTGTAGCGCACCTTGCCGTCGAGCGTCGGCACCTCCAGCTCCGCGCCGAGCGCGGCCTGCGTGAAGGTAATGGGCATTTCGCAATAGACGCTCTGCCCCTGCCGCGTGAAGATCGGGTGGGCCTTAACCGCCACGGTCACGAGCAGATCGCCCTGCGGCCCGCCGTTGAAGCCGACGCAGCCCTCGCCGCGCACGCGCAGCGTCTGGCCCTCGTCCACGCCCGCGGGGAAGCGCACCTTGGTCTTGAAGTTCCGGCGCACCTTGCCCTTGCCCTTGCAGCGCGGGCAGGGCGTTTTGACCACACTGCCGGCGCCCTTGCAATCGGGGCAAACGGAGTCGGACTGCATGGTCATACCCATAAAGTTCTGCTGGGTGCGGATGGTGCCGCGGCCGTTGCAGCGCAGGCAGGTCTCGCGCTGCGTGCCGGGTGCCGCGCCGGTGCCGTGGCACTCGGTGCAGTCCTCAATGCGCTGGGCGCTGATCTCCTTTTCGACGCCGAAGGCGGCCTCCTCAAAGGTCAGCTCCACGCGCACGCCGACATCTTCGCCGCGCATGGGCGAATTGGCGCTGCGGCGCGCCGAACGGCCGCCGCCGAAGAAGCTGCCGAACAGGTCGCCCAGATCGCCGAAATCACCGAAGCCGCCGAACGGGTTGCCGCCCGCCGCGCCCGCGTTAAAGTTCGGGTCGACGCCGGCAAAGCCGAACTGGTCATACTTTGCCCGCTTGTCGGGGTCGGAGAGCACCTCGTTGGCCTCGTTGATCTCCTTGAACTTCTCCTCCGCGCCCGGCTCGTGGTTCACGTCGGGGTGATATTTTGCGGCCAAGCGCCGGTAGGCGCGCTTGATGTCCGCGTCAGAGGCGTCCTTGGCCACACCAAGCACCTCGTAATAATCTCGTTTGTTTTCGTTTGCCATATCGGTTCACCCTTTCGGGAATATGTTTACAGCCGAAAAAGGGCGCGCGGTCGGCGCGCCCTTCGTTCGGTTCTGTTTAGTCGTTGACTTCCTCAAAGTCGGCGTCGATGGGGTCGTCCTTCGTGCCGGAGGCGGCGTTGCCGTTCGGAGCGGCCTCGCCCTGCGGCGCGGCGTTCTGATACAGCTTCTCGGACACGGCGTAGAAGGCCTTCTGCACCTTGTCGGTCGCTTCCTTGATGGCGGCAACATCGCTGCCCTTGTTCTTCTCCTTCAGATCGGCCACGGCGTTTTCGATGCTCGCCTTGTCCTCTGCGGAGACCTTGTCGCCCAGCTCGCCGAGGGTCTTTTCGGTCTGATAGATGACCTGATCGGCGGCGTTGTGGGTGTCGACCTCGTCCTTGCGGGCCTTATCCTCGGCGGCATACTGCTCGGCCTCCTTAACGGCCTTGTCGATGTCCTCCTTGGACAGGTTGGAGGAAGCGGTGATGGTGATGTGCTGCTCCTTGCCGGTGCCGAGGTCCTTCGCGCTGACGTTCACGATGCCGTTGGCGTCGATATCGAAGGTGACCTCGATCTGCGGAACGCCTCTGGGCGCCGGAGCGATGCCGTCGAGGTGGAAGTTCGCGAGGGTCTTGTTATAAGCAGCCATCTCGCGCTCGCCCTGCAGGACGTGGATCTCCACACTGGTCTGGTTGTCGGCCGCGGTGGAGAAGATCTGGCTCTTCTTGGTCGGGATGGTGGTGTTGCGGTCGATCAGACGGGTGAACACGCCGCCCATGGTCTCCAGACCCAGCGACAGCGGGGTCACGTCGAGCAGCAGCAGACCCTTGACGTCGCCGCCGAGGACGCCGCCCTGAATGGCCGCGCCGACAGCCACGCACTCATCGGGGTTGATGCCCTTGAAGCCTTCCTTGCCGGTGATGGTCTTCACGGCCTCCTGCACGGCGGGGATACGGGACGAGCCGCCGACGAGCAGCACCTTGGAAATGTCGCCGGCCTTGACGCCTGCATCGGCCATGGCCTGACGCACAGGAGCCAGCGTTGCCTCGACCAGATGTGCGGTCAGCTCGTTGAACTTTGCGCGCGTCAGGGTAACATCCAGATGCTTCGGGCCGGTCGCGTCAGCGGTGATATACGGCAGGTTGATGGTCGAGGAGGTCACGCCGGACAGCTCGATCTTCGCCTTTTCGGCCGCCTCCTTCAGGCGCTGCATGGCGACCTTGTCGTTCGACAGGTCGATGCCCTCGGCCTTCTTGAACTCGGAAACGAGGTACTTCATGATGCACTCGTCGAAATCATCGCCGCCGAGGTGGGTGTTGCCGTTGGTGGCCAGCACTTCGATGACGCCGTCGCCGATGTCGAGGATGGACACGTCGAACG
>CAKTZP010000146.1 GCA_934636045.1 uncultured Oscillospiraceae bacterium
ATTGTGTCCTTGCGCAGCAAGGACGGCGGGCGGAGCCCGCCAAGCGAGTACGGAATGCGTCCGGAATTCGCGGCGGGGTGGGGGCACCCCGCCCTACGCAAGGGAACCGGCCTTAGGCGCGTTTACGGCTCTTTCAGCGCCTCGCAATGACAGATACGAACCTCTTCCGTCCATATGAGGCGCCATCTCCGGTAGGATATTACTTCTTCTTCAGCGCTTCTCTGACCTTTTCGCAGAGGCCGTCGACGGTGAGGCCGTAGGCCTCGAGGACGGCGGCGGCGGTGCCGCTGCGGCCAAAGACATCCTCCACGCCGTGGCGCACCATCGGGGTGGGGCAGTTTTCCGCGAGGCATTCGGCCACCGCGCTGCCAAGGCCGCCGATGATGTTGTGCTCCTCCGAGGTCACAATGCAGCCGGTCTCCTTGGCCGCCTTCATGACGAGCTCGGCATCCAGCGGCTTGATGGTGTGCATATCGATGACGCGGACGGAAATGCCCTCGGCGGCGAGCAGCTCGCGCGCCTTGAGCGCCAGCTGCACCATCATACCGACGGCGATGACGGTCACGTCCTTGCCGTCGGCCAGCACCGCGCCCTTGTCCAGCTCAAAGCGATAGCCCTCGATTTCGTCGGTCACGGTCTCGACGGCAGCTCTGCCCAAGCGCAGATACGCCGGGCCGTCATAGTTCAGCAGCGCCTCGACCGCCAGCTTCATCTCGTGGCCGTCGCAGGGGCACAGCACCTTCATGCCGGGGATGACGCGCATGAGCGCGAAGTCCTCGATGCTCTGGTGGGTCGCGCCATCCTCGCCGACGGACAGACCGCCGTGCGAGCCGACGACCTTCACGTTCAGGTGCGGGTAGGCAACGGAGTTGCGCACCTGCTCCCACGCGCGGCCGGAGGCAAAGATGGCAAAGGTGTTCGTAAAGGGCTTGAGGCCGCAGGTGGCCATGCCGGCGGCGACGCCGGTCATGTTGCACTCGGCAATGCCCATGTCAAAAAAGCGCTCGGGATATGCCGCGGCAAAGCCCTTGGTCATCGTCGCGTTGGCAAGGTCGGCATCCAGCACGACCAGCTCGGGATACTTTTCCGCCAGCTCGACCAGCGCTTCGCCGTAAGCGGCACGGGTTGCAATCTTACCTGCCATATCACTTGCCCTCCAATTCTGCTAATTTCGCCTCGACTTCCGCCTTGGCCTGCTCATACTGTTCATCGTTCGGCGCCTTGCCGTGCCAGCCGGCCTGATTTTCCATGAAGGAAACACCCTTGCCCTTAACGGTCTTCAGCAGCAGCACGGTGGGCTTACCCTTGCAGGCCGCGGCATCGGCAAACGCCTGCTCAAGCGCATCGTAGTCGTGGCCGCAAACGTGGATGACGTTCCAGTTGAAGGCCTCAAACTTCTTATCCAGCGGCTCGGAGGGCATGACGTCCTTCGTTGCGCCGTCGATCTGCAGGCCGTTGACGTCGACCATCGCGCAGAGGTTGTCCAGATGATACTTCGCGGCGGACATAGCCGCCTCCCAGATCTGCCCCTCGGCAATTTCACCGTCGCCGCACAAGGCGTAAACACGGTAATTTTTCTTTTCGAGCTTGCCCGCCATGGCCATGCCGACGGCGGCGGAAAGGCCCTGCCCCAGCGAGCCGGTGGACATGTCCACACCGCGGACATGGTGCATTTCGGCGTGGCCGGAGTAGTGCCCCTTGATGGAGCGGAAGAGCTTGAGATCCTCCACCGGGAAGAAGCCGCGCAGCGCCAGCACCGGATACAGCGCGGGCGTGCAGTGACCCTTCGACAGAACGAAGCGGTCGCGGTCGGGGTCGCGCGGGTTTGCCGGATCGACGTTCATCACATTGAAATACAGCGTGGTGATGGCGTCGACGGACGAGAGGCTGCCGCCGATGTGACCGGACGCTGCGGTATGCACCGCGTCCAGTCCCAGCAGGCGCGCGCGCGTCGCCATAATGGCAAGCTGGTTGCCGTGAAGTTTTTCCATAAGAATTGTTCCTTTCCAAAGATTCTTTCGTTATTCCTTCAAGATTTTCGTGCGGACGTAATATTCTGCGGTGCAATAGGCGTTGTACTGTGCCTGCGCCGCAGCGGAAAGCTCGTCCGTCCAGACGCCGTCCTCAACAAACAGCTGCTGGCGGTGCACCACGGACACGGTCTGCCGCAGCTGCCGCTGGCACTGCGTCCACGCCGGGCCGTCCCAGCCGCAGCAGTCAAAAAGCTCGGCCATCAGGAAGCACGGCGAGATCGTCCGCCCCTCGCCGGTAAAGTCGAAGCCCAGCACCTGCTTGGCCGCGGCGTTTGCCCAGATGAGATACGGCGTGGAATAAAGATTCCGGCAGCCCTCGGGGCTGTTTTCGTCCACGTTCACGCCGAGCTCTGCATAGTAGCAATTGCCCGTGCCGAAGGTCGGCTTGTGGTCGCCGAAGAAGACCAGCACCACCGGCTCCTCGTCGTTCCGGAAGGAATCCACAAAGGCGCGCAGCTGCTTTCCCGTGTCGGCCACGGAGCTGAGATAGTTATTCATGGAATAATACGCGCCGTCGGACAGGCCGTCGCGCGCCAGATATTCGCCGCCCTCCAGCACAGTCTCGCTGTAGGGGCTGTGTCCCTGATAGCTCAGATTGAAGGCAAAATACGGCTGCGCCGCATCGCGCGCCAGGTAATCCTCGCGCCGGTCGGCAAAGAACGTCGCGTCGTCCGGCTGGCCATGGTAATCGCCCTGCCATGCGAGCGCTTCATAGTGATTTTCCATAAAGTCGTAGCGCGCAAAGCCGAGCTTGCCATTGACCTTTTCCCGGTCATAGAACCACCCGTAGCCGGGGTGCGCGCCTTGGGTCGAATAGCCCTGCGCGGCAAAATATCGGACATACGACCACGTGTCGTGATGGTATCGCCCGTGCGGATAGGCAAAGCCCGTCAAAAACGAGCGCTCGGCGTTGACCGTTCCGCCGCCGTTGGTGTCGGAGATCAGCGTGCCGTGGTAGCTTTCGGCCTGCAGCGCGTGCAGGTCGGCGTAGGGGTCGGCCGCAAAGGTCACGCCCTCGAGCTCCGAGAGATCGGAATAGCTCTCCAGCATCGTAGTGATCACGTTGACCTTCTTCCCCTCCGGGATATCGGCAGTGTCAAATTCGCCCAGCAGCGCCCGCGCCGCCTCGTCGCTGTAGCCGTCCGGCTTTTGCGGGATCGACTTATCCACCGACCGCAAAAACGACCAGAAAAAGCCGTGCGCGGCATAGTTTTCCGCCTCGCGCGCGACGTGGAAGTGCGCGTCGTTTTCCTGCGCGTCATAGAGCTCAGCGTCGCTGTACCAAAGCTGCCACGAAAGCAGCGCCAGCGCAATGCACACCGCAGCGCCCACCACGCGCAGCCACCAGCGGCGCTTCGGCACCCGGCCGCGCGCCCAGCGCCAGAGCGCCAGCGTCATCAGCGCAAGCAGCCCGAGGCTGATGAAAAACAGCGCTGGGAAATGCATCTCATAGTTCCCCACGGAGCCTGCCGCCTCGCCGAGCAGCGTAAAGTCCTCGGCCATGAACGGATCTCCGCGGATGGAGATTTTAAAGTAATTGCCGAATTCCATCACCAGCAGCAGCGCCGCCGACAGCAGATACGCCAGCCACGCGCGGTTGGTGAGGAAATACAGCAGCGCCATCAGCAGCGCCACGGGCAACAAATTCAGAAAAAAGATTGCCGGAAAATGAAAGTAAGAAGCAAACCGTTCACCGGAAAAGTCCAGCGTGCCGACCAGCTGACACAGCAGATGTGTCCCGAGCACGGCGCACAGCCCCAGCCCGGCGGTCAGCAGCCAGCGCGTCCGCGCGGAAAGCTCCGGCGGGCGCAGCCAGCCGCGCGGCTTTTTTGTCGTATTTGCGCTTTTCATGGCAGGTCAGCCCATCTTCCTTCTGTCCGCTTGGCTTAAAACGCCAGCTTTTCGGTCAGATACGCTTTGAGCTCGGAGATAGGGATGCGCACCTGCTCCATCGTGTCGCGGTCGCGGACGGTAACGGCGTGGTCGGCGGGCGTCGTCTCGTCGCCGACGGTGGCAAAGTCGACCGTGATGCAGTACGGCGTGCCGATCTCGTCCTCGCGGCGATAGCGCTTGCCGATGGAGCCGGCGTCGTCAAAGTCGACCATGAAGTCCTTCTGCAAGTCGCGGAAGATTTCCTCGGCCGCGGGCGTCAGCTTCTTGGAAAGCGGCAGCACGGCCGCCTTGAACGGCGCCAGCGCCGGATGCAGCCGCAGCACGGTGCGCACGTCGTCCTTGCCGTTCTTGTCCTGCCCGACGACCTCTTCGTCATACGCGTCGGCCAAGAAGGCAAGGAAGCTGCGCTCCACGCCCAGCGACGGCTCGATGACATACGGAATGTAACGGGTATTCTTTTCCTGATCGTAGTAGGTCAGATCCTTGCCGGAGGTGTTCTGGTGCTGCGTCAGGTCATAATCCGTGCGGTCGGCCACGCCCCACAGCTCGCCCCAGCCGAACGGGAACAGGAACTCGAAGTCGGTCGTCGCCTTGGAATAGAAGCAAAGCTCCTCGGGATCGTGGTCGCGCAGGCGGAGATTCTCCTCCTTCATGCCGAGGCTCAGCAGCCACTGCTTGCAGAAGCCGCGCCAGTACGAGAACCACTCGAGGTCGGTGTTCGGTTCGCAGAAGAACTCCAGCTCCATCTGCTCGAACTCGCGCACGCGGAAGATAAAGTTGCCCGGGGTGATCTCGTTGCGGAAGGACTTGCCGATCTGGCCGATGCCGAACGGGAGCTTTTTGCGCGTGGTGCGCTGGACGT
>CAKTZP010000147.1 GCA_934636045.1 uncultured Oscillospiraceae bacterium
GGATGATGGCCTTGGCGCACTCGTTGCAGGGGAACAGCGCCACGTAAATGCGCGCGCCGCGCAGCACGCGGCCGCCCGCGTTCAAAATTGCGTTGAGCTCCGCGTGGACGACGAAGGGGTACTTGCCGCTGTCCCACGGGAAGGCGTCGTCGCTGCAGCCGTTGGGCAGACCGTTATAGCCGGTGGAGATGATCACGTTTTCCGGCGAGACGATGCACGCGCCGACCTGTGTGTTCGGATCCTTGCTGCGGTTGGCGGCGAGCAGGGCGATGCCCATGAAGTACTCGTCCCACGAAATATAGCCTTCCCGTTTCATGTGCGCTCCTCCTATATTATAATAGTATGCTTTCCAAAATTATCCGACCAAAAAGCTCAGCGCGGTGATGCCCAGCTGCATGACAAGCGTCACGATGAGCCCTGCGACGAGCACGCCGAGGAAAATCGCCGGAATGGCGCGGCGCATGCGCATGTTGATGAGCGAGGCGATCAGTGCGCCCGTCCACGCGCCGGTGCCCGGCAGCGGGATGGCGACGAAGAGAAACAGGCCGATCATCTGCGTGCGCTTCACGCGCGCCCCCTTGCCGGCGGCGCGGGTTTCCACCCACAGGGCAATTTTGCTCAGGCGCGGGTACTGCTTCATCCAGTCCAGAATCTTGCGGATGAACAGCAGGATGAACGGCACGGGCAGCATGTTGCCCAGCACGCTCAGCAAAAACGCCAGCCACGGCGACAGCCCGGCGGCAATGGCGTAGGGGATCGCGCCGCGCAGCTCGATGACAGGCACCATGGAGATGAGGAACGTGACCAGCTCCTCGGGGATGCCCTCGTCGGCGGTGTGGTGCTCCCGACAGCCGCACAGCAGCGCGGCCACCAGCAGCAGGGCTAGTATGATAATAATATAACGTTTCATATAAATTCTCCGGTCAGGAATCTGTTTGCTCCGATTGTCATTGCCACAGCGAGTGCCACCCCCCGTTGTCATTGCCACAGCGAGAGCCATTGCTTCCCTCATTGTCATTGCGAGACTTGCGCAGCAAGTCGTGGCAATCCGTAAGCCTCTTGCGGCAAGCCTCCCGAAAAACGCTGCGAAAGGAGAACGGATTGCCGCGTCGGGCTACGCCCTCCGACCGGCAAGCGGAGAGCCCGCATCCGTAAGGCTCCTTTGTCGCCAACGGCTGCGGCTTCGCAATGACAATTACGGGGGCCGGTTGCCGGCGGCTTCGCAATGACAGTTACGGGGTGCGTTAAAAATTGCGGGCGGGTTTCATGTCTCATCATACCATCTGCGCCGGGTGCTGTCAATTGCTGCGGGCCGATGTGGGTGATTTCGTCGAAAAAATCACGAAAACGCAGAATTTCTATTGCATTGCCGCTGAAAATATGGTATATTTCTAGATTGTGAACTCATCATGATATAGATTCTCGCGGCATGCGCCGCATGGAAGGGAACGATCGCAATGGCTGAACAGCAAAATATTCGAAATATCGCAATCATCGCCCACGTCGACCACGGCAAGACCACGCTCGTCGACGAAATGCTCAAGCAGGGCGGCATTTACCGCGAAAATCAGGCCGTGGTCGACCGCGTGATGGACTCCGGCGATCTGGAGCGCGAGCGCGGCATCACGATTTTGGCCAAGAACACCGCGGTGCACTATAGAGGAACCAAGATCAACATCGTCGACACCCCGGGCCACGCCGACTTCGGCGGCGAGGTCGAGCGTATTTTAAAGATGGTCAACGGCGTGCTGCTGCTGGTCGATGCGGCCGAGGGCCCCATGCCCCAGACCCGCTTCGTGCTGCAAAAGGCGCTGGAGCTCGGCCACAAGGTCATTGTCGTTGTCAACAAGATCGACCGCCTCGACGCCCGCGTGGAGGAGGTCATGGACGAGGTTCTCGAGCTGCTGCTCGACCTGAACGCGACGGACGAGCAGTTTGCCTCGCCGACGCTGTTCTGCTCGGCGCGCCTCGGCGTGGCCAGCTATTCGCCCAACGAGACGGGCGTGAATCTCGACCCGCTGTTTGACACCATCGTCAACTATATCCCCGCGCCCTCCGGCGACCCGACTGCCCCGGTGCAGATGCTCGTGTCGTCCATTGACTATAATGAATACGTCGGCCGCATCGGCATCGGCCGCATCGAGCGCGGCACGCTCCGCCAGAACCAGGAGGTCACGATCTGCGACTACCATGACCCCGACCACGTGGCCAAGGGCAAGGTCGTGGCGCTCTATGAGTTCGACGGCTTGGGCAAGAACCCCATCCAGCAGGCCTCTGCGGGCGAGATCGTCGCCTTCTCCGGCATGGCGGACATCACCATCGGCCGCACCATCTGCGCGCCCGACTGTGTCGAGCCCCTGCCGTTCGTCAAGATTTCCGACCCGACGATCGAAATGACCTTCTCGGTCAACGATTCGCCGTTTGCCGGCCGCGAGGGCAAGTACGTCACCTCCCGCAACCTGCGCGACCGCCTGACGCGCGAGCTGCTGAAGGACGTCTCGCTGCACGTGACCGAGCAGGGCACGGACGCGTTCAACGTCGCCGGCCGCGGCGAGATGCACATCTCTATCCTGATCGAGACCATGCGCCGCGAGGGCTATGAATTCCAAGTCAGCACCCCGCGCGTCCTGACCAAGACCATCGACGGCAAGCTCTGCGAGCCGATTGAGCGCATGGTCGCCGACGTGCCGGAGTCCTCGATGGGCAGCGTGATCGAAAAAATCGGCCGCCGCAAGGGCGACCTCGTGTCCATGACCCCCGTCGGCAGCCGTTACCGTCTGGAATTTTTGGTTCCGTCGCGCGGCCTGTTCGGCTACCGCAACGAATTTTTGACCGACACGCGCGGCGAGGGCATCATGTCCTCCGTGCTGGACTCCTACGCCCCCATGAAGGGCGAGATCGAGCGCCGCAAGAGCGGCTCGCTGATCGCCTTTGAAACCGGCGAGGCCTGTGCCTACGGACTGTTCAACGCGCAGGAGCGCGGCCAGCTCTTCATCGAGCCGGGCGTCGAGGTCTATGCCGGCATGGTCGTCGGCATCTGCTCGCGCAACGAGGATATGACCGTCAACGTCTGCAAGCGCAAGCAGCTGACCAACATGCGCGCCTCCGGCTCGGACGAAGCGCTGCGCCTGACCACGCCGAGAGTGCTCTCGCTGGAGCAGTGCCTCGAATTCCTCGCCGACGACGAGCTGCTCGAGGTCACGCCGAAAAATCTCCGCATCCGCAAGCGCGAGCTTGACCACGGCCTGCGCATGCGCCAGCTCATGAAGACCCGCAACGGCTGAGCCTGCCCGAGACCGGAAACGGAAGGCTTGATTGTGACAAAAGACGGCGCGTTTCCGCAAAACAAAAAATCCATTTTCTCGACCCGGCTGCATCGCAGCCGGGCCGTATTTTTATTTCGCCCGCGCAAGCCCCTGCCGCAATTTGCACCGCCGGCACACGGTGCTTATTCCCTGCCCTCCGCGGGTTGCGTGCCGTTTTCGGGCGCTTCCTCGGCCTCGCAGGCGGCGAGGTATTCCTCCTCACAGGCGCGCTGGGCGTCGATGAGCAGACGGATTGCGTCCTCCGTCGCGCGGAAAAGAGAAAAGTATAGCTCCTTGTAATTTACCGATGAATCCTTCATAATGCCTCCTGCTTCTCCTGTTCTCCGGATTAGAGCATAGCGCGCCGCAGCGGAAAATCCGGCGCGTTATTCTTCTGCATATTGTCCTAAAAGTGCAACTGCACTACCAGACTATTATATCATGGCCAAATTGCACATACAATACAAGCAACCAAAATAATGGAGGCGGATTGTATGATCGACTACGCCGGGATCGGACAAAAAGTGAAAGAAAAGCGCTTGCGCAAGGGCGTTACGCAGGAGCAGCTCGCTGAGGCGGTCGGCGTCGGCGTGACGCACATCAGCCATCTCGAGACCGGGACGGGCACGGTCTCGCTCAAGGTGTTTCTGGCAATCGTGAACGAGCTGGGCTGCTCGGCCGATGAGCTGCTGTTCAAGGAGGTCGCTGCGGCGCGGCCGATCGTCGATTGCTGGCTGGCCGACTTGGTTGCCGATTGCAGCCCGAGCGAAATCAAAATCATCTCCGACACCGTGGCGGCGCTGAAGCGCTCCCTGCGCAAAAACAGAAGCCCCGACTGATTCGCTCCGCCGCAGCAGATGGCTCCCCTGTGCAAGGGGAGCTGCCAGCAACGCTGACGGAGGGGTTGTTTCTGCCGCAGCGCCTCGGCTCCCCTTTCGGGGCAGCGAAGCGGCCTCGCGGTAGTGAATGACATGCCGGTGGCATGTCAGAGCCGCGAGGTGACCGAGCCGCAGCGAGACCTGTCGCCGCAGGTGACTGAGTGGGGCTTTGCGCCGCAGCGGATTTTTAATTTGTGCCGAAGGCACACCTTCTGTCATTGCGAGGGCGCAAAGCGCCCGCGGCAATCCGTCCTCTTCCGCGCCGCAGCGGATATTTTCAATCGTGCCGTCAGGCACACCATAAATTATTCACTATTCACTCATCTCGCTGCCAGCGGCGGGCGGATGTGGGCATCCGCCCCTACGGCGTAAAACGGAAGCCGTCCGCGATACGCAATAACAAAAAACATACCTCCACACCCCAAAACGCAGCATTTGCTGCGTTTTTCAGCGTGTCGAAAAACCCTTTTCGACACGCTGGCAGACTGCAAAAAAGTTCGGAAGACAAGCAACTCACGCCCGTC
>CAKTZP010000148.1 GCA_934636045.1 uncultured Oscillospiraceae bacterium
TTGCCTGATGATTATAGCAGATGCAGCGTCAAAAAGCAAGCCCTTTTTTGCGCTTTTTGTAAAAAGCACAAAAAAGGGCATTTTTCTTACGATTCCGACCAGAATTCAGCTGGGTCGACGGGGGTATTGCTGCGGTAGACCGCGAAGTGCAGGTGCGGCGCGATCCCGGTTTCGATGTTGGCGGTCGCGCCGACCGTCCCGAGGGTCGTTCCGGCCGTCACGGTGTCGCCAACGTTGACCGCTACCTCTCCGGCAAGGTTGGAATAGTGTGTCGTGTAGCCGTCGCCATGCGTCAGGACGACCGTCATGCCGAGGCGCTCGTCCTCGTAGACTGCGTGTACCGTCCCGTCTGCCGCGGCCACGACCGCCTCGCCCGGCGCGGCGCTCAGGTCGACCCCCTCGTGCGTGCGCCAATCTCGCGTTGTTTCGTTATAGGCAAGATGATCGACAGCAAAGGCCGTCAGCTCCTCGCCTGCGACCGGCCTTTGCACGACAGAGGGCGACGGTGCGGTCGTGGACGGCGCCGTTGGCTCCTGTCTTACAGTCGACGGCCGCTCGCTGGCGGCGACGGTTGGCGCGATGGTGGCGATGACCGGCGTTTCCTCCGGCGACGCCTCGCTTCTGCTGCTGAGAAGAAAATAGCCCGATACTCCCACGGCGGCTGCGCACAGGAGCAGGACTATGTAGTAGCCCTTCTCCTTCACGAAGCTGCGGAAGCCCTTTGGTTTGCTGTTGTTTTGCATAATAGCACCTCCGAGCATCAGTATCGACAGAGCAAAAAGTTTTTATACCTTTTTTTCTCGACCTTTTTTCCAAAATCAGGACGTTATACTGATAGAAAAAAGGGAGGCGTATACCAATGAAAACACTTCGCATGAGCTGCGCGTTTTTGCTGATGGGCATCGCGGTGGCGATCTCGGTCGGGACGGTCGGCGCGGTCTTTGTCGGACAGACGCGGACGGCGCAGGAGCCGGAGCCACAGAGCATCCACCTTTGGAAACGCGTTGCGATTGAGGCAGAGCAGGACGCCGAGCAGATCCGGCTTTTTTCGGCCGATGGGCTGCCGGTGCAGACGTTGGTGCCGGACGAGCGCGGCGACGCGGTCAGCGGCCTTCTGGAGCCGTCAGATTATTATATTTTTACGAACGGCGGCTGCACTGCCTTTACGCTCGACAGCCGCGGCACGCTCTGCGTGTCCGGCGGCCGGGGCTGGACGGACGGCGAGACCCTCCACCTGACAGATGAGGAGGTCGGCACACTGACGCTGCGCGGCACGGTCAGCGCCGAGAATGTCCGCAGCGGCTGGCTCGACTATGTCCTGACCGACGGGAGCTACCGCCGCCGCGAGGTGATCCGCTGCCAAACCGTCGGCGAGGAGCTCCGTCTGACCTTTACCGGCGTGCCCTACGGGACTTATTCGCTCGAGGAGAGCGGGATTTCCGTCTGCGAATTGACAATTTCTGCCAAAAATACGCAGGCGGAAATCGCGCTGCCGTAGCAAATATGATGCAAACGCCGCAGTCATGTAATAAAAATAGACAAAACCCCTTCGACGTCGCGGAAGAATTCGTAAAAAACTACCAAAAAATTTGTCGGAACTGCTTGAAAATTTTTTTGACTTGTGCTACAATTTCATTATGCGAAATGTTTCGCAAAAAATAAAGTGGAGGGATATCATGGAAAAGTTTTTCAGGCTAAAGGAAAACAAAACCACGGTGCGTACCGAAATTGTAGCCGGTATCACCACATTCATGGCAATGGCGTACATCCTCATGGTCAACGCCGGCATGTTCGGAGACCTTGACGGTCAGGCCGGTCCGATGTACAACGCTGTTTACATCGCGACTGCCATCTCCGCCGTGTTCGGCACGCTGCTCATCGGCCTCCTGGCAAGACTTCCCCTTGCACAGGCCTCCGGCATGGGCCTCAACGCGTTCTTCGTCTATACCGTTTGCTTCGGTCTGGGCTTTACCTACGAGAACGCTCTGGTCATGGTCCTTGTTGACGGCCTCGTCTTCATCCTCCTGACCGTCACCGGTCTCCGCAAGCTCATCTTCGAAGCCATTCCCAAGGCGGTTAAGGGCGCCATCGCAGCCGGCATCGGTCTGTTTATCGCCTTTATCGGCATGCAGAATGTCGGCCTTGTCGTCGATGACGGCGCAACCCTGGTCAACCTGCACTCGTTTAACATCGTGTTCGGCAATGTCACATGGGGCGAGATCATGCCTCTGATCGTTACCATCCTCGCCGTTGTTGTCATCGGCGCGCTGTCCAAGAAGAAGGTCAAGGGCGCTGTGTTCTGGGGCATCATCGGCGGTGCCGTTCTTTACTACCTCCTCGGCTTCACTGTTGCCGGCTTCTATGACGGCTTTGCAGCAAGCCTGTCCTTCAACCCGATCGCGCCGTTCAAGGACTTCTTCAACATTGGCCTCGGCGCCGTGTTTACCAAGGGCTTTGACTTCTCCGCATGGATCGCAGCCAACAGCATGGGCAGCTTTGTTCTCACCTTCATCTGCTCCATGCTTGCCTTCTGCATGGTCGATATGTTCGATACCCTCGGCACGCTGTTCGGTGCCTGCTCCGTCGGCGGCCTGCTCGACAAGGACGGCAATGTGCCGCGTATGGAAAAGGCGATGCTGGCGGACGCTGTTGCGACCTGCTTCGGCGCAGTTTGCGGCACCTCCACTGTCACCACCTTCGTCGAATCCTCCGCCGGTGTTGCGGAAGGCGGCCGTACCGGCCTGACCTCCGTCGCCTGCGCCGCGATGTTCCTCATCACCATGTTCCTCGCGCCGATCGCGCGCCTGATCCCGTCCTGTGCGACGGCTGCCGCGCTGATCTATGTCGGCATCCTCATGATCGGCGGCGTCAAGGACATCGAGTGGGGCGATCCGGCCTCTGCAATCCCCGCGTTCCTCACCATGGCGATCATGCCGCTTACCTACAATATCTCCTACGGTATTGCGTTCGGCCTGATCTCCTACATCCTGGTCAAGCTCTTCACCGGCAAGATCAAGGAAATCAAGGCGGGCACCTGGGTCATCGGCATTCTCTTCACCGTGATGTTCTTCGTTTCCCACTAATTGCACATGCCACAAAGCCGGGGGCCGCAAGGCCCTCGGCTTTTCTGCGCTGTCCGCGCCGCGGCGCGGTGCGCGGGAGAGAATCCGGTGCCGGGGTGGCGGAGTGATTTCAAATTTTTTCACAGATTTGGAACCTTTTGCCGCGATTTCCGTCAAAAGGGTGCTTCAAAAAATGCGAAAGGGGAAATGATCATGAAACTCCGCAAGCTTACCGCAGTGCTGCTGTTGCTGGCGGCTCTGGTGCAGCTGGCAGGCTGCGCCGGGGGCGGCGCGAGTGTCCAACCCTCCACAGCCTCTGAGCCGCTGCCGGATGAGCCCACATCCGCGCCTGTATCGGAGGAGCCTGCGTCCGCTCCCGTATCGGAGGACCCTGTGCTCCCGTCCGCGCAGGAGGCCACCTTCTCGCAGGCCTCGGCCGATTTTGCCGCCGAGCTCCTGCACCACAGCTTTCAGACGAACGAAAACACGACGCTTTCGCCCTACAGCGTGCTGACGGCGCTGGCCATGGCGGCGGGCGGTGCAAACGGCGAGACGCTGCGTGAAATGGAGGCTGTGTTCGGCCTGCCCATTGACCGGCTGAACAGCGCGCTGAAGGATTGCCGCGCGCTGCCCGGTGAGGAGCTGCTCACCGCCAATTCCCTCTGGATCCGCGATGATATCGACGTGCTTCCCGAATTTCTGGAATCCAACGAGAGCTTCTACGGCGCGGAGGTCTATCGGGCGCCCTTTGACAGCACAACTGTCGAAACGATCAACAACTGGATCGCCGAGCACACGAAGGATCGTCTGAAGGACGTCATCGACAGCCTCGATCCCACGGCCGCGCTCTGCCTCGTCAACGCGCTGACCTTTGACGACAAGTGGCAGGACGAATTCGAGGAGAATAACATCCGGGAAGGGGAGTTCCACGCCGCGTCCGGCAAGACGCAGACCGTCGATATGATGCACGGCGGCGCCGAGCGCTATCTGGCCTCCGAGGACGCTGTCGGCTTTGTCAAGCACTATGACAGCCGCCACTATGACTTCATTGCGCTCTTGCCGAACGAAAACGTCGGGATAGAGGATTATGTAAACCAATTGGACGGCAGCACCATCCTCGAGCTGCTGGAAAACCAATCGAAGGAACCGGTCGCGATCAGCATGCCGCGCTTCAAGACGGAGTACAAAACCGAGCTTTCCAACGCCCTGAGGAGCATGGGCATGCCGCTGGCCTTCGACCGCTATGCCGCGGATTTCACGCGCATGGCCGAGCTGAAGCCGGACGAGCGGCTTTATATCGACAGTGTCATCCATCAGACCTATCTCTCCGTTGACGGCGCCGGCACCGAGGCGGCCGCTGCGACCGTTGTTGAGATAGCCCTCGGAGCGACTGCGATCGACCCGCAGCCCGAGCCCAAGCGCGTTATTCTCGACCGCCCCTTCGTCTGGCTCATCTGGGACACCCGCGCCGAGACGCCCGTCTTCATCGGCGTTGTGAATTCTGTTGCCAAATAAAGCCAAAGCCCCCGCTCCCGGCCATCGGCCGGGAGCGGGGGCAGACTGTCAAAAAAGTCCGTAATCGTCAAAATCGGTTCACATTTTAATGGATTTTTGTTCTCTGTGTTTTG
>CAKTZP010000149.1 GCA_934636045.1 uncultured Oscillospiraceae bacterium
ATCCGATCTATCCGGAAAAGAAGCTGGTCGTGGGGCAGAATTTTACGCCCTACAGCGTAATCTACCGCAACGGCAAGCCCGAAAAGACGCAATACCTTTCCTCCACGACGCTGCGCCTGACGGATGCGCTCGTGCACAACGGCGATTCGCTGACGGTGGTGCAGGTGTCCGCGACGGACGAAACGCGTATACTGAGCCAGACGACACCATTTTTCTACGAGACTGAGGAGACAACAGATGAACGAACTGCAGCAGCTCCGTGAGAGCTTTTCACACGACCGCTTCGCGGCGGAGGCCGGGATACGGATCGACGATGCCGCGCCGGGCTACGCGCTGTGCTCCATGCCGATCGAGGAACGGCACTGCAACGCGCGCGGAACGGTTATGGGCGGCGCGATCTTCACGCTTGCCGATTTTGCTTCCGCCGTTGCGGCGAATTACGGCGCGACGGATAAGAACATCATCACCCTTCACGGCGATATCACCTACCTTGCTCCGGCAAAGGGCAGCACGCTGATCGCCGAGGCACGCTGTGTCAAGCACGGACGCACGACCACGCTCTACACCGTGGAGCTGCGCGACGAGCTGGGCACGCAGGTCGCCCATGCAGGCATGAACGGGTTTGCAGTGCCCGCAAAATAGAAAAAAGAGATTTGCCGCACGCTGCGTGAAAAAAATGTAAAAAAGGGCTTGACTTTAGCGATTAAAAGTGGTAAAGTAGCGCCAATAAGACAACGCAATGACGAAAATAAGTAGCGTATCGTCCGCGTCTCAGAGAGCTGCCGCTTGGTGCGAGGCAGTGACAGCGCGATCCGCGAATACCTTTCCGAGCGGCTTTTCCGAAACGGGGCATTCCAAAGTAGGAGAAGACGGACGCGCCCGTTACCGCGCAGGATCTGCTTGGATCCGCTGAGACCCAATAGAGGTGGTACCACGGGAATTTTCTCGTCCTCTGCATGCTTGCAGAGGACGAGTTTTGTTTATGAAGGGAAGAGAAACATGGTCATTACCGATTTTTTGGAGAAAAATGCCCGCCTGTACGGCGAGGAGACCGCGCTGGTCGAGATCAATCCGTCCGAGGAGCGCGACCGCGCCGTGACATGGCGCGATTTCAGCCTGATCGAAAACACGCGCCCCGATCTCCCTTACCGCCGCGAAATCACGTGGGAGCAATTCGACCGGAAGGCCAATCGCTTTGCCAATCTCCTGCTCAGCCGCGGGATGAAGAAGGGGCAGAAGGTCGGGATTCTGCTGATGAACTGTCTGGAGTGGCTGCCCATCTATTTCGGCATTTTAAAGGCCGGCTGTCTCGCCGTGCCGCTGAATTTCCGCTATTCCAGCGACGAGATCGAATACTGCCTCGACCTTGCGGACGTGGAAACGCTGGTCTTCGGCCCGGAATTTGTCGGACGGCTGGAGCCGATCATGGCAAAGCTGACGCGGGTGAAGTTCTTCTTCTACGTCGGCCGGGATGTTCCGCTGTTTGCCGAGTCGTATCTGGAGCTTGTGAACTATTGCGCGCAGACCGCGCCTCCCGTGGAGCTGAGCGAGGAAGACCACGCGGCCATCTATTTTTCCTCCGGTACGACAGGCTTTCCCAAGGCGATTTTGCACAACCACCGCGCCCTCGTCGGCGCGTGCATGACCGAGCAGAAGCACCACGGGCAGACGCGAAACGATGTGTTTCTCTGCATCCCGCCGCTGTATCACACCGGGGCCAAGATGCACTGGTTCGGCAGCCTGATCTCCGGCAGCCGCGCGGTGCTGCTGCGTGGGGTGAAGCCGGAGTGGATCCTTCGCGCGGTCACGGAGGAAAAATGCACCATCGTCTGGCTGCTCGTGCCGTGGGCGCAGGACCTGCTGGATGCCATCGACAGCGGACGCATCGATCTCAACAGCTATATGCTCGACCAATGGCGCCTGATGCACATCGGCGCGCAGCCCGTGCCGCCCAGCCTCGTCCGCCGCTGGAAGCAGCGCTTTCCGCACCATCAGTACGACACCAACTACGGCCTGTCCGAATCCATCGGCCCCGGCTGCGTGCATCTGGGTGTGGAAAACATCGACAAGGTCGGCGCCATCGGCAAGCCCGGCTTCGGCTGGAAGGCGCGCATCGTTGACGAGCAGGGGCGCGATGTTGCCCCCGGCGAGGTCGGCGAGCTGATCGTCCAGGGGCCGGGCGTCATGCTCTGCTACTACAAAAATCCCGAGGCGAGCGCTGAGGTGCTGCGCGGCGGCTGGCTCTATACCGGCGACATGGCCAAGCAGGACGAGGACGGCTTTTTCCACCTCGTCGACCGCAAAAAGGACGTCATCATCTCCGGCGGAGAAAATCTCTATCCCGTGCAGATCGAAGACTTCCTCCGCTCGAACGAGAAGATCAAGGACGCCGCGGTGATCGGGCTGCCCGACCGGCGGCTGGGTGAGATCGCCGCCGCGATCATCGAGCCGAAGGAGGGGATGACCCTCACGGCGGAGGAAATTGACGAATTCTGCATGGCGCTGCCGCGCTATAAGCGGCCGCACCGCGTCATCTTTGATACCGTTCCCCGCAACCCGACGGGAAAAATCGAAAAGCCCGCACTGCGCGAAAAATATCGCGCCGTGCGCATCGTCGAATCGCAAACGACCGAATAAAGGAGTTTACAATGCGTGCGATCCTTGTTATAATGTTACTGACTTTTTTCGCCATTTTGCTCGGCGTCGGTGTCTATTCCCGGCGGCATGCGTCGGATGTCAACGGCTTTGTCCTCGGCGGCCGGTCGGTCGGCCCGTGGCTGACGGCCTTCGCCTTCGGCACGTCGTACTTTTCCGCGGTCATCTTCGTCGGCTATGCCGGTCAGTTCGGCTGGCGCTTCGGCCTTGCCTCGACGTGGGTCGGGCTCGGCAATGCGTTCATCGGCTCGCTGCTGCCGTGGGCGATCCTCGGACGGCGCACGCGCGTGATGACCCAGCACCTCAACTCCCGCACCATGCCGGACTTTTTCGGGCTGCGTTTTCAATCCGCCGGACTGAAGACCGTGGCGGCGCTGATCGTCTTCGTCTTCCTGATCCCGTACACGGCCTCGCTGTTCAACGGCCTTTCGCGGCTGTTTACCATGGCCTTTTCGCAGATCGATTACGCATGGTGCGTGATTGTCATGGCGGTGCTGACAGGCGTTTACGTCATCATCGGCGGCTATATGGCTACAGCCATCAACGATTTTATTCAGGGCATTATCATGATCGCCGGCATCGTGGCGGTCATCGCCGCGGTGCTCAAGGGGCAAGGCGGCTTTACCGAGGCCATTGCCCGGCTGTCGCAGGTTCCGGCGGTATCGGACGGCGCGCAGCAGCTTGGTGTGTTTTCCTCCTTTTTCGGCGCAGATCCGCTGTTTTTGCTGTTTGTGGTCATTTTGACCTCCCTCGGCACGTGGGGGCTGCCGCAGATGGTCGGCAAGTTCTATGCCATCAAAAATGAGGATTCCATTAAAAAGGGCACGGTCATTTCCACGGTGTTTGCAATCATCGTTGCGGGCGGATGCTATTTCCTCGGCGGCTTCGGGCGACTGTTTTCCGACAGCGTGAGCTATCAGGCAGACGGCGTGACGCCGGTTTACGACAGCATCATCCCCGCAATGCTCTCTGACCTTACGCCGGTGCTCATCGGCGTCGTGCTGGTGCTGGTGCTCTCGGCGTCGATGTCAACGCTTTCGTCCCTTGTTTTGACCTCGTCTTCAACCATCACGCTGGATCTGATCGCTCCCGCAGCCAAACGACCGCTGACCGAGCGAAAGAAAATGCTTGTGATGCGCGTGTTTATCGCATTTTTTATCGTCGTGTCCGCCGTGATCGCCATCGTACAGGCGCGGTCGAGCGTCATGTTCATCGCGCAGCTGATGGGCGTGTCGTGGGGCGCACTGGCCGGAGCGTTTCTCGCGCCGTTTTTGTACGGTCTGTTCTGGAAGCGGACGACGCGCACGGCCTGCTGGGTCAGCTTTGCCGTCGGCGTCGGCCTATCGCTGCTGCAATTGGTCAAGAGCATGACCGGCTTTGCCTTCGGCGCGGCGTTTTTGGACGAGGTGCTGTTTAAAACCTCCATTCATTCCGGCTCGTTTGCAATGCTGCTCGGGCTGGCGCTGGTGCCGCTCGTCTCGCTTGTAACGCGGCAGATGGATGCCCCGGCGGTGGAGCAGATGTTCTCCTGTTATGCAGAAAAGAACCCCGTGCCGGTCACCAAGGCACTGGGAGAATCGAAATAGTTTAAGTTTGTGAGGTTCCGCTATGAAACAATTGATGTTAGGCAACGAAGCGGCGGCGCGCGGCCTGTATGAGGCCGGATGCCGCTTTGTTTCCAGCTATCCCGGCACGCCGAGCACGGAGATCACCGAATGCGCGGCAAGATACCCGGAGATCTACGC
>CAKTZP010000150.1 GCA_934636045.1 uncultured Oscillospiraceae bacterium
GTTGAGCATCTCCAAGTAGCGCTTTGCATCCTGCTTCATTTTCTTCGTATTTACAACGTTGGTGCCCTTGATGCGCGGTTCACGGTTCAGGAAAATGTTCTGCGCCGCGTTTAGATACGGCACCATCGTCAGCTCCTGGTACACGCCGACAATGTTGTGCGCCAAAGCCTCCTTCGGGTTGGCGAATTTCATGACCTCACCGTCGAGCCGGATCTCGCCCTCCTCCGGCTGATGCACGCCCAAAATACACTTGGACAGCGTGCTCTTACCCGCGCCGTTTTCGCCCACAAGAATATGGACCTCACCGGCGCGAAGATCGAAGTCCACATGGTCCAGTGCCTTCACGCCGGGAAATTCCTTGCATATGCCCTTTGCAGTTAAAATAGTTTCCAAAACGGTTGCCCCCTTGGTCGGAGTCTTTGTAAAATCCGTCTCGGCGGGGTCAAGGCTGACCCCGCCGGACAGATGCCCGAGTTTATTCAAACCACGCCTGGTTTTCGATGTAATTGTCGATGTTCGCGGAGGTCAGCATGGGTTCGTGACGATCGGAGGGGAACGGAATGAAGTATTCTTCGGGAACCGTGCCGTCGTTGAGCCACTGAACGAGGTAGACGATCGCAAGATAGGTGGAGCCGTAGGGGTCGGTGTTGTAGGTGCAGTACAGGTCGCCGTCCTGAATTGCCTTGGCAGCGTCGCTGTTGCCATCCGCGCCGCCGATGTAGACGCCGCTGATGTTGGCAGCCTTCAGAGCCTGGGAAGCACCGATCGCCATTTCGTCGTTGCAGGTCGCCACAATCGCCAGATCGTCGGCAACGCCTTCACCCTGAAGCAGGTTTTCCATAACGCTCATGCCCTCGGCACGCTTGCAGTTCGCGGTCTGGGAAGCGATGATGTGCATATCGGGGTACTCCGCCAGCGCGTCCTTGATGCCCGCGAGACGCTCTTCCATGTTCTGAACGCCGGAGGGACCTTCAAGGATGATGACGCCGCCCTTGCCGCCGGCAGCCTCGCAAAGCTCCTTGGTGACAAGATAGCCGGTCATGTAGTAGTCAACGCCGCCGCGCATGAAAGCGCCGGTATCGGGGCAGGTGCCAATAGCAGCAACAGGAATCCCCTTCTCATTCGCCAGATCGACAGCGGACTGGATGCCCTTGGAATCGGAGGGGTGGATGACGAAAGCGTCAATGCCCTGCTCAATGTAGGTTTCCATGATGGAGACCTGCTCCTCGATGGAATCCTGTGTTGCGGGAGCAACGGTGATGACCTCGATGTCGAGGTCCTTGCCGGCAGCAGCGCCGCCGTTCCACATGCCGATCATGTAGGGATTCGTAGAGTTGCGCGTCATAACAACAACAGTGTACTTGTCGTTTGCCTTAACATCAGTAGAAATGCCGCGGCCAATGCCGGTTACAGGCAACGGTAGCTCGTTTGCGGCGTAGTCGCTCGCGCGATCTACGTTCACCTTCGCGCCGAAGTCGCCTTTCTTCCCTTCGGGGGTCGGGATATCGCTGTTGCTGGGGTCATCCGTGGTGTCAGGGTTCGACGTTTCGCCGCATCCTGCAAGCATGCATAGAATCAAGGTCAACGCCAAAAGCAGTGCGATAAGCTTCTTCATGTTTCTTTCCTCCAGTCATTTTGTTTCCTTCCGATTTTGGATATTGGATACAATTTGTATTATACCGGTGCTTTTGTTTTTGTCAACAATTAGTTTCGTGGATATTGGATATTATTGCGCAACTTGCACAATTCCTGCACTTTTCTGTTTTCTTGCAAAAGATTGCAACTCTTGTTTGCTGAAAACTTCGATTTTTCCGTAATTTTAGGGCAATTCTTTAACAATCATGCTTTTTGCTCCTACCGTAATCCAGCAATTTTTGTTGATATTCCCCACGAATCGTCATTAAAGAATCCACTTTCACCCTCACCGCAGTTACAAAAACCCCCGTGCGGAGGCACGGGGGCCGGCGAATTTCAGATCGTTCCGGTGAGGGTGATGGTGGCTGCGGCGGGAGTGAGGCTCCATTGATTCGTTTGGGGATCGCGGGTGTAGGCGGCGGCAGGAAGCGTGACTGCGCCGGGGGTTGTGGTGAAGACGCCGGTCGTCTCGTTGTACGTGTAGTTCGCCGCAGGCCAAGCCGCGCCCTCGTATTCGACGACGAGATTGCGCAGAATCGGGTCAAACGTGTCGTTGATGACGATCCCGGCCGCGGCATCCGCCGGGAGGTTTCCGGTGTTCTCGACGCGGAGGGTATAGGTCACTGTGCCGTTGGCACCGACCTGCGCGGGGCTGAGGGCCTTGGTGATGCTCAGCCGCGCAGCCGCCTCGGCCGCGACCGTTTCCGTCGCCGTGACCGCCTCGGTCAGGCCGCCGCCGGTGACGGTGACGGTGTTTTCGATCGTTCCCTCGACGCTCGGATCGGCAAAGCTGTTGACCCGCGTCTCATAGGCCAGCGTCATCACGCCGCCCGCCGGAAGATTCAGGCCGCTCACGCGCAGGGCGCCGGCCTCCTGCGTCACAGTCGGCGCAGGCTGCACAGCCCCGTCGAGGAACAGCCGCAGCGAGCCGGCAACGTAGTCCAGCGGCGTCACCGGCGTCTGCGGCGCGGCTGCGGGCGTGTAGGTGCCGAGATTATCGGCCAGCGTCAGGCCGGTCAGCGCAGCCGCGCCGGTGTTTTTGAGATGCACCACATACGTGACGATCTCTCCGGTGCGGTAGCGCTCGCCCAGCGCCGTTTTCTCCGCGCGCAGCGTCTGCAGGCGCTCGCCGCGGACGATGTTGGAATTGACCGTCGTTCCGTTATAGGTCAAGCTCGCTTGGTTTGTAAAGATTGCCATTTCCGTACCCCTTTCCGGAGAGCCAATCGCTCTCCTTCGACAGTTTATGCCCGCCCCCACGCCCCTGCCACAAAAACCGGCAGCAAAAACCCCGCGAACGAGTTTCCTCGTTCGCGGGGGTGGTTCGGATTTTGTATGGAAATCAGTCGCGTTCCCAGTTGTGCCAGGTATTCTGGACATCGTCGTCATCGTCGAAGATGTCGAGCATCTTTTCCATCATGGCGATATCGTCCGGATTTTCGAGCTTCTTATACTCGCCGGGAACCATTTCGATCTGGGCGGAGACGAAGGTATAGCCCTTCTGCCCCAGCGCATCGGCGACGGCGTTGAATTCATCGGGATCGGTGTAGATGGTGAAGCAGTCCTCCTCGGCCTCAAAGTCATCCGCGCCGCAGTCCATCGCGTCCATCATCACGGTATCCTCCTCATAGTCGCCATCCTCGTTGTCGATGACGAGGACGCCCTTCTTCGAGAAGTTCCAGCTGACGCAGCCGGTCGTGCCCATCTTGCCGCCGTATTTATCAAAATGGTGGCGCATATTGCCCGCGGTGCGGTTGCGGTTTTCGGTCATGGTTTCCACGATGATGGCCACGCCGCCGGGGCCGTAGCCCTCGTAGGTGATGGCTTCATACGCGTCGCCGGAGCCGGCATTGGCCGCCTTTTCGAGCACGCGCTTGATATTGTCGTTGGGCATATTGGCCGCCTTGGCCTTGGTGATGACGGTAGCGAGGCGGGAGTTATAGTTGGGGTCGGTCGAGCCGCCGCCCTCCTTCACCGCAACATACATTTCCTTTGCGATCTTGGTGAACGCAGCGGCGCGTTTTGCATCCTGCGCGCCCTTGGTCTTCTGAATATTATGCCACTTGGAGTGACCCGACATGGTAGTTCTTCCCTTCTTGTTAAAATCTCGTCCTATATTTTAGCATAGCTGCGGCCGAAAAACAACCGTTTTATGCGAATTTAATGCAGTCGCGGTGATTTTTCGACAGAATTACCTCAATTTGCGGGAACTGCCCGCGCAGCGCGGCAGCCAGATACGCACAGACCGGGTTCTCCGTTTCAAAATGTCCGGCATCGACGAGGGTCAAGCCGAGCGCCTGCGCGTCGGCGAAGGTGTTGTACTTGCAGTCTGCCGTGACGAAGGCGTCGCAGCCCATGGCAGCTACGCGGGGCAGCGCGTCGCCGCAGCTTCCGCCGCCGACCGCCACGCGCCGCACCGGCCGCGCACCGGGCACAAAGCGCACGCCCTCACAGCCCAGCGCGGTCTTGACATGGCGCGCGAAGGCCTCCGGCGCCACAGGCGCAAGCTCCCCCGTGCGCAGCAGGCCGTAGCAGCGCCCCTGCGCGTCTGTGCCGAGGGGCTCAGGGACGGAGATATTATGTAAACCAAGCTTCGCCGCAAGGCAGTCGTTCACCCCGCCGGGCGCGCAGTCGAGATTCGTGTGCGCGTTGATGGCCGAGATGCCGTTTTCAATCAGCTGCAGCAGCGCGCGTCCCGCAGGCGAGGCGTCGTTGAC
>CAKTZP010000151.1 GCA_934636045.1 uncultured Oscillospiraceae bacterium
GATGCTGTCGATATTTTTATGGAAACTTATCGTCAATTTCGCTAAAATTAGACTCAGTGATAGAAAAAATTTTATCACTAATTTTTTTGAGAGGACGAAAGCTATGAAGAAGATACTCGCACTGCTGCTCACCCTGGTTCTCGTGTTTGCTCTGTTCGGCTGCGCCGGCAAGACGGACGCCGAGACCCCCACCGATCCCCCTGCGACCGATGACGGCAATACGCCCGCCACGGACAAGCCGTCGGAATCCGACGAGAAATTCACCGTCGGCTTCTCGATCATCACCCTGGACATTCCGTACTACGCAGAAATGAAGGACACCTTCGTTAAGGGCTGCGAGGAGCGCGGCTGGGACTACATGGTTGCCGAAGCAGGCATGAGCGTGGAAAAGACCCTGAACGACTGCTCCGACATGATCACGAAGGGCGTTGACGCTCTGGTCATTGCCAGCTGGTACGGCGACTCCCTCGGCGATACGCTGGATCAGGCTGCGAAAGCCAACGTTCCCGTCTTCTTCCTGAACACCGGCGGACTTACCGACAACGACGTCTATGTCGGCCATGTGGTTGCCGACGACTATCAGGTCGGCTACTATGCCGGCACCTGGACGGCACAGCGCTTCCTGAAGGAAGGCAAGACCGAGATCAAGGCCGTCGATACCACCTCCGCCAGCACCGTCGGCCGCAACCGTGTGGACGGCTTCCGCAAGGGCATGGAGGATGCCGGCGTGAAGGTTGAATGGCTCAACGAGTACATCACCGAAAACCGCGAGCAGTGCATGGCCGCCATTGAGGACGCCCTGACTGCATATCCCACCATTGATCTGATCTACGGCATCGGCAGCAACAACAACCTCGGCGCCTATGACGCGGTTGACGCTGCGCAGAGAACCGACCCCATCATTGTCGGCTGGGATCTTTCCGAAGAGGATCAGAAGCTGATTGACGCGAAGACCCAGTTCGTGGCAACGCTGGTCGTCAGCGCAACCTTCGAGATGAACACCACGCTTGAGCATGTGGAAGCAAACGCGAAGGGCGAGACGGTCGAGCGTCTGACCAACTACTACCCCGACCTGTACACCAGCGAGGGCATTGTTACCTCCGCTGACGTGTTCGGCGAATAAGTCCAGAACGAAAAACAACCGGATAAGCACTGCTGCAGCGCTTATCCGGTTGCACTAAAATCCCGAATGGAATGGATGACACTACGATGCAACAAGAAGAATTTGTTCTCCGGCTAGAAAACATCTGCAAGAGTTTTCCCGGCGTAAAAGCACTAGACAATGTTTGCCTGCGCGTCCGCAAGGGGGAGGTTCACTCCCTGATCGGCGGTAACGGTGCGGGCAAATCGACCCTCATGAAGATCCTCTCCGGCGCCTACACCAAGGATTCCGGCACGATTTGGGTTGACGGTGTCCAGACGGAGATCGGCACGCCTAAGGTCGCCGAGGCGCTCGGAATTTCCATTATCTATCAGGAGCTGAACCTGATCGGCTCCCTTTCCATTGCCGAAAATATTTTCATTGGGAAGCAGCCAAAAACTGCGCTCGGCACCGTCAACTGGGGCAAAATGTACGCCGACGCGCAGCGGCTTTTAGATGAATTTCATATACAGCTTGATGCCAAGAAGGCGGTCGGAACGCTGAACGTTGCGCAGCAGCAGATGATTGAAATCATCAAGGCCATCAGCGTGGACGCCAAGGTCGTGATCATGGATGAGCCGACCTCCTCCCTGACGACAAAGGAGATCACCGTTCTATTCCAGATGATCCGTCGGATGAAGGCCAAGGGCGTCGCGGTGATCTTCATTTCTCACCGCATGGACGAGATCTTTGAGATCTCCGACTATGTTACGATCCTCCGCGACGGCACCTACATCGCCGACCGTCCGATCGGCGCCATTGACCGCAATGAGCTGATTGCAATGATGATCGGCCGCGAGATGGCGCAGCAGTTTCCGCAGCGCACGAGCGATCCGGGCGAGGAGGTTCTCCGCGTTTCCAAGCTCTGCGACGGCGTTAAGGTCACCGACGTCAGCTTCAACCTGCACAAGGGCGAGGTGCTCGGCTTTGCGGGTCTGGTCGGCGCCGGACGGACAGAGCTGATGCAGATGCTGTTCGGCGTGCGGCCCTGCAAAAAGGGCGAGATCTGGCTGCACGGGCAGAAGCTGGCGCACCATCATCCGCGCCAGAGCATCCGCAAGGGCTTTGCCTTTGTTACCGAGGACCGCAAGCATGAGGGCCTTGCGCTGAACATGCCGGTTCGCAGCAACATCTGCATGATCGGGATCCGCAAGGTTCTGCGCGGCGGCCTGATCAGCCGCAGGAAGGAGCGCGAGGCCTCCGGAAGGTACGTCAAGGCGCTGCGGATTGTCACGCCGTCCATTGAGCAGAAGGTCGTCTTCCTTTCCGGCGGTAATCAGCAGAAGGTGGTTCTTTCCAAGTGGCTGATGTCCGACGCGGACATTATCATTATGGACGAGCCGACCCGCGGCATCGATGTGGGCGCCAAGCGCGAGATCTATGAAATCATCAACCAACTGGTTGCGGAAGGAAAATCGATCCTCTTTATTTCCTCCGAATTTGAGGAGGTCATGGGCGTCTGCGATCGGCTCCTCGTGATGTGCGAGGGACGGATCACCGGCGAGCTGCAAAATGACGAGTTTTCTCAGCATGCCATCGGAAAATTAGCGGTAGGAGAGCAATAAACTATGAAAATCAACGCTGGTAGATTCAAAAAAGTCTGGAACAGCATGGGCGTTTGGCTGATCTGCATTCTGCTGTTCGCCGTAATGTCCATTGTTACCGATACGTTCTGCTCCAAGGATAACCTCATCAACCTCATTCGCCAGATCGCCGTTACCGGTATCGTGGCGCTCGGCGCGACCTTTGTCGTGCTCTGCGGCGAGATCGACCTCAGCCAGGGCGGCTTTGTCTGCCTGTTCGGCTGCCTTGTCGCGTATTTTATCATGAAGGCGGGCATTCCCGTCCCGGTCGCGATCCTGATCACGCTCCTGATCGGCGCGCTCGGAATGGCGCTGGTCGGCGCGATCGTCGCGCTGCTGCATGTGCCCTCGTTTATCGCAACCCTCGGCATCCAGTATGTCCTGTCCGGTCTTGTGCTGATGCTCACCGACAGCCAGCCGATCACGGGTCTGCCCTCCAGCTTTACCGCAATCGCGCGCGGCTATATCTTCAGCGATACGATCCCCATCGTCGTGCTGGTTCTGGTCGGCGTGTTTGCGCTCGGCGCGTTCGTGCTGCGCTATGTGACCTTCGGCCGCAACGTGATCATCGTCGGCGAAAACGCGCAGACGGCGACCCTCTCCGGCATTTCCGTGCCGATGGTGAAGATCTGCTCGTTCGCAATTGCCGGCGCCTGCAGCTCCCTCGGCGGCATCGTGCTTGCCTCCCGTCTCGGCTCCGGTCAGCCGTCCTCTGGCTCCGATGTCTCGCTGATGGCACTGGCGGCGGTCTTTGTCGGCGGCGCCAGCAAGGGCAGCGTGATCAATACCTTCGCCGGAACGCTGATCATCGGCATGATCAATAACGGCCTGAACCTCATCGGCGTTTCTCCGGCGTGGAAGAATATCATTCTCGGTCTGATTATTATTACTGCCGTTGTCATGGACATCATGCGCTCCCGCAAGGCGAGCCGTGCATAAGAACAGGAGGATAGAATGAGCAAGCCAAGAATTCTTGTCGTCGGCAGCTGCTGCATGGACTATACCTTCGGCAGCACGGTGATTCCCAACGAGGGTGAAACCGTTCTCGGAAATAATTTTTCCTTTGCTCCCGGCGGAAAGGGCGCAAATCAGGCGCTGCAGGCAGCCCTGCTCGGCGCTGAGGTTACCTTTGTCGGCAAGTTCGGCAGAGATATGAACGCAGAGGTCTTAGTTGGAAATCTGCGCGATGCCGGTATCGACGTCTCTAATGTGCTCTATAACGAAGCTGTTCCGACGGCGGTTGCCTGCATTCAGCTCCAGCTGCTGCCAAACGGCGAGGTCAACAATCGCATTACCGTCATCCCGGGCGCACAGATGACCTTCACCGCAGCGGACGTTGCGTTCCTGCAGGAGGAGATCCGCAACTACGATCTGGTGCTTTTACAGCTCGAGATCAATATGGAGATCAACGAGCTGGTCGCAAAGTACGCGCATGCCGCAGGCGTTCCCGTTATGCTCAATTCCGCGCCCTCCGCGCCGCTGTCGGGACAGCTTTTGTCGAACCTGACCTATATTTCTCCGAACGAGCACGAGGCAAAGGATTTGACCGGCATCGAGATCGAGAGCATCGACGATGCGCGGCGTGCGGCGGAGAAGCTGCTGTGCAGCGG
>CAKTZP010000152.1 GCA_934636045.1 uncultured Oscillospiraceae bacterium
AAAGGCTGGGGTTTGCGGTGTCCGGCGCGTCCTTGTCGAGAAAGGCGTAGGCGTCCTGCGTCCACACGGCTCTCCCGTCCTCGTCGCGCAGCTCCAGCGTGTCCGGCGCGGCGAGAAAGCCCCGGTTCGCATTTTCAAGCTCTGCCGTGTCCGCAAAGTCCAAAAGCGCGTATACCTCCCGGTTGGCATCGATCGTGTACTGGGTCGCCGGCTTGATTTCGGTATTTAACTCCGAATTTTGCTCCGCATTTAACTCTGTGTTCGACGCTGTGGTCGGCTCTGTGCACACCGTCGGGTCGCTGTTTTTCTCGTGGCTGCCGCAGGCCGTCAGTATGCCCACCAGCAGAGCCAGCACAAGGAGCATGCTGATCCGTTCCTTTTTCATAACGTTCCTCCATCGTTCAAAAAGATATTCCGGCAGGGTTTTCCCGCAGGAGCTGCGGGGCGTCTCATCTCCCGTCCTTTCCTGCCCTTACATTTTCAAGTTTATCGTTACTTCGTTTGAATTGCAATAGACCTTGCGTGAATAGCATGCAACCTTGCGCGAATAGCGCATTTTTGCTGTTTTGTCTTCAGAATTATGATATTCTGTGAGAAATCGACAGCCCGTGCAGAAAAAGAAAATCACCGAGAAGCGTCTGCAATAGACGGATCTCGGTGATTTTTCATGCCCTTGCTGCATTGGATTACTCGTCTTTTCTCATCCTTCGTTATCCGTCCGCAGCATTTCCGGCGGCTCTGTTACTATTATATTTATATTATTTCTTCCGCAATGCCTCGACGGTCCGGCGCAGAATGGCGGGAGCGTCGGCAGGGTCGGTCAGGTCGGCGACCGCGCGTTCCATCGGGCAGGGGCCGTCGCCGGTGCGGTTGATAATGCCGGAGACCAGCTCGCCAAAGCTCGTCTGCACGCCCGCCGCGGTCAAAAGCTCCAGCGCCGGCTGCGACATCACGCTGCCGTAAACCTCCGACACGCCCATCAGCAGCAGCAGCATCGCCGCCGCCTTGCCGACAATCCGGTCGGCAACGGAAACGCTTTCCAGTGCCTCGCCGCTCTCCCAGCGCTCTAACAGCGGTGCAATGCCGGTCTTTTTGCTCGTCAGAACACGGTCGTGGTCGCAGATGACACAGGTGTAGCCCCGCTCCAGCAGGGAAATGGCTCGTTGCAGAGGTGATATCATGGTTTCTCCTTCTTCAAGCGGCGCTTTGCCGCATGTTTCATTTTGGTTTTCGCGCTGCCAGCCGCGCGGCCAGCAGCTGGCCGCATCCGCCCGTCAGCGCACCGGTCGCCACACCGCACAGCAGCAGCGCCGGAAGGTATAGCAGAAGCTCCGCCGTCCGCGTGATTGCCAGCGCGACGGCCATCTGCCCGATATTATGCGCAATTCCGCCGAATACTCCACAAAGCCACAGCTGCTTCGGCGGAAAAAGCCGCTGCAGCAGCGCCATTACGGCAAAGCTCAGCAGCCCGCCGGCCAGCGCATAAAGGATTGCGGAAGCTTGCCCGGTGACAAAATTCCCGAGGAAAATACGCACCAGCACGATCGCCAGTGCTTCGCGCCAGCCGAGCGCGGCCAGCGCGAACACCGTGACCACATTGCTCAGCCCCAGCTTCAGGCCGGGCACGGGCAGCGGCACGGGGATCTGCGCCTCCACGACGAAGATCGTCAACGCCACGGCCGTGAGCAGCGCGCAGGTCGTCAGCTTCCGCACCCGCACGGGCGCTCACCTCCTAAGCAGCTTGGAAAGCCGCCCGTTTTTCAGCAGCGCCCAAAGCGGCAGTCCCGCCACAAAGAGCACCACGACCTCGCCGACGGCAACATACAGCGCATTGAGCGCAAACGGCAGCTCGCCGATGTAGTACGTCAGCTCCGCGCCGACAAGCAGAGCGTTAAACAGCGCCGGCATCAGCAGCGCCGGCACCGGCACCCGGAACAGCCGTACATTGCGCAGGGCGTACATCGCGCCGGTCGCCAGCGCCGTGGCCAGCGTGCCGAGCAAAAAGTCGAGCGGCAGCGCCGCCGAGGACAGCAGATTGCTCAGCAGGCAGCCGAGGCTCAGCCCGTAGATGGCAGAGGGGGTCAGCAGCGCCAGCACGCACAGCGCCTCGGAAAGGCGAAATTGGATCGCCATGGAGGTCGAGCCGGGCAGCAGGAAGTTTTGCAGCAGAGTCAGGACGGCATACAGCGCCGCCACGATCGCCGCAGTGGTCAGATCGCGTGTGTTTTTCATTTTTTTGTATCTCCATAGTTTTATTTTACGACAGGATGGTTTCGAACTGTCGGACAACCTATTCTACTAGAAAACTCCCCATTCGTCAAGCGTATCTTCCGCCCCTGTCGGGGGAAAAATAATTTCACCCCCCGCCGCAGCGCCCTTGGCTCCCCTTGGTAAGGGGATCTGGCACGCGCCGCAGCGCACATATTAATATGATTTGCAGCAAAACCAACGTGCCGGCGTGGGCGCTCGGTGAACACCCTCCTCCGGCGCAATACGAAGGCTTTTCCGCCGTCGTTTGGCAGCCTCCATGCGCCAAATCCGATTGAATGCTTGACAAAAGTTGCTTTTCCACGTATAGTATGTGTGGAGTATTTTGGAGCTCCGCCTAGAAACATGAAATGAGGCTTCTGGTAAATGGATGTACTGATCAAGGTGCTGGAGCTGGTCGGCGGACTGGCCTTTTTCCTCTACGGCATGAACGTCATGTCCGGCGGACTGGGTAAGGTCGCCGGCGGCCGACTGGAAAACTCTCTCCAGCGCGTGACCTCCAACCCCTTTACTGCCATGGGACTCGGCGCCGGCATCACCATTGCCATCCAGTCCTCTTCGGCGATGACTGTCATGCTCGTCGGTCTGGTCAACTCGGGCATCATGCACTTTGAGCAGACCATCAACTTCATCATGGGCTCGAACATCGGCACGACCGTGACCAACTGGATCACCTCGCTGTCCGGTCTCGACGCCAACGGCCCGATCGCGCTGCTGCAGCCGGAGAATTTCTCCCCGATCGTCGCGATCCTCGGCGTGGCCATGATCATGATGTCCAAAAAGACCCGGCGGCAGGATCTCGGCAAAATTCTCGTCGGCTTCTCCGTTCTGATGTACGGCATGGTGCTCATGGGCAACTCCGTTGCCGGCCTGAAGAATTCCGAAAAATTCTCGGAAATGCTCGTTGCCTTTGAAAGCCCTGTCGTTGCGGTCATCGTTTCCGCAGCCTTCACCGGCATCATTCAAAGCTCCGCCGCCACCATCGGCATCGTCCAGACCCTCGCCACCACCGGCCAGATCACCTATACCATGGCCATCCCGCTGGTGCTCGGCGCGAACATCGGCACGTGCATGACCGCCCTGATCTCCTCCATCGGCGTCACGAAGGACGCCAAAAAGGTCTCGGTCATCCACATCACGATCAAGATCATCGGTACCGTCGTCTGCCTTTCGCTGTTTTACGGTGCGGACGCTCTGTTCGACTTCGGCTTCCTGAATCAGCCCATCGGTCTGCCCGGCGTCGCGCTGGTGCATACGATCTTCAACGTCGTCAACACGGCGATCCTCGCCCCGTTCCACAAGCAGCTGATCGCCATTGCCAACTTCATCGTCCGCCCTGCCAAGAAGCAGCAGGAGTTCGCCTTCCTGGATGAGCGTCTGATCAACACCCCCTCGATCGCCGTCAACGAGGCCAACGTCATGACCGGCAAGATGGCCGTCATGGCGCGCGACACCATTCTCACCGCCCTGCAGCTCGTGGCGAATTATTCTGAAAAGGATGCACAAAGGGTGCTCGCCTACGAGGACGATTTGGACATGTACGAGGACAAGCTCGGCACCTTCCTCGTCAAGCTTTCCAGCCATTCGATGTCCGACGCCGATTCCCGTCAGGTTGCCAAGCTCCTGCACACCATCGGCGACTTTGAGCGCTTGGGTGACCATGCGGTAAACCTGCTCCGCTCGGCGCAGGAGATCCGCGAAAAAAAGATCGTCTTCTCCGATCAGGCACTGCGCGAGCTGACCGAGCTGACGGAGGCGCTGCGTGAGATCCTGACACTCACCATCTCCTCGTTCACGGAGAATGACCTGACGCTGGCGCAGCGCGTTGAGCCGCTGGAGCAGGTCATCGACGCTATGATCAGCGTGGCCAAGAGCTCGCACATTGATCGCCTGCAGGCCGGCACCTGCACCATCCAGACCGGCTTTGTCTGGTCGGATCTGCTGACGAACTATGAGCGCGTTTCCGACCACTGCTC
>CAKTZP010000153.1 GCA_934636045.1 uncultured Oscillospiraceae bacterium
CCCGTTGGTCAAGCGGTTAAGACACCGCCCTTTCACGGCGGTAACATGGGTTCGATTCCCGTACGGGTCACCAAAAGAGAGTCACACCGAATGGTGTGACTCTCTTTTGGTATCCCGTCGGGAATCGAAGAGTTGCAATAAACCTTCGATGCAGCAGCACACGGTCAGATTTTGCATAAACTCAAAGCAACCTGCCGGTGGCAGGTTGCCGTAGTTTATCCCCTACCTTCAGCCGATTCCCGTACGGGTCACCAGAAAAAAGGACTTGCTTTGCAAGTCCTTTTTTCAATGAAATTCGTTCCTGTCGGAACGAGTGAAATATCTTCGATATGAAATATTAGCTTCGCAAATATGAAATATGCCTGCGGCATATGAAGGAACGAATTTTATTTCACTTTCTGCGTTAGCAGAAAATTTCATAATTTACGCAGTAAATTATTTCATATCGCGCAGCGATATATCATTAAAAGCTGACAGGGACGCGGGTATAAAATCCACGCCGGGACACTTTCCGTAGTTTATCCCCCACCTTCAGCCGATTCCCGTACGGTCCGTCGCGCCTTGCACGACGGACAATTACCCGGTGGACAAACCCGTCAAATATAATCGACACACACATCTTGCACTGTCAGCCAATTTATGGTATGCTGTATTTGGAAGTGAAACACATAAGCATTCCTGCATCATTGGAGGACAGCGATATGAAAAAAGCACTTTGCATTCTGTTGATTCTTGCAATGTTGGTTTCTCTCACCGGCTGCGGTGCACTTTATTTGAGTGCTTTGGTAATCATGGGTGATGACCGCGCGGATAAGTCGGAGATTTTTGCCTTCGTGCGCGAAAACGAAGCTGAGCTGCTGCAAGCAATCCAGACCAGAGATTTTTCCGCATTTGAAAATCAGGGGTTCATTGGCACGATCAGTGCCAATGATGAATCGATTGAGTTTTCCTGCGGCGGTGTCGGTATGGGCTCTTCGACGTCGTATGTTGGATTTTACTACACGTCGACCGATGATATGACCGCCGTTTGGTGTGCGCCGAAGTCCGCCGACGACCTCGTTGTCTGCGGAGATGGCTACGAGTGGAAGCAGCCGGATGGTGATAACCGGTATTATACAGAACATATCTGCGGGAATTTCTACTACTACGAGGCCTCCTTCTAACACGTTGTTCTATTCCGATAAGTATCTGCGCCAGACAATTCTCGAGACAGCTTGCCCCCGATGCAGCCTAGGCTGCATCGGGGGCATTATTCATTCTGCATTTTCTTCGCAAACGATCGTGAAAACATACTCCTCTGTCCGCTCCCGCAGGCTGTGGAGGTTTTGCAGAGGGCTCTGCGCGGTATGGATCGTTTCGATCTTGCGCAGGTCGATGCGGAGGCCGGTACCCAGAAGCTTTAAATAGGCCTCCTTCGCCGTCCAGACTTCGAGGAAGCGTTGCGCATCATCTCCGATATAGGCCAGCTCGGCTGGGGTGCAGGTGCGGCGGAGGAGATTGGGCGAGACGGTGCGCGGGGTCTCGATGTCTGCGCCGACGGGCGTGTCGCTGACGGCGCACAGGAGCCAGTCGCCGCTGTGGGAGAGGTTAAAATACGGCGCGTTTTCGGCGTAGGGCTTGCCGCGCGGCGTTCTCAGAAAGCGGAAGCTTTCCGCCGGCGCGCCGGTGTGCTCGGACAGGAGCGCGCGCAGCACGAGCTCCGCGGCCATGCGGATGGGCTTCACCTTTTCCGGTGCGTGCAGGCGGCGGTCGGCGGGGATGCATTCGTACTCCGCCGCGAGCGCGCACAGGTCGAACGAAGACAGGCTGCAAACGCGATAGCGCATCAGCGGTGCTGCTCCGAGGGCAGTCCGGCCGCGCCGAAAACCGTCAGCAGCAGGCCGCCGACGAACAGCAGCAGGTCGAGCAGCGCCAGCGCAATATCAAAGCCGCCGGTCAGCAGGAAGGCGTTATAGATCAGCACGCCGACGCTGAGAAGCATCAGGCAGACGCCGAAAAAAATGCGCAGAATGTACTTTGCCATGGCAGATTTTCCCCCTTGTTGGCCGTCCGCGGGGCGCGCGGGCGGCGTTCTTCTGAACAAATTATATTGATCCGCGGCGAGTTTGTCAACCGCTATCGTTCCGCGCGGTGTACGGACGCGGTTTCCATAAGATCGTTCGCGCTTCCTGTGCACAATCCTGTGCAAACTGTTGAAAACCAGTCATTTCCAGCCGCCGCAGCCTCGGTTTTGAACAGAATTATGTCAACCAAATGTCGAATGCGCTCGAGGAACGCAAAAAATTTTCAGATTTTTCACAAAAAAATCGTCCAGCCGGTAGAAATTGCACCGCCAATTGTGTTATAATTTATGCTGCGTTTTTATATTTTTTGATTTTCCGGTCACAGGAGTTTATTGATATGCTCGAATTACTTTCCCCTGCCGGTTCCTTTGACGCCCTGCGCGCGGCGGTCTGCAACGGCGCGGACGCGGTGTATCTGGGGCTGGTGGGCTTCAACGCGCGGCAGGGTGCGCGGAACTTTACCGTCGAGGAGCTGCCAGAGGCTGTACGCTTTTGCCATATCCGCGGCGTCAAGGTGCACCTGACGCTCAATACCCTTGTCTCCGACCGCGAAATGCCCGCTGCAGCCAAGACCATTGCGGCGGCGGCGCGCGCCGGGGTGGATGCGTTCATCGTGCAGGATCTTGGCATGCTCACGCTGTGCCACCAGATCGCACCGGGCGTCGCACTGCACGCCTCAACGCAGATGAGCATCCACTCGCTCGAGGGCGTGCAGGAGGCGGCGGCACTCGGCGTTTCGCGCGTCGTGCTGGCGCGGGAGCTGCCGCGCGAGGAAATCGCCTACATCTGCCGCAATACTAACATTGAAATTGAAGTCTTTGTCCACGGTGCGCTGTGCATGTGCTATTCCGGCCAGTGCTATATGTCCGCGCTCATCGGGCGGCGCTCCGGCAACCGAGGGCAGTGTGCCCAACCCTGCCGCCTGCCCTACGGCTACGACATTTTTGAGGAAAAATACCCGCTGAGTCTGAAGGACAACTGCTTGGTGCAGTATCTGCACGACCTCGACCAGCTCGGCGTGGCCAGCATAAAAATTGAAGGGCGCATGAAGCGGCCGGAGTACGTCGCGACCGTGACGGGCGTTTACCGTGCGGCGCTGGACGGCGGGAGCATCGGGCCGCAGGCCATGGATGCGCTGCGCAGCGCCTTTTCCCGCGAGGGCTTCACGCAGGGGTATTATCTGAATCAAAAGGGCGCCGAGATGTTCGGGCGGCGCGTCGGCGCGGCGGACAACCGCGAGCTGATGCAGTCGGCGCGCGCGTCGTATGAGAATGTCGAAAGTCCACGCGTGCCGGTGCAGTTTTATGCCATGATCTCCCGCGGGCAGCCCAGTCAGCTGGCCGCGCAGGATGCCGACGGCAACACCTGCAGAGCCGAGGGCGCCGTGCCTGAGGAGGCGCGGACGAAGGAGCTGACGATCCCGGAGCTGGAGGAGCGGCTGGCCAAAACCGGCGGAACGCCCTACCGCTGCACCGGCGTCAAGTGCGTCATCGACCGAGGTCTGAGTCTGCCCGCAGCAGAGATCAACCGTCTGCGCCGCGAGGTGCTGGCGCAGCTTTCCGCCGCACGCGGGCGCATCGTCCCCTGTGAGGTCGGCACCTATACCGCGCCGCAGAGCTTTACCGGCAGCAGCGGCGCACCCGTGCTGACGGTGAGCGTCCTGCGGACGGAGCAGATTACGCCGAAGCTTCTGAGGGCCAAGCCCGCGGTGCTGTATGTGCCGCTGTCGGAAATCGTCGCGCAGCCGGAGCTTTATCGCCGGCTTGCCGCCCGGCTCACGCTGGCGGCGGTTTTGCCCCGCGTGATCTGGGGCGGCGAGACCAACAGCGTACTGGCGGCGCTGGACAACGCGGCGCGCCTCGGCGTGACGCGAGTGCTGACGGGGAATCTGGGACATGTGTCGCTGATTCGCTCGAAGAATCTTGAGATCGCAGGCGATTTTGGCCTGAACGTCTTCAATTCCCGTACGATGACGGCGCTGCGCCAGCTCGGACTGACGACGGTCACAGCCTCGTTTGAGGCGATGCTGGCACAGCTTCGTGATCTTTCCAAGCCGCTGCCGACGGAGATGATCGTCTACGGCCGTCTGCCGCTGATGCTGACAGAAAACTGCCTGCTGAAGAACCGCGCGGGCAACTGCGCATGCGAAACCGGCCCGGCCAAGCTCATCG
>CAKTZP010000154.1 GCA_934636045.1 uncultured Oscillospiraceae bacterium
CTACGCTCTGGGATGGTACTTGTTGTAGACCGTCTTGAGATTCTGTTTGACGACCTGCGTATAGATCTGCGTGGAGGAAATATCGCTGTGCCCGAGCATCTCCTGCAGGGAATGCAAATCGGCGCCGTTTTCCAGCAGATGCGCCGCAAAGCTGTGGCGCAGGGTATGCGGGGTGATGTCCTTGCTGATCTGCGCGGTCTGCTGATAGTGCTTGATGATCTTCCAGAAGCCCTGCCGCGTCATGCGCTCGCCGCTGACATTGACAAACAGGGACGCTTCCTCAGGGCTGGACGTCATCTTCGGACGGATATCGGTCAGGTAGACGGAAAGCGCCTTGACCGCCGCGGGATACAGCGGGATGATACGGAACTTTCCGTTGCCCTCACATTTAATAAAGGAACCGGCAAGGCTCACGTCCGCCACGTCCAGCGCGATCATCTCGCTGACGCGCATGCCGGTGGCATACAGCGTCTCCAGCATGGCCTTGTCGCGGAATCCCTTGAGGTCGACACACTTGGGCTGCTCGAGCAGCAGCTCGACCTCGCGGCCGGTCAGAATCTGCGGCAGCTTCTTTTCCGCCTTCTGCGTGGGGATCTCATGCACCGGGTTTTCCGTGCAGAGCCCCTCAGCCTGACAGTAGCTATAGAAGCTCTTGAGCGAGGCCACGCAGCGGGCAACCGTCGCGGCAGACTTGCCGGCGTTCGTCAGGTGCTGGGTGTACCGGCAGATGCACTCCCGATCGCAGCGCGCAATGGTCTCCTCCTCGTGCTCCTGCACGTAGACGGCAAACTGCCGCAGGTCACGCATGTACGACGATACGGTGTTGGTCGACGCGTGCTTGATATTCAGAAGATAGTTTTCGTATGCAGAAACAGGATCCATCACGCGTTCACCACCCTTTCGTTTTAGCCGTGTGTCAGCAGCGGCCGGAGTAACATCGGACTGAGAAAATACTGCACGGCCAGCACCGCCAGCATGATCAGCAGGTACAGACCCGTGCGCCGCCTGCGGCAAAGATCGTAGGCGACCCAGCAAAGCAGACAGCAGCGCGGCAGGAAGCAATAGCAGCACGCCGCGGCTGCCGCTGCGCCGAACTGCGCTCCGAGCAGGGAGACACAGCCGGCTAGGGCCAAGCCGTACACAAACAGCACTGCGCAGAAGCCGACCCGCGTCAGTGCTGCGATCCAGATCCCCACCGCCAGCACCAGCGCCGAGAGCGCCGTCGCGCGGAGCGAGAACAGAGACTGTCCATAAGCGCCGGGATCGGAAAAATCGACAACGACCGTCGAAAATGTACAGCCAAGCAGCAGACAAAGACAGGCAATAATGAAGTAACCGTAATTACGGAAAGCGGAACCGGCAGTTTTCGTTGCTCTCATGACGGGAAGACCCCCGTTTTCAAAAAAACAATATCTTGTGTTCCACGATGATGTAAACCACAAATTATGCGAAATTTTTCAAATTTACAAACATTTCCTTGCCCGTGATACATACTATACCGCAAAAAACCTTGAATTTCAACACTTTTCCGAGAATTTGTAAAAATTTGTTGATTATGCACATATATTATGTTAACTGCGTTATGTAAACCACGGAACCAGTTTTGCAATTCTTGTAACCGTTTTGTATCATGCTTCCCATATCTGCCTCGGCGCACGCTCTTTCCCACTAAATATGGTGGTTTTTCTGTTTTGCAAGTTTTCCTGCAATTGTCCATTTTCGATTTAGCGATATTTTCGGCGTTTTGCCGCTGCTGTCAAACTGCCCAAAAGTCCGCCGCCCATGCAGCTGCCGATAATTGGCAGCACGCCATGATAGCCCTCGCCGAAAAATAGCAGATTTCCCAAAAGCAGCGCGCACGCATAGCAGCCCGCAGCCGCCAGCCCCCACAGGAGCTTTTTTTGCGGTGCGCGCCGCGCAGCAAGCAATCCCACAAAAAGTGCAACCAGCGCCGCAATTGCGCAGCCCAGCGCCGTCAGGCGTTCCTGCCCGACCATTCCGCTCAGCATCAGCCTTGCGCCCAGCAGCGCCAGCGCCATTGTCAGCAGCGGTGCCGCCACCACCAGTGTAATGACCGTCGTTTTCGTTTTGCTCGATTGTTTGACCTTCACCTTTTTCCCCATAAGGCACTCCCCTTTCCTTTTCATCCTATGCGCCTGTCCACGCCGTATGCAAAAACCGCCGCAGGAATTTCTCCCGCCGCGGTTCGTAGTATAATATGTTTTTCTTGCATAACGGCACAAAAAGGACCGTAGGGACGGTCGTCGAACTGCCTGCAATCGGCGGGCTGAGGGCAGCCCGCCCTACGAACGGTGTTCGATAGTGCATCCAGCGGCTCCTGTCTGTACATCATCTCTCAATTCCCGCAAAAGCGCCTGATAATACGGCCATAGGCCGCGTTTTTCAGGGGTGTGGGGCGCAAATTGGCACATCACGCCGGGGTCGGCGTTTCCTTCGACCAGCTCAGCGCCGTCCGGCGTGATCGCTATGTCCCAGCCGATATGCCGAACCTCCGGGGCGAGTACGGCGCAGCGCACCGCAAGCAAAAGCGCCTCGGCAAAATGCGGGATCTTCAGCCCGAGAAATGGCTGATGCGTTTCCGGGTGCTCGGAAAAAACATTCCGGGCATCGTCCGCTGCATCCGAAACGACCACGCCGCGGCTCATATCCACGCGGCAGAACATCCCGCCGCAGCCGGTGTTATCGCAGGGCGCTCCGCCGCGCCCGATTTTCAAAAGCACATACGAAATATGAACCTCTGCCCCGACCCAGTCTGTTACAACGCGTAGCGTGTTGACCGAGGCGCTGTGCAGCGCTGCCAGCGCCGGGTGCTGATCGATTGGCTCTTCCAAAATCGTTTCTCCGTCCCGCAGCAGCTCCGTCAGGCTTGCCATCCCCTTCCCTGCATCAGTGCAGCACAAGCGGCGAACACCCTGCCCACCGCAGCCTCTGGCGCGCTTTGCAAAGAAGGTCGGATGCCGTTGGAAAAAGCTTCGGGCGGCTTCCGTTGACGCCTCCGTCAAATCCAGCGTCTCCCGGCGCATCAGCGGCGCATAGCGTGCATGAAAGCGGTGCTTGTTGTTGAAATCCTCATAATGCCGCTGCTGATTCAGCGCGTCGAGAATGCGCTTGTTGCGGAACCGGGTAACATAGGTCGCCCGCTGGCGTTCCGTCAGCTGCCAGAAGCCGAAATTCGCATAATCGCAATACCCTGCACCATGCCGCAGCGCGCACCATGCCATATCCAGATAGATGGCCAGCATTTTCCGCCCGCACTGCGCTTGAACCCACCTTGCAGTGCTCCGCAGGCGGGCAGCACTGGCATTTTTCAGAACTTTTATGAGAAATAGCATAAAACTCCCTCCTTGCATTCATCATAGGAGAGAGTTTTAGAGCGTCAAAAAGGTTCGATTTTGTCATTGCGAGGCCGCTCGCGGCCGTGGCAATCTCGCAGAACTGTTTTGATTTTCTGGCAGTTTTCGGCGAACTCGAAACTGCCTGCACGAGATTGCCACGTCGCTTCGCTCCTCGCAATGACAAACGGGGTGGTTCTTTGACGTGCTCAAGCTCCCTCCTTGCATTCAGCATAGGAGGGAGTTGTATCGGCCTGTAATCGGAATTGTATCGAACTTGTTATTTTTTCGTAATTTCCTTCAAAAGCTCTTGATAATACGGCCATAGGCCGCGTTTTTCGGGGGTGTGGGGTGCGAGCTGGCAGAGGTCGGTGCCCGGGTATTCGTTGCCCTCGATGATGGCCGGGCCGTCGGGCGTGATGGCCACGTCCCAGCCGACGTGGCGCATCTGCGGAATTTCCCGCGCGGCCTGCTTGGCCAGCGCGATGGCCTCGGGCAGCATGGGGATATGGTAGCCCTTGAATTCCACGCCGGTGTCGGGGTGTTTTTCGAAGATGTTGAAATAATCGTCCGTTGCGACGGAGCAGATCGTCGCCGTTTCCGGGTCGACGCGGCAGAGGACGCCCCCCTGCCCTGTGTTGTCGCAGCAGCCGCCGCCGCGGCCGATCTTCACCACGATGTAGGCGATGTGGATCGTATCGCCGACAAGGTCGGTGACGATGCGCATGGTGTTGACGGATTGTGGATGCAGCCGCGCCATGTCCGGGTGCTGCGGCAGCGCGTGCTCCAGCACGACGAGCTTTTTCTCGCGGATGTAAGCCAGCAT
>CAKTZP010000155.1 GCA_934636045.1 uncultured Oscillospiraceae bacterium
CGGATAAGGCGGTTTGCGAGGACTGCGGCGCAGCCTACGGCAAGCTGGCGGCGCACAGCTTCACGGCGGAAAAGGCCGAGGAGCAGTATCTGAAATCCGCCGCGACCTGCACGGAAAAGGCGGTGTATTACAAATCCTGCGCCGTCTGCGGCCTGACCTCCAAAGGAACAGCCGACGAGGCGACCTTCGCGTCCGGCGAAATAAACCCCGCCAACCACACCGGAAAACCGGGCAGCTGGCAGCATGACGACAGCAGCCACTGGAAGAACTATTCCTGCTGCATTGCCGAAACCGAAAGGGCGGCGCACCGCTTCGGCGACTGGACGGCCACGCAGCCGGGCAAGCGCGAGCGCACCTGCGCCGACTGCGGCTACCGGCAGACCGAAACGGTTCCGACCACCGGAAAATTCGTGGATATCCCCGAGGACAGCTACTACGAGGACGCCGTCAACTGGGCTGTTGAAGAGGGCATCACGAACGGCACCGACGAAACGCATTTCTCGCCGGACGCCCTCTGCACCAGAGCGCAGGCGGTCACCTTCCTCTGGCGCGCGGCGGGCAGCCCCGCGCCGAAGGGCACGGAAATGCCCTTCACCGACGTTCCCGCCGGCAGCTATTTCTATGACGCCGTCCTCTGGGCAGTGGAAAACGGCATCACGCTCGGCACCTCGGCAACGACCTTCAGCCCCGAGATGGCCTGCACCCGCGCGCACATCGTCACCTTCCTGTGGCGGGCGGAGCGCTCTCCCGCGGCCGGAACGATCAATCCGTTTACCGACGTCGACCTGACAGCCTACTACGCCAGCGCAGTGCTCTGGGCTGCCGCCGAGGGCATCACGAAGGGAACGAGCGACACCACCTTCAGCCCCGACGAGGGCTGCACCCGCGCCCATATCGTCACCTTCCTCTGGCGCTGCAAGAACTGAGCGCAAGCCAAAAACAGATGCCTCGGCGCAGGCGCATCGCCTGCCGCCGAGGCAAAGTCAAAGCCCCATGCCTTCGCTGTGCGAAGGCATGGGGCTTCTTTGCAGCTCGAGAAAAAAACGAAAAACAGCGCCGTGTCATCGGACAGCAGCGGCTTTCCGTGACCCGCTGCGCTTGAAAAACGAAACTGTGCCGCCCGGCGTTGAAATGCATGCGAATTCATGTTATAATCTAAGAAACTGATGCACTCCGTCGGCGCGGTTTCCGACAGCCCGTCCGTTCTTCCGTTGTATGCGCAAGAAAGAGAGGCCTTGCCCTGTGAAACGAGATATCCATCGGCTGCTCGCCGCAAGCTTTGTCTTTTTGGTCGTCGCGGCGGCCTACGCCTGCCGGATGCTTGCCAAATTCGATATCGGCGGCGTCTATCCAAGCTATCTCCGCGCGGCGCTTTACCTGCTGCTGTTTGCCCTGTGGGGCGTTTCTCTTGACCGCCGGATCATCCAAAAGCAGGTTCTGCACTGCCTGCGGCTGACGGACGCGCTGATGCTGCTGTGGCTGATTCTGCGAACGCTCAAGTACGAGGTCATCACCGACCCGACCGCGGCGCGCTATGTGTGGTATCTTTACTATCTGCCAATGCTGTTCATTCCGCTGCTCGGCGTGTATATCGCCCTGTCCCTCGGGCAGCCGGAGCGCTACCGCATCACCGGCAAAAGCGCTATGCTGGCAATCGTCCCGGCCGTCCTGTTTCTGTTTGTGATCACGAACGATCTGCACCAGCAGGTCTTCGCCTTTCAGGGCGGCCTTGCGGGCAAGCCGGGCAGCGGCACCTTTACGCACCGGCCGCTGTATTTTGCCTGCCTCGGTTGGATGGTCGCGTGCATGAGCTTTTCGCTCGTCCGCCTGTTTCAGAAAAGCCGCGTACCGGGCGGCGGCAGAAAACGGCTGCTCCCCTTCCTTTTTGGCTGCGCAGCGGTGCTTTACGGGCTGCTGTATCTGTCGGGGCTTCCCGCCGTTCGGTGGTGGCTCGGGGATATGAACGTGACGTTCTGCCTTCTCTACGCCGCCATCTACGAAAGCTGCATCCGCTGCCGGCTGATTCAGTCCAACACCGGGTATGTGGAGCTGTTTGAGGCAACGACGCTTGCCGCCTGCATCGCCGACCAAAACGGCCGGATCGTTCTTCGCTCCCGCGCCGCCGGAGAGGATATGGTCTGCCCGCCGGAGGGGGAACGGCTTCTTCGCCCCGACGGCATCCGCATCTCTTCTGCGCCGATCGGCGGCGGCTGCGTCGTCTGGCAGGACAATGTGCGTCCGCTGACCGAGCTGCGCGCCCGTCTGGACGAAAACCGGGAGGAGATGGAGCGCAACAAAAGCAAATTGCGGGACTCCTATCTTGTGCAGAAGAAGCTGCACGAGCTGACCGAAAAGAGCCGCATCTATGACGAGCTGGAGAAAAAGCACGGGGCGCAGACCGCGCGGATTCAGGCGCTGCTTGCGCAGTGCCGGGACGCAGACCCCGACGAGACGCGGCGCCTTCTGAAGCGGATTCTTCTGCTCGGTACCTATATCAAGCGCAGCGCAAACCTCTATTTTCTCAGCCGGGAATACGACCGCCTTCCGCAGCAGGAGCTCCGGCTGACCGTTGACGAGGCGGTGCGCGCGCTGAGCGCCTGCGGCACGGAATGTGGCGTCATCTACCGCACAAGCGGTCCGATGCGCTCGACGGAGGTCGTCCGTCTGTTTGACCTTTTAAAGGCCGTGGCGGAGCTGGCGATCGACGAGCTGTACTCCCTGTTCATCTCCGTTTCCGACAGCGCAATGGATCTCTCGGTGGAATGCGGCGCCGACCTGTCGCCGGTCGCCGCGCCGGAGACGACGGTGCTGTGGGAGGACGGCCTGTGGCTCATCCGCACACAGATCGGAGGGCAGCGCGATGCGTAGACTGAAATATTTTGCCTTCAATGCCATCAAGGAGGGCTTCGACCGGCTTCCCACGGCGGTGTGCTTTTTTGACCGCACGGGCGGCATCGTGCTGTGCAACCGCCAGATGTACCGGCTGAGCCAGCACCTGCTCCACAGCGACCTGCAGTACCTCGGCGAGCTCGAGCAGGTGCTCTCCGCTCCTCCGGTGGGCGTTGCGCCGGTGCCGGCCGCGGAAAATACCTACCGCTTCCCGGACGGCACCGTCTGGCGCTTTGAAAGGACCGCGGTCACCGACCGCTATGGAAAAACCTATTTGCAGCTCACCGCCGCCGATGTGACGAAGCTGCATCGCGTCTTGGTGCAGCTTTCCGATGATAACCGGCGGCTTGCGCAGGATGCCGAGGAGCTGCGCCGCCTTTCCGAAAACGTTGCGGCCGTTGCGCGGGAGAAGGAGCAGCTCGCTGCCAAATCCGCCATGCACGACAGCCTTGCCGCCTGCATCACCGTGACAAAGCAGTACCTTGCCGGCGACCTCGACGGCGTTGACGCAGCGGTCATCCTGCGGGAATGGGAGAAAAGCATCGCCTTTCGGGACACGGTTCTCCTGCCGGCAAAGGAAAAGCTGTTTGACAGTGCAAAGAGCAGCAGCGTGACGCTCCGCTTCCGCGGCGGCCGCCCGTCCGGACGCCCCGCGGAGCTGATCTACACCGCCATGCAGGTCTGTCTGAACAACGCCATCCAGTATGCGCAGGCGACCGAGCTGACCGCAATTCTGTGGGAAAACGGCGGCTGCTGCAATGTTATGATTCGCAATAACGGCAAGCCGCCGGAGCGGCCCATCGCAGAGGGCGGCGGCCTGACCAATCTGCGGCAGCGCATTGAAAAGGCCGGCGGAACCATGACCGTGCAAAGCGCGCCGGAATTTGCGCTGGTGCTGCGGATCCCGAGCCTTGGAATGACGGGGGAAAACGAATGGCTGTAAGGAATATATTGATCGTCGAGGATCAGACGCTGGCCAGAATGTACCTGGTCTCCTGCGTGGAAAAATGCGCAGGCTGCGCAGTGGCGGGAACGCTGACCCGCGCCGATGCTGCCCTCAGCCGCTGCGCCGAGGGACGGATCGACCTGATTTTAATGGATATCTGCACCGAAAACGATTCGGACGGTCTGGCTGCCGCCGAGGCCATCAAAAGGCAGTATCCCCGGATTAAGATCGTGATGGTGACCTCCATGCTGGAGGGGCGGTTTCTGGACCGGGCGCGAAAAATCGGCGCCGACAGCTTTTGGTACAAGGA
>CAKTZP010000156.1 GCA_934636045.1 uncultured Oscillospiraceae bacterium
GGGAGGGGCTCGACCGCGCGATCACGGACTATCTCCGGCGCTGGACGCTTGCCGATCTTGCGCGCGGCGCGCAGGAGCCGAGCCGATGAGCCGGCACTACCTCGACCACGCGTCGACGTCGCCGCTGCGTCCGGCGGCGCGGTCGTGCAGTTCCAGCAGGTCTACTGTCTGAACGAAAAGCCGGCCGTCCTGTCGTTCTTCTATGTTGCCGCCGACCGCTTCCCCGTCGCCGTAACGGATGACCCGGCGCAGATTTACGCGGCGCTGCACGAGCTGCTGCACATGCGGACGCTGACGGCGGAGTATGAGTGCGTCCCCATCCGCAGCACCAACCCCTCGGGGCTGCACCAGCTGCTCCCCCGCGGCGTGCAGACGCTCGTGACCACGCAGTACATCGGCGCGGACGGCCCGTTTGCCTTTGGCAAGGACTACTACAATTGTGACGTTATGCGCTTCCGGTTCGCTATGCGAAAATAATCCATCAAAAGAAGAGGTACCATCACCATGAAATATGAATCCGTGCGTCTGGAAAATCCGGAGGGCAAGCTCTGGCACATCGGCGTAAACGAAAACGACATCGGCAAGCATGTCATTCTCCCCGGCGACCCCGCCCGCTGCAAAATGGTCGCGCAGTATTTTGACTCCGCCGAGTGCAAGGCCGTCTCCCGCGGCAACCCCGTCTATACGGGAAAATTCCACGGTGTGGACGTGTCGGTCATGTCCACCGGCATGGGCGGCATGGCCGTCGCCGTGTGCGTCGAGGAGCTCAAGCACATCGGCGCAAAAACGCTCATCCGCATGGGCACGAGCGGCGCCTTGCAGCGCGACATTCCCTCCGGCTCGTTCGTCATCGCCACCGGCGCGGTGCGCGGCGAGGGCGCGTCCAAGCAGTACATTCCCGCCGAATATCCCGCCATTGCGGACATCGACGTGGTCTGCGCTCTGCGCGAGGCCTGCCATGAGTTCGGCGTTGAGCCCTATCTCGGCATCGTCCGCAGCCACGACGCGTTCTATCTGGAGAGCCCCGGCGCGCACGAGGGCTGGGAGGAGCGCATCAAGCCGTGGACGGACGCAAACGTGCTGGCCATTGAGAACGAGAGCGCCACGCTCTTCACCCTTGGCTCGCTGCTGCGCGGTCTGCGCACCGGCACCATCCTGCTCACCGGCCCGAGCCTCTATGAGGCGCACGGCCGCATGGGCACGATGAACGACCCCGACTACCCCAACAAGGTCAAGCTGCTCACCCAGATCACGCTCCGCGCCATTGAAAAGATCGACAAACTCCCGGAGCTGAAGCAGAGGTAATGCATGGGACAGAAGGTTAAGAATTACATTCTGAGCTATAACGCAGGCTCGTTTTTCAAGCGCTTTGCCGTCATGGTCTTCTCGCTCGTGCTGATGAATTTCGGCATTGCGTGCTATTACCAGTGCGGTTTGGGCACTGACCCCTTCTCGGTGTTCGTCGACGGCGAGCATTCCCTGTTCCATATGACCTACGGTCAGGTCACGAATCTCAACAATGTCTTTCTGTTCTCCTTTATGCTGATCTTCGCGCGCAAGTACATCCACGTCGGCAGCATTGTCGGCGCGCTGATCTCCGGCGCACTGATCGACCTGTTCAACTGGCTTCTGAGCACCTATTTTCCCGGCGACACGCTCGCCATGCAGATCATCCTGCTGGTGCTTGGCCTGTTTACCTTTGCCATCGCCGTCGCGCTTTATATTGTTGCCGAGCTCGGCGTAAGCGCAGTCGAGGCCATCCCCCTCTGGCTGGGAGAGAAAACAAAGATCAATCTGCGCTGGCTGCGCATCGGCGAGGATCTGGGCTTTATGTGCATCGGTATCCTGCTTGGCGCTCTGGCCGGGCGCGCGATCTTCGGCGATCTGATCGGCTTCGGCACGCTCGCGGGCGCCTTTGGCACCGGCCCGATTATGAAATGGTTCCTGAATCTGACAGAAAAGCCGTTCCAGAAATGGTTCGGCCCGCTGCGCAAGATTGCGCAGCCGCAGTCTTAAATAATTAAGGCAGCCGCCTTGATTATAAATCTGGAGGCTCTGCCCGAGGAAAAACGATATGCGCTTTGCCGCCGAGGCTTGAAGTAAGCTGCCATGTTCAAGCCCCGTATCGGAAAAGCGTACCGCCGGCTCCCCGCGGCGAACCTCCGCAACCTAAAAAATATGGAGGAATGTACAATGAAAAAGTTACTGGCACTTCTGCTCGCAGTCGTCATGCTTCTTGCTCTGTGCGCCTGCGGCGACAAGACCCCGGCAAACCCCGGCACGTCCGATAAGCCCGCGAACTCCGATAACAACGATCCCGTTGACACTCCCCCCGCCGACAACACCTATGAGATCGTCATGCTCATGGACCTTCCCTCCGGCACCATCAACGACGGCAGCTTCTGCGAGGCCACATGGAACGGCATCAAGCAGTACTGCGAGGAGACCGGCACAACCTACACCTACATGACCCCGTCCGAGGAGTCCAAGGAAGCCTACCTCAGCCTGATGGATCAGGCGGTGAAGGTCGGCGGCAAGGTGCTTGTCTGCCCGGGCTACCTCTTTGAGGATGCCATCTACGAGGCACAGGACAAATACCCCGATGTGAAGTTTGTCATCATTGACGGCCGCCCGCACAGCAGCGACTACTCCGAGTTCCGTACCGGCAGCAACGTTTACTCCGTCCTCTTCGCAGAGGGTGAGGTCGGCTTCATGGCAGGCTATGCCGCTGTCATGGAGGGCTACCGCAACCTCGGCTTCTTCGGCGGCATGGCGGTCACCTCCGTTGCCCGCTTCGGCTATGGCTACGTTATGGGCGCCGAGCAGGCCGCGAAGGACCTCGGCCTGAACAAGGGCGATGTCAAGGTCATCTACTGGTACTCCGGCGACTTCGTTCCCTCTCCCGAAAAGCTCACCACCGTTAAGGGCTGGTATCAGACCGGCACCGATGTCATCTTTGCTTGCGGCGGCACCATCTGCCAGAACGCGTTTGCGGCAGCAGAGGAGCTGAACAAGGCCGTCATCGGCGTTGACATGGACCAGTCAGGTGACTCTCCCACGGTCATCACCTCCGCGACCAAGGGCTGCGCCAAGGCCACGTATGACGCCCTGATCGGCTACAAGAACGGCAACTTCCCCGGCGGCGTTGACGCCGTCCTCGGCGCAAGCGTCGATTGCGTCGGTCTGGCCACCGGCGACAGCTGGAGACTGAAGAACTACACCGTCGAGCAGTACGAGGAGCTCTATGAGCGCATCAAGAACGACGTTGACGGCATTGCCTCCAGCATTCTCACCGACGCCGACATCGAAGACCCGACCCAGATCCCGCTGGAGCTGGTCACGCTCGACTACAAGAACTAAGCATCCTTCTTACCTGCCATAAGGGTATGGGGGCCTCGTGCCCCCATATCCGAACAAAGCTTCCCACATCATACAATAATGAGGATTAACTATGGATGAACAATTTGCTGTAGAGATGCAGGATATTGTCAAGACCTTCCCCGGGATCGTCGCCTGCGATCAGATCTCCCTGCAAATCCGCAAGGGCGAGATTCATGCATTGCTCGGCGAAAACGGCGCGGGCAAGTCTACGCTGATGAGCGTTCTGTTCGGAATGTATCAGCCCGAGGGCGGCTCCATCAAGGTCAACGGCAAGCCCGTGCATATCACCGGTCCGCGCGACGCAACCGCGCTCGGCATCGGCATGGTGCATCAGCACTTTAAGCTCGTGGAGTGCTTCTCCGTCGTCCGCAACATCATTCTCGGCAGCGAGTCCATGAAAAACGGCGTTCTCGATCTGAAAACGGCAAAGAAAAAAATCGTAGAGCTCAGTGAGCGCTACGGCTTGGCGGTTGACCCCGACGCGATCGTTTCCGATATCACCGTCGGCATGCAGCAGCGCGTTGAAATTCTGAAGATCCTGTACCGTGAAAGCGATATTCTGATTTTTGACGAGCCGACCGCCGTACTGACCCCGCAGGAGATCGAGGAGCTGATTGCCATCATCAAGGGACTCGCTGCCGAGGGTAAATCGATCATCTTCATTTCTCACAAGCTCGATGAGATCAGCAAGGTGGCCGACCGCGTTACGATTCTTCGCCGCGGCAAGAAAATCGCAACGCTCAATGT
>CAKTZP010000157.1 GCA_934636045.1 uncultured Oscillospiraceae bacterium
TTTGACCTGAACGTCACCGGCGCGGTGCTGACGACGATGGTCTTCGGCGAGCTGCTGGCCAAGCAGGGCACTGGCAATGTCATCAACATCGCCTCCATGGCGACCTACCACCCCCTGACCAACACCGTCGCCTACTGCGGCGCAAAGGCGGCCGTGGCCAACTTCACCGAATGGATGGCGACCCATTTCAACCAGAACTATAGCAAGAACATCCGCGTCAACGCGATCGCTCCCGGCTTTTTGCTGACGACGCAGAACAAATTCCTCATGCAAAAGGAGGACGGTACGCCTACCGACCGCGGCCAGCGCGTGCTGAACAAGACCCCCATGGGACGCTACGGCGACCCGGAGGAGATGGCAGGCCCGGTGATTTGGCTTTGTTCCGAAGCCGCGTCCTTTGTCAACGGCGCGGTCATTCCCGTGGACGGCGGCTTCTCGTCGTTCTGGGGTATCTGATTTCAGGAGGGAAATACTATGTCGAAAATCAAACTGGAAAACCTGAAGAATTTCTGCAAGGCCGCGCTGGTCAAGGAGGGCATGAAGGAGGAATACGCCGAGCTGACCGCCCGCGTTCTGTCCGAAACGGACGCCTTCGGCACCAACTCCCACGGCACGAAGAACCTGTATAACTACATCCGTAAGTTCCGCGCCGGCGGCATCGATATCCACGCCGAGCCCGAGGTCATCGCGGAAGGCCCGTCCTTTGCCGCAATGGACGCCCACAAGGCGCTGGGCATGATCCCCTCCGTCAAGGCCATGGAGCTTGCCTGCGAAAAGGCGCAGAAGACCGGTATCGCCATCGTTACCGTGCGCAACAGCTGCCACTTCGGCGCGGCCGGTTACTATGCCAACATCGCCGCCAAGAAGGGTCTGATCGGCCTGTCCATGTCCAATGTCGACCCCAATATGACAGCCCCCGGTGCTCGCGGCATGCTGCTGGGCAACAACCCCTTTGCCTATGCGGCGCCCGCGAACACCACCCCCAGCGTCTTCCTCGATATTGCCATGAGCAACGTCGCCTCCCTCAAGGTCGTGCAGGCGCGCAAGGACGGCAAGCAGATCCCCGACACCTGGATCGTCGATAAGGACGGTCTGCCCACCACCGACCCGAGCCACTACCCCGAGGAAGGCGCCATGCAGCCCATGGCCGCCCATAAGGGCTATGGCCTTGCCATCATGGTCGAGCTGCTGACCGGCATTCTCTCCGGCGGCTGCACCTCCATGGGCGGCGACATCGTCTCGTGGTGCTTCGAGCTGGAAAAGCCGAACAATGTCTGCCATACCTTCCTTGCGATTGACCCGACCAAGTTCCTCGGCACCGAGAAGGTCGCCGACCGCGTCGAAGCCATGGCCGACACCCTGCGTGCCGCCCCCAAGGCTAAGGGTGCGACCCGCATCTACACCCCCGGCGAGATCGAGTGGACGAAGCACAGCGTCGTCGACAACGAAGGCTTCACCATCCCCGCCGACGTCGAGGCTTCCCTGCAGCAGCTTGCCGCCGATACCGGCATTGCGCTGCCCGTCGAGGCATAAGGAGGCACGGATATGGAGGTACTGAACCGTCTGGCGCTGGCGGGCGTTGTGCCTGTCGTCGTGCTGGAAAATGCAAAGGACGCCGTCCCCACCGCCAAGGCCATGGTCGCCGGTGGGATCGACGTTATGGAAATTACCTTCCGCACCGCCGCCGCGGCCGATTCCATCAAGGCCGTCAGCGAGGGCTGCCCGGAAATGCTCGTCGGCGCGGGCACCGTCATCACCCTCGAGCAGTGCAAGAAGGCTGTCGAATCCGGCGCGAAATTCATCGTCGCTCCCGGCTTTGACGAGGAGGTCGTGCGCTGGTGCGTGGAGCATAATGTACCCGTTACCCCCGGCTGCGTCACCCCGAGCGAGATCATGGCGGCCATGAAGCTCGGCCTGAAGGTCGTCAAGTTCTTCCCGGCAGGCGTTTACGGCGGCCTTTCGGCCATGAAGGCGCTCTCCGGCCCCTTCGGCGGGATCAAGTTCATCCCGACCGGCGGCGTCAACGCGCAGAATCTGGCCGAGTATATCTCAGCCCCGTTCATCCACGCCGTCGGCGGCAGCTGGGTCTGCCCGAAGGCGGATATCACCGCAGGCAACGTTGAAAAGATCACCGCCCTGTGTAAGGAAGCCCGCCGCAGCATCCTCGGCTTCGAGGTCGCGCATATCGGCATCAACTGCCCCGATGCGGACGCCTCTGCCGCCGTGTGCGACACCCTGAACGCCGCCTTCGGCTTTGAGACGAAGCTGGGCAATTCCTCCAACTTCTCCACCCCCGCCATCGAGGTCATGAAGACGAACTACCTCGGCGAAAAGGGACATATCGCCATCCGCACCAACCGCATCGACGTGGCGATCGCCGAGCTGGAAAAGGCCGGCTACGCCGTCGACCCCGAGACCGCAAAGTACAAGGGCGACCGCATGATCGCAGTGTATCTCAAGCAGGAATTCGGCGGCTTTGCCGTGCATCTGCTGCAAAAGTAAGGAGGACGCTATGAAGTATTTGACCTTTGGCGAGATCATGCTCCGCCTGCGCGCGCCCGGTCATGAGCGCTTTTTCCAGAGCAACATGATGGAAGCTACCTTTGGCGGCGGCGAGGCCAACGTGGCCGTGTCGCTGGCCAATTACGGCGAGGACGCGGCGTATCTGACCGTCCTGCCGGAAAACACGCTCGGCGACGAGTGCATCCGTGAGCTGCGCCGCTTCGGCGTCGACACCAAGCGCATCCTGCGCGGCAAGGGCCGTATGGGCATCTATTTCCTCGAGGCCGGCGCAAACCAGCTGCCGAGCAAGGTCGTCTATGACCGCGCTGACTCCGCCATTGCGCTGGCCAAGCCCGGCGACATCGACTGGGACAAGGCCTTCGAGGGCATCGGCTGGTTCCACATTACCGGCATCACCCCTGCCATTTCCGAAAGCGCGATGGAGCTGTCGCTCGAATCCGTGAAGGAAGCGAAAAAGCGCGGCGTGACGGTCTCGTGCGACCTGAACTACCGCAAGAACCTCTGGAAGTACGGCAAGAAGGCCGGCGAGGTTATGCGGGAGCTGGCAAACTACGTCGACGTGGCTGTGGCCAACGAGGAGGACGTGCAGAAGTCCCTCGAGATCACAGCGGACGTGAACGTGGAGTCCGGCGAGCTCAGCCGCGAGAAGTATAAGGAGCTGGGCGACAAGGTGCTGGCGGCGTATCCGAACATGAAGATGATCGCCATCACCCTGCGCGAGAGCCACAGCGCCGACTGGAACGGCTGGGCGGCGTGCCTGAACGACCGCGAGAGCTTCTACGTTTCCAAGAAGTATGAAATTCGCGACATCATCGATCGCGTGGGCGGCGGCGACAGCTTCGCCGGTGGCCTGATCTACGGCCTGAATCACTACGAGGACAAGCAGTCCGCACTCGAATTCGCCGTTGCGGCCAGCTGCCTGAAGCACAGCGTCATCGGCGACTTCAACCGTGTTTCCGCCTCCGACGTCGAAAAGCTCATGGGCGGCGACGGCACAGGCAGAGTCCAGCGCTGAGCTTGCCCTGAAGACCGAAGCTCCTCCTCGCCGAGAGGGGGAGCTTCCCAGACTGTCAAAAAAGTCCGTAACCGTCAAAAACATTTCCCATTTTAATGCATCTTTGTTTTCTGCGTTTTGATTTTCAAAAACAGAGTATTCCAAACCTTATAGCCCGAGAAATAGCTTGCTTCGCAAGGCTTTTGACTTCCTGCGCAACTCACGCCCTACCGTACCGATGTACGCCGACGGGCGTGAGTTGCTTGTCTTCCGAACTTTTTTGCAGCCTGTCAGCGTGTCGAAAAGGCTTTTTCGACACGCTGCGAAGCTCCCCCTCACCGGGAGGGGGAGCTTCCGCCTGCCCCAATGCCCGATTTTTGATATTTTCCGAAGGGAATCTTTCTGCAGCGATTCGTCGCGAAGTGATACCGCAGAAAAATTTTGCAATATCAAAAATTTTGCTTGACAAATGCAGGAGTTGTGAGTATAATAATCCCGCTACGGACGATTAGCTCAGCTGGCTAGAGCATCCGCTTGACGTGCGGAAGGTCATAGGTTCGAGTCCTATATCGTCCA
>CAKTZP010000158.1 GCA_934636045.1 uncultured Oscillospiraceae bacterium
CCGTGTAGTTGCCCTTGCCGTCGTTATCGAACTGAGAGAACACGTTGTTCCAGATCTCGATATAGCGGTCGCAGTCGCAGCCGACGGTGCAGCCGGGCTTGCCGCAGCCGTACTTTTCGCCGCGGTCGTAGTAGATCTCAGAGCACGGGCCGCACGGGCCGGAGCCATGCTCCCAGAAGTTGTCCTCCTTGCCGAACCGGAAAATGCGCTCGGCAGGGACGCCGATCTCCTTCGTCCAGACGTCGAAGGCCTCCTCATCGTTTTCATAGATGGAGGGATAGAGTCGGTTTTCGTCCAGGCCGACGACCTTGGTCAAGAATTCCCAGCACCACGCCAACGCTTCGTGCTTAAAATAATCACCGAAGGAGAAGTTGCCCAGCATTTCAAAATAAGTGCCGTGGCGCGCGGTCTTGCCGATATTCTCGATATCGCCGGTACGGATGCACTTCTGGCAGGTGCAGACGCGGTGGCGCGGCGGCTCCTCCTCACCGGTGAAATAGGGCTTCATCGGCGTCATGCCTGCGTTAATCAGCAGGATGGATTTATCATGCTGCGGCACGAGCGGGAAGCTCGGCAGGCGCAGATGCCCCTTGCTCTCAAAAAACGAGAGGAACATCTCGCGCAGCTCATTGAGACCGTACTTTTTCGTTTCCATAGTTTCTCCTCCAAAATAGAAATACCCCACCCCCGGCATAGGGGCGAGGCTTGCTCGCGGTACCACCCTAATTGCCGCGAAGACGCGGCATCTCAGTCATTCGGTAACGGGAATGGGCCGTCCCGCTCGTCGCGGGCCGCTCGGAAGTGGCTGTCCATGCTGCATGGCTGCGGGGCTTGCACCGTCCCCCCGCTCGCTTCAGCCGCCGGCATGGATCGGCTTCCTCAACGCAATTTTCGCAATATACGCGTTAATTTTAACAAAGCGCCGGCGGTTTGTCAACCGTTATTCTCTCGCCCTTGCGCAAGCAATCGGATTTTTTTAAAAAATCAGAAAAACCCCTTGACAAATCGCTCTCTATTCGGTATATTCTAATCGATACTAGCGTATCGATAAAATTTTACTCAAAGGAGATGCTGACTATGAAAGGCTTTGCAATGCTTGGGATCGGAAAAACCGGTTGGATCGAAAAGGAGCGCCCCGTCTGTGGCCCGTTGGACGCCATCGTCAGACCGATTGCCGTTTCTCCCTGCACCTCTGATGTACATACGGTTTGGGAAGGCGCCATCGGCGATCGCCATAACATGATCCTCGGCCACGAGGCTGTCGGTGAGGTCGTCGAGGTCGGTGCGCTCGTGCGGGATTTCCGCCCCGGCGACCGCGTCATCATTCCCGCCATCACCCCCGACTGGGGCGCGCTGGAATCGCAGGCCGGTTATTCCATGCATTCCGGCGGCATGCTCGCAGGATGGAAATTCTCCAACTTCAAGGACGGTGTGTTCGGCGAATTCTTCCATGTCAATGAGGCGGATGCGAACATGGCGCGGCTGCCGGACGGCATGGATCCCGTCGCGGCCGTCATGCTGGCCGACATGGTTCCGACGGGCTTCCACGGCGTTGAGCTGGCCGACGTGCGCTTCGGCGACGACGTGTGCGTCATCGGCATCGGCCCGGTCGGTCTGATGTCGGTCGCGGCGGCAGCCCTGCGCGGCGCTGCAAAGCTCTATGCCGTCGGCTCGCGGAAGGTCTGCGCAGACGCAGCGCTGGCCTATGGCGCAACGGATATCATCAACTATCATCAGGGCGGAATTTTGGAGCAGGTCATGGAAAAGACCAATGGCAAGGGCGTCGACCGCGTGGTGATCGCAGGCGGAACGTCAGAGGAGACCTTTGCTGAAGCGGTCAAGATGCTCAAGCCGGGCGGCAAGATCGGCAACGTCAACTACCTCGGCAGCGGCGAAAACGTCCTGATTCCGCGCGCCGAGTGGGGCTGCGGCATGGGCCACAAGACCATCGCCGGCGGCCTGATGCCCGGTGGACGGCTGCGCATGGAAAAGCTTGCTGCGCTCATGCAGGCCGGACGTCTGGACACCTCCCGGCTGATCACCCATCGCTTCAACGGCTTTGAGCACATTGAAGAGGCGCTGATGCTTATGCGCGACAAGCCGCGCGACCTCATTAAGCCGGTCGTCGTAATCTGAGGCCTTTTGAATCGATACCCCTTTTGCGGATGGCGAAGCTGCTTCGCCATCCGCTTTTTTATTATCTATTATAGGTAGATGCCGACGGTCATGGCCAGCCGGCCGCGGCGGGTCTGTCCGTCAACGGAGAGCACGCGCAGCTTGCCGCGCCCGCGCAAAGAAAGCTCGTCATTTTCCGCCACGGTGCGGTCGGGCTTTTCGCAGGTCAGGCCGTTGACCGCCGCCGCGCCGGTGCGAATGGCGCTCGCGGCATCCCCGCGGCTGAGATGGAAGGCTGCGCCAAGCACGGCGTCCAGCCGGGGCGACGCGACGCTCAGCCGCTGCTCCTTCAAGGTCTGCGGCGGGCGCGCGACGGACGCAGGGTCAACTGCCTCGAGCCGCAGCTTCTGCCGTCCCGCGCCGGTCAGATTGTCCAGAAGATAGCGAGTCAGGTCAGAGAGAACAAAGCATTCAAAGCTCGTTTCGTGCAGATAGATGTCGCCGACGGCGTCGCGGCGAATGCCCGCACCCATCAGCGCGCCGAGCACGTCGCGGTGCGTCAGCGCGTTTTCTTCATAAAACCGGCCGTGCAGACAGGCGATTGCACCATCGGGATAGGCGAAAAAGTCCTCGCGCGTCAAATATTCCGGCAGCCAGTAGGCCACAGCACGCTCCGCGCCCTCCGTGCCGCCCCAGAAGGTGCAGCCCGGCAGCAGCACACGCATCAGCGCCTGCTCGCGGACGGTCAAAAAGGCGGAGACGGTCGGCACCTCGCGCTCCGCCGCCCGCTCCAGCCGATCAAGTGTCCGCACCAGCAGCATCCGCTCCTCCTCCGACTCCGCCAGTGCGGCGATCTGTGTTTTTTTGTCCATGGCAGACTCCTTTATAATAGGATAAGAAAAAGCGCGGCAGGTGTGCTGCCGCGCTTTGGGATATTCAGGACAGCGGCGCGTCGATCATGTTGCGCTCCTGCTCGGATTCGGACATCATTTCCTTGGCGTAGGCGTTGGCATAGTCAAAGATCAGGTCCTCATAGTTGATCTTTTTTCCGACGAATTCCTCGGCCTTGGTCATGATCTTATCGACGATGTTCGGCTCCTCCTCGGTTGTCTCGGTCACGGCAGGCTTCTCGAGGTCACCGGCAAGATACGGCGAGAGCAGCCCGTCGACCTTGCCCTTTACGATTTTATAGGAAACAAACAGCGCGATGGCGAGCACGCCGACCTCGACCCATACGAACCACCAGTTGCGTCTCACGCATCTCACCTCCTTTTGTCCATTGGACGACAGGGAACGGCGAAAGTTCCCGAATTATTTCTGATTTTTACGATCCTGCTCGATGATGAGCTTCATCGCCTCAACGGCGACGCGGACGGACGAAGAGGTATCCTCATCCATGTCCTGATCAAGGCCGGCCGCCTCGCGCTCTTGGTTCCAGATCACGTGGAAGCACGAGCCGCAGCGGCAATGCAGCGCGTCGGCCACGACAAACAGCGCCGCAGACTCCATCTCGCTGGCAAGAACGCCAAGGCGCTTCCAGGCCTCCCACTTTTGCAGCAGCTCATAGGAAACCGGCATTTTGGCGGGGCTGTGCTGGCCATAGAAGGCATCCTTGCACTGCACGACACCGGTGTGCGTGGTCTTGCCCATGGCAAGCGAGGCCTGCCGCAGGGCAATGGTCAGGTCGAGGTTTGCAACCGCCGGATACTCCAGCGGCGCGTACTCCTGCGAGGTGTGCTCAAAGCGGATGGCGCCGGTGGCCACGACGATATCGCCGGACTTGACGTCCAGATTGATGCCGCCGCAGGTGCCGGTGCGGATAAAGGTGTCCGCGCCGATGTTGTGCAGCTCTTCCATGGCGATGGAAGCGGACGGGCCGCCGATGCCGGTGGAGCAGACGCTGACCTTTTCGCCGAGCAGGGTGCCGGTGTAGATATTATA
>CAKTZP010000159.1 GCA_934636045.1 uncultured Oscillospiraceae bacterium
GCATAACAGCTTCAGCGAACGGATCCCTTTGCTGGAGGAAAAGCTCAAGGTCGCCAACCACCGGATCGGGGATCTGGAGGGGGTGATCAATCGATGAATCGACGAGTGAACAATCTTTTGAGCATCAAGTCGCTGGTCACGCTGACGATGACGGCGGTGTTCGCGGTGCTCGCGGCGCTGGGGCGCGTCAGCCCGCAGGAGTTTTTGACTGCTTACACGGTGGTGATCGGCTTCTATTTCGGCACGCAATCTCAAAAAACAGGAGGGAGTACGGAATGAAAATCTGCTTGGACGCGGGGCATGACCGCGGCTACAATCCCAGCCCTGCCGACCCGCGCTACTGCGAGGGGACGCGGATGTTCGATTTGCAGCGCTATCTGAAGGAGGCGCTGGAGGCGCGCGGCTTTACCGTGGTCTGCACGCGGACGAAGGTGACGGACAATCCGTCGCTGTACGAGCGCGGCAGCATGGCGGCGGGCTGCGCGGTGCTGCTGAGTCTGCACAGCAACGCCGTCGGAAACGAGCAAAACGACGCGGTGGACTATGTGCGGGTGTATTATCCCGTCAGCCGCAGGGACGAGGCGCTGGCGCAGCTGCTGAGCGAGACAATTGCCCGGACGATGGGCACACAGCAGGCGGCGCAGATCCTGACCCGCTGGAATTCGGCACACAATGCGGACTACTACGGCGTCATCCGCCATGCGGCGGCGGTTGGCGGCGTCGGAATGATCCTGGAGCACAGCTTCCATACCAACGCGCGGACAACGGCGTGGCTGCTGTCCGACGAAAATCTGAAGCAGCTGGCGCAGCGGGAGGCTGCGGCGCTGGCGGAATATTACCGGATGGAGGGGAACGAAATGCGCTACGAAAAGCTGAAGGACGTCCGCGAGGCGGCGTATCGGCCGACGGTGGAGAAGCTGCTGAGGCTGGGCGTTCTGCGCGGCAAGGGCGGCGAAGGCGAGGAGACCGTCCTCGACCTCGGCGAGGACGCCCTGCGTCTGCTGGTCATTCTTGACCGCGCGGGCGTGTTCGAGGGGAAATAATTGAAACAGCACGCCGCTTGGCGTGCTCAGACTGTCAAAAAGTACCGAGGCTGTCATTGCGAGGGTGCTTGCACCCGTGGCAATCTCGCAGAATTGTTTTGAAACTTCGATAAGCTTTGGCGAATTCGAAACATTTCACATGAGATTCCCACGTCGCTTCGCTCCGACCGGCAAGCGGAGAACCCGCATCCGTAAGGCTCCTTCGTCGCCAACGGCTGCGCCTTCGGAATGATACAGGGGAGGTTTTTCGACACACTGAGCACGCCGCTTGGCGTGCTGCGTGCTTCAATTGATTGCTTTGCCCGCTCCGGCACTGTGCCGGGGCGGGCATTTTTGTTATTGGGATTCAGTAGGCTCAGAGGCGCTGCGGGGGCGATGGCTGCTGTAGGAGTCGGCGTATTTGTAGCCGTAGGCATAGCCGCTGTGCCGGCCGCCGTAGCCGCGGCGGGTCGTTCCGGCCTGCGTGCAGTTGAGCACGCAGCCGAGCAGGTCGACCCCGCCGGCGGCAAGGGCTTGGATGGAGTCCTGAATTTGTCCGGCGCTGGCCAGATCCTGCCGCACGACATAAAGCGCCGCGTCGACAGAGCTTGCGATCGTGGCGGCGTCGGAGAGGATCCCGGCGGGAGGCGAGTCGATGATGACATAGTCCAGCTTGGTGCGCAGCAGCGCCATGAGCCGGCGCATTTTGTCGCAGTCCAGCAGACGCTGGGGCTGCTCGTCGGTCTTGTCGCCGGAGAGCAGGAGCAGCGACGATCCCGGCACGGTCAGTAGCCGCGCGTTTTGCGCGCTGCCGGAGAGCATTTCGACGAGGCCGTCCGACGGGGCGTCGAGGCCGAGCGCGGCCTTGAGTGACTGCTTGCGCAGGTCGCCGTCGACTAAGATCACGCGCTTTCCCTCCGCTGCGAGGGAGAGAGCGAGGTTTGTGGCGACAGTGCTCTTGCCCTCGTTGGGAAGGGTGCTGGTGACCATGAGCACGTGCGCGCTGCGCTGCGCAGTCAGCCTGAGCAGCTTGATGCGCAGATTACGGATCGACTCGGAGAAGGAAACATCGACACGTGGATCGGTCAGAAGCAGGTGGGAGGCTGTCTGCTTGGAGCGGCGTTTTTTTCGGACGGCAGGAATGTAGGCAAGGCACTTGAGGTTGACCAGCCTGTGCAGATCCTCCGCCGAATGCACCGTCCGGCGCGTCAGGGAGAGCAGGAAGATGAGGCCAAGCCCTACGAGCAGGACGATCACGGCGGTGGTCACGGCCTGCCGGAGCGCGGGGCTGCGGTTGACCGGCTGATCCGAGGGAGCAGAGGGAAGATTGATGATCTGGAGCTGCGTGTCGCCGATGATGGCACCGGCGACGTGAGGATAGACTGCGACCGCAGCCAGAAGCACGTCGTAGGCATCCTGTGGGCTTGTGCTCTGCGCGGTCATGGTGAACAGCGCGGAGTCGGCGGTGGCCGTGGCGGTCAGGGTGGCGTTGATGACGTCCGTATTCAGCTCGCGGCGCAGGTATTCGTGCGTGGTGTCGCTGGCGATGACGTAGGGAAAGGTCGCGGCGAGATTGGAGGCCGCGGCAATGTTCAGATAGGTGTTGTAGCTGAGCAGATCGGTCGTTCCGGCATAGTTGGCGGTGACGGAAAAGACGGCGCTGCTGCGGTAGACCGGGCGATAGCTGCGCGCGGCGCAGCCATAGCGCAGGCCGCCGGCCAACACGGCCAAAAGCGCGGCGAGCCATGCCAGACGGCGCGCCGCGCCGAGGAAGTTGTGCCAGAGCACCGTAGGCTGCGGCAGCGGAGCGGCGGATCTTGCGGCGGAGGTATCATCCATGGCGGGCATCCCCCTTTCCGACGGATTTATGGCCGGAGCGTCCATAGCCGTAACCGTACCCATATCCGTATCCGTAGCCATACCCGTAGCCATGGCGGCCGCCGGGCAGAACGGCGCGGAAGGAGCGGAAATCGTTCAGAACGTAGCCGACAAAGTCGCTGTGCGAATCGGCAAGTGTGTCGATGGCATCGTTGATGGCGACGGCCGGGGCGGAGGCCTGACGGACGACCATCAGTGAAGCGTCGGCGGCGTCGGCGATAACCTCGGCATCGGCAAAGAAGCCAAGCGGCGGCGTGTCGACGATGATGTAGTCAAATTCGCCGCGCAGCTCGTCGAACACGCGGCGAAAGGCCGCTGCGCTGAGCGCATCCATGCGCCGCCGATGCAGCGTTTGGGTGAACAGAACAAAAAGCGCACAGCTTGGCAGCGGCGTGACACACTGCCCTGCGCCGTCAGCGCGGCTGGTCAGCAGGGCGCTGAGGTCTTGCCCGGGACCGGCCGGGGTATCAAAAATCAGCGACTGCGCGGGCTTGCGGAGATCAGCGTCGATCAGCAGAACGCGGCGGTGCTTCTGCGCGAGGGAGAGGGCAAGATTGGCCGCGACGGTCGACTTGCCCTCATTTTCGCCGCAGCTGGTGAGGAGAAACACGCGGTGGCCGTGCTGCGCGGCGCTCTGCTCCACGCGGACGCGGAGCTGGTGAATGGCCTCGGTGTAATAAAAGCTGCAGGTCGGGTCGGTGATGCGCAGCGACGTCTTTTTCCGCCGCAGCGCAGCGCCGGGGGAGCGCCGCCGCCGTTCGTGGCGGACGGTGGCCAAGAGCCGGCCGTCGAGCTGGTGCTTTGCGCCGCTGACGGTTTGGACGGTGTCGGCATCCAGCGCCAGCAGCACCAGAATAAAAATCATGGCCAGCGCGCTCACCGGCGCGGAGAGTGCCAGTGCCTTGCCGCGCAGAGCGTCGCTGTCCGGCGCGGCGGGGATGGACGGGCCGTTGACGGTGTCCAGCAGGGCGGCGGAAAAGACGGCAGAGGAATAGGGCTTGTGCGCCTCCATGATGGCCAGCGCGCTGCGGTAGGCAGCCTCAGGCGAGGCGGCGGTGACAGTCATGACGAGGATGTTTGTATTCTCCGGCACGGTGACGCTGACTGCGGCAGGAAAGGCCTCAAGCATAAGCTGCCGGGCGGCCTCGCCC
>CAKTZP010000160.1 GCA_934636045.1 uncultured Oscillospiraceae bacterium
CCGCATCCGTAAGGCTCCTTCGTCGCCAACGGCTGCGACATCGCAATGACATGCGGGGTAGTTTTTTGACACGCTCACTCGCTGCAAGGCATCCCTTGCAGCGAGTTTTTCTTATGCTCCCGGTAAAAAACGGCATTTGCGGAAATTCTGGCGGGCTCCGCCCGCCGCCCTTGCTGCGTAAGGACATAAATCCCTCACGCACGGTTCCGCCGTGCCGTCCGGCACATCTTTTACCATACGGCCTTCCCGTCCTTGGCAAACCCCTGAATTCTCGCGGCGCCGCGTGCCGCAGCACCGCATGAGCAAACAAGTCAAACAAGTTCTCTCCCACATTTTTTGCGCCTTCTTCGGCATTTCCCCCAAAATGATTCCAGCCGTTTTGTAAAAAATGCCCGTAGCTTTTGTGCGAAAGTTCTGTTAGCGCGCGACATGGCGCCACGCATTTTAACTGCACCGGGTACTTGTTTTTCTTGTACAAAATTATCAAAAATCAGTTTACTTTCTTGTGGAAATCTGGTAAATTTAGAGAGTAGCCGGTATGATTTTGAACGGCCGTAATTTTTTACCGGCAATTGTCACTTATGTAACATGAGTCTTTAGCAGGAGGTAGCAATTTGAAAAAGTATCTGATTCAAAACTGCGAATTAGCAAATTTCGACACCATGACGACTTCGACCATGGAGATTTTGGTAGAGGGCGAACGGATCCAAAAAATCGCGAAGAAAATCGACGCGCCGGAAGGCTGCGAGATCATCAACGCGGGCGGCATGCTGGCCATGCCCTCCTTCGCCGACTGCCACACCCATCTGGCGCAGTCTGTCCTGAAAGGACCCATGGACGACTATCCCATCACCACTTGGCTCGTGCGCCTGTTCGGCATTGAGGACCTCATGACCCCGGAGGAGGTCTACTATTCCTCCCTGCTCGGCTGCCTGACCGCCCTGCGCTGCGGCACCACCGTCATCAACGAGATGGGCGGCTGGGATATGCTCGACGCCGAGGTGCAGGCCATCCGCGACAGCAAGCTGCGCGCCACCTTCGGCATCAGCACCACCGACCTGCCGGAAAATGACGCCACGCCGATCCTCTCCCTCGATGAAACGCTGCGCCGCACGGAAGCCGTTTACAAAAAGGTGCACGGTCTGGACGGCCGCCTGAAGGCCTCGGTCGCCCCGGCGGGGCTGCCCGCCGTGTCCGGTCGCATGGCGCAGGAGCTGAAAAAATTCGCCAACGAGCACGGCCTTATCTTCCATACCCACCTCGGCGAGGGCAAGATGGAAACCGAAAACGTGGCCAAGGCCTACGGTCTCGGCGGCGAGGCAGAGGCGCTGGAGCAGCTCGGCATCCTTGACAGCAACACCCTGCTGGCACACAGCATCTGGCTGAGCGACCACGAGCTGGACATCATCGCCAAGAGCGGCGCAAGCCCCGTCCACTGCCCCTGCACCAACCTCAAAATCAGCGACGGTATCCCGAAGATCGCTGCTATGGTCAAGCGCGGCATCAATGTCACCATCGGCTGCGACGGCGAAGCCTCCAGCTCCAATCGCGATATGATCCGCGAGGCACGTCTTGCCGCATATCTGCAAAAGGGCTGGACGCTCGACCCGACCGTCCTCGACGCCGGCACGGTCTATAAGATGATGACCGTCAACGGCGCACGCGCCCTCGGCTATACCGACCTCGGCGAATTGAAGGAGGGCAATCTGGCCGACTTCATCCTCGTCGACATGGATCACGACATTGCCCTGCTGAACCCCGACTATAAGCTCAACAACTTCCTCTACGCCGGCGACGGCCACAATGTCGACACGGTGTTCTTAAACGGTGAGATCCTCGTCCGCCACGGGAAATACACCTTCATCGATGAGGAAGAGGTGCTGGCCAAGGCTGCGCCGGTCATTCGCGGACTGAACCAGAAGATCAAGAATTTGTAAGGAGAGCACTATGGAATTTATCAGCAAGAAATTTACGGATAAAGACGGGAAAATGTTCTACACCGGCGTCGGCGAGGGCGAGCTTGCTCCCTCCGTTCTGATGCCCGGCGACCCCGCCCGCAGCAAAATTATTTCCGGCTGCTTCAAGGATGCGAAATTTGTCGCCTCCCGCCGTACCTATGCCACCTACACCGGCGTGACGCCCAATACCGGCGTGCCCATCTCCGTGGTCTCGTCCGGCATGGGGCCGCTGTCGGTCAGCACGGTGGCCGAGGAGCTCAAGCACGTCGGCCTGAAAAACCTCATCCGCGTGGGCACCGGTGCGGCGCTCCTGACGGACTATGAGCCCGGCCGCATCATCATCGCCACCGGCTGCGTCCGCGGCGACGGCTGCTCCTATGAGTATGCGCCCCCCGAGTTCCCCGCCATCGCCGACCCCTACGTCGTCAAGGCGCTGGTCATGGCCGCCAAGGAGTTCGGCGAAGAGCCCATCGTCGGCCTCTACCGCGCGCACGATTCGTATTACCGCGAGACCGAAACAGCGATGATCTCCACCTACGAGCGCATGAAGCCGTGGGTCGATGCGGGCGTCAAAATGGTGGAAAATGAAAGCGGCCTGCTGTTCACGCTGGCGCACCGGCTCGGCATCCGCGCGGGCTCGATCTGCGTGTCGCATACCAGCATGGTCGAAAACACGCCCTACTACGTCGGCCCGAAGTCCGAGGAGGCCTATCCGTGGGCATTTGAGCCCGATTTCATGGCCAAGCGCATCCTGCAATGCAGCAAGATCGCGACCCGTGCCGTTGAGCTCCTCGACGAGCTGCTGAAAGAAGTCTAAGGAGGAAGAAAGCATGGATCAACTGAGAAATAATTTTGACAGCGTTCCGCAGTTTGAAGACGGAAACAAGGTGCACCACCTCTATCTCGACGCCTCGCAGATCGCGCCGGGCTGCATTCTGACATCCAATCTTGAGCGCACCAAGGTCATCGCCGATACCTTCGACAAGGCCGAATACCTCGGCCAGCACCGCGAATATATTACCTATACCGGCGAAAAGCACGGCGTGCCCATGAGCGTCATGTCCTGCGGCAACGGCTGCATGCCGATGGAAATCGCCGTTGAGGAGCTGCGCCACATCGGCTGCCGCAAGATCATCAAGGTCGGCACCTGCTCGGCCATTCAGCCGGACATCAAGCCCGGCACGCTCATCGTTCCCACCGGTGCCTGCCGCTGCGAGGGCGCAACGCTGGAATATCTGAATCTCCAGTACCCCGCCGTCGCGGATCTCGATGCCTTCTTCGCGCTGAAGGAAAGCGCCAAGGAGCTCGGCGAGAAGGTTCTGACCGGTATTGTCCGCACGCATGACGCATTGTTCCTCGAGTCCCGCTTTGCCCACGACGGCGTTGCCGAGCGCATCCGTCCGTGGCAGGAGCTCGATGTGCTTGCGGTAGACAACGAGGTCGCCACAATGTACACCGTCGGCTCTATCCTGCAAATGCAGACCGGTGCCGTGCTGGTCGCCGTGGATAACCTTTCCACCGGCGAGGCCATCGATTTTGATACCGAATATGACAAGCTCATCGCCACTGCCATCGAGCTCGGCACGCGGGCGCTTGCCAAGCTGATCCGAGGATAATCCCAATGAGAGAACCGGCAAGCGCATTTCTCGACCCTGCGATCGCGGCTTCCCTGCGCATCACGACGATTAGCAAGGATACCAACGTCTACATTGAGATCTACCGCCGCCTGCGCAGCCTGATCGAGCGCGGCATTCTGAAGCCCGGCGATCCCCTGCCCGGCGAGGCAGCGCTGTCGGCCATGATGTGTGTCGGCCGCACCTCGCTGCGCACCGCGCTGTCCATTCTGTATGAGGACGGCTACATTGAGACCGTCCGCGGCAAGGGCAGCTGCGTCTCCGGCGACAGCCGCAACGAGCAGTACCGCCGCTGCTTCCCGACGGACATTCTGCTGGCGCCGGAGCGCATCGCCCTGCTCGGCGAGCTCAGCGTGCTCGACACGCTGTGCGACCTCGTCCGCGACGATGAATTTCTCATCGGTAAGGTCGCCGCTGCGTCCG
>CAKTZP010000161.1 GCA_934636045.1 uncultured Oscillospiraceae bacterium
TGACGATACCGACCATTCTGCACTCCGCGTCGACCACCGGCAGGGCGAGGAAGTTGTATTTGGAGAACATCTGCGCGACTTCCTCCTGGTCGGTATGGGTGCTGACGGAGATGACGTTGGTCTCCATGATCTGCTCGATTCTGGTATCGTCGTCCTCGGTCAGGAGGAGATCCTTTACCGTAACAAGGCCGATGAGGGTACGGTCTTTAGTAACATAACAGGTATAGATCGTTTCCTTGTCCACGCCGGTACGGCGGATGCGCAAAATTGCTTCCTCCACCGTCATGCTCGGACGCAGCGAAACGTACTCCGTGGTCATGATCGACCCGGCGGAGTTATCGGGGTAGCGCAGGATCTCGTTGATCTCCTTGCGCATCTGCGGGTCTGCCTGCGAAAGAATACGGCGCACGACATTGGCGGGCATTTCCTCAACCAGGTCGACCGCGTCGTCGACATACAGCTCGTCGAGCACCTCGCGCAGCTCGGAATCGGAAAAGCCGCGGATGAGCATCTCCTGCGCCTCCGGCTCCATTTCAACAAAGGTCTCCGCCGCCTGCTCCTTCGGCAGCAGCCGGAACAGCAGCGGCAGGCGCTCTTCCTCCAGCTCGTCGAAGATCGAGGCGATATCGGACGGGTTCATCGTGATCAAAATATCACGGATCGTTGCGTATTTCTTGTCCGCCAAAAGCGCGGTCAGCGTGCTTTCGACGGTGACATTATGCTCTGCCATCGGTTCGTTCCTCCTGATTCGTCATATTGCGTTCCATCAAGATTCGGAAGCCGGCTCGGCAGGCTGATCAGAAAAACAGGGAACGGCGGACACCGGGCGTCCCCTGCGGTCTTCGGCCTACCGTTATGCCGCTACTACTTCCAGCATCCATGATGTTCCCTCCTTTATCATTCTATTCTGGCTTTCACACCATCTTATATCATATCTCTCAGGGGGGAGTTTGTCAAGCAAAAAAGCGCACAAGGCAGGAGCCCTGCGGAAATTATGGAAAAGAAATGGGAAGAACGAAAAAACGATTTTTCATAGAAAATTTTCACAAATATATAAAAAATTATGGAACGTCTTCCAGTGAATTCCGTCCAAAGAGCAGAAGGGGGTGAAAGTTAGAACGCAAGGACTCTTGCTACATGGGAGAATTCCCTGAACAATGCAAACTCGATTACATCGAGACATGTATTTAAAGTCAGAGTGTACTAAGAAAACTCTGTGATTAATTTGAAAGAAGGGCTTGAGAATGAGAATGAATGTCAAATCCCTTTGTGCACTGTTACTTTTGCTTGCACTTTTGCTGAGCGGCTGCGGGGCAGCTGTGCCGACGGACGAACCGTCGGAACCACCGCGGACGGACGAAGTGATCACGAAAGCCACGCAAGCGCCGACGACGGAAGCGCTGACCATGCCTGCAGAAACGGAACCGATCCAGCGCGAAAATTTGGTAACGGAGGCATACCGAGATGAATATACGCGTTCGGACGGCGTGGTAGTACTGCACTCGATTCCGAAAATCAACCTACCCGGAGAATATGTGGAGGAAGTCAACGAAACACTCCGCGAGCTATATGACGGGCAGCAAAATGACGAGGGCGTATTGCCGTGGACGGAGCCATATTCTTATGAGGATTATGTTTTTGGCGATATTTTGAGTGTGGTTGTGCGCAATGCCTCGGTATTTCAAATTGAGGACAGGCAGGGCTTTGATATTGCGGGCTCCTACCTCATCTACACGATGCACATCAGTGACGGCAGTCAGGTGACGCCGGAGGAAATTCTGAAGCTGGCCGGTGTGACCGAAGAAGAATTCTATCAGCGTGTTGCAGTTGCTGCGGGGGACGCATGCTGCACGTATGTGCCTGCAGAATTGATAGAGGAGCAGCTTGCGGAGGATGACCCGGCGTCGACGTTTATTGTGCAGCAGTTCCGTCGATCGATTTCGGAGGAGTTTGTGAGCAAGGCGATCCCGTATTTCAATGAAGCGGGTGAGCTGTGGTTTGCGGCGGATATTTGTCATATTGCCGGAGCAGGGGATCACATGGTGCTGCGGCCATACGAGCAGATGGAGCCGCTTTCGCCCTACTATGAGCAAGTGCATGCGCTGATCGGAGAAGAATAAAGCAACCCCGGAACGGAGCTGATGCGGCACTGGTTTGTATACAATTACCGTTGTTGCGCGGGATGTTTCTCCGAGCGATGCAGACTCGATTACATCGAGACATGTATTTAAAGTCAGAGTGTATTAAGAAAACTCTGCAATCAATCTGAAAAGAAGGGCTTGAAAATGAAAACTAGCATCAAGTTCTTTTGTGCACTGTTACTTTTGCTTGCACTTTTGCTGAGCGGCTGCGGGGCGGTCGTGCCGACGGAGGAGTCGGTGGAACCGCCGCTGACGGAGGAAGGAACCACGGAAGCCACACAAGCACCGACGACAGAAGCGCCTACAACAGAAGGAGCGACCGTGCCCGCGGAAACGGAACCGATCACGCGCGAAAATGTGGTGACCGAGGCACACCGGGACGTATACACATGGACGGATGGGTCGGAGTATCTTCATGTGTTCCCGAAAATCAATCTGCCCGGAGAATATGCGGAAGAGATCAATACAAAGTTCCAAAAGTGGTACGAGAAGCAGCAAAAGAAGGACGGCGTGCTGCAGCTGGCGTGTGATTGCTCTTACGAATTTTACGTTTTTGAAGATATCCTGACGGTCGTTTACCGTGAGTCCACGCCGGAAGCGATTCACGTGGAGGACGGATTTGATATTGCGGACGAATATCGTGTCTATCAACTGCACATCAGTGACGGCAGCCCGGTCACGACGGAAGAAATTTTGAGGCTTGCGGGTGTGACGGAGGAGGACTTCTATCAGCGGGTCGCAGTTGGAACGGGGAATGCGTTCTGCGTGGATATGACAAGCTTCCTTGCGCGCGTGTTTTCCCCTGATGACCCGGCTGCGCCTGCGGCGGCGGTGCCTTGGTTTAACGACACCATCGGCGAGGATTATGTGCATCAGGCAGTTCCATACCTGAAGGACGACGGCACGCTGTGGTTTGCCGGCTATGTACGGCAAGTGGCCGGGGCATCTTACTTCATGGTGCTGCTGCCGTATGAACAGACAGAAGAGTTGTCGCCCTATTATGAACCGATGCTGGAGCTTTCACCGGAATTCGAGGGCACGACATAAGAAACGAAATCAGGAACAAAGCAACCCCGGAGCGGAGCCGATGCGGCTTCGTTCCGGGGTTTTTTGAATGCTGGGCTGCGGAAAAATCAAACTGCCGGCAGCGGGGCGTCGGGGACGCCGCTCCCTACGAGGTGCGCGGCTTCGGTTTTCGGCCGTAGGGGACGGCGCACCCGGCGTCCCGCCCCTCGCGCCGCAGCGCGCGTTTCAATGTGGTTGGCAGCAAAACAGAAGTGCCAGCGGCGGGCGGATGTGGGCATTCGCCCCTACGAACGGCGAGGAAGTCGGTAGGAAATTCGCGGCGGGCTCAGGTGAGCCCGCCCTACGCATGGGGCGGAGGTTGGGGCAATCAGCGCGGCAGCTGCTCTAGGTATTCGTCGTAGGTGCCGAGGTAGTCGCGGGCGGTGCCGTCGGGGCGGAATTCGATGATGCGGTTGGCGACGGATTGCAGCAGCTCGTGGTCGTGCGAGGCGAACAGAACGTTGCCGGGGAAGGCGATCATGCCCTTGTTGACGGCCTGAATGGACTCCATGTCCAGATGGTTCGTCGGCTGGTCAAGGAGGATGACATTCGCGCCGGAGAGCATCATCTTTGACAGCATGCAGCGCACCTTTTCGCCGCCGGAGAGGACGTTGACGGGCTTGAACGCGTCCTCACCGGAAAAGAGCATCCGGCCGAGGAAGCCGCGCAGGTACACGTCGTCCTTCTTTGCCGAAAACTGCCGCAGCCAGTCGAGCAGCGTGTCCGTGCAGCCGTCAAAATAGGGCGAATTGTCCTTGGGCAGATAGCTTTGCGAGGTGGAAACGCCCAACTTGAT
>CAKTZP010000162.1 GCA_934636045.1 uncultured Oscillospiraceae bacterium
TCCAGCTGCGCCTGCATCAGCGCCAGCGGCGTGCGCAGCTCGTGGGCGGCGTTGCCGGTGAACTGCCGCTGGGCGGTAAAGGCGTTGTTCAGCCGCTCGAGCATCTGGTTGAAGGAGCGGCTGAACTGCCGGAATTCCGGCAGAACATCCTCGTTAATCTTCATATCCGCCAGATTGTTCAGCTGCACCTTTTCCGCCTGCGCGGCAAAGCTGCGCAGGGGCTTGAGGGCGCGTCCGCTGACAAAATAGGCCAAAATGCCGCTCAGCAGCGTCACTGCCGCCGTAATATACCAGTTGGTAATGCAAAATTCCTCTTGCGCACCGTGGACAATGATGGTAAGATCATCATGTACCCCGGCCTCCTCCGGGTCGAAGAAGGCAGGCTCGCCGCCGGTGGTGTAGCCCTGCAGGGATTCCCCGATGGAATCCATGTAGTGAACGCCGGAGAAGCAGAGCAGCAGCTTCATCGTGACGCAGGTGACGCCGATGAGCAGAACGGTCATCAGGGTGATGCGCCATTGCAGAGAAAGTCGCTTCATTCCTCGCTGCCTCCCATCAGATAGCCCTCGCCGATACGGTTGCGGATGGGGTCGTAGCCCAGCGCGCTGCGGAGCTTCTTGCGCAGGGCGGAAATGTGCACCCGGATGGAGTTGCTGAAGCTGTCCACGCTGTTGTCCCAAACGTGATCCATCAGCTCCTCCTGACTTACGGGCCGTCCCTGATGCACCATCAGGTATTCCAAAATGCCCGTCTCCTTGCGGGTCAGCGTCATGGCCTGCCCGTTGGCGGCGGCAGTGCGGGAGCGGGTATCAAAGGTCAAGCCCCCGCAGGTCAGAAGCACATCCTGCTGCGTGAACTGCCGCAGGGTCAGGCTGCGGATGCGCGCCTCCAGCTCCGCCAGGTGGAAGGGCTTTGCCAGATAATCGTTGGCGCCTGCGTCCAGCCCCGCTACCTTATCCTCCACCTCACTGCGGGCCGAGAGGATCAGCACCCGCGTCTCCCGATCGGTCTGCCGCAGGGTGCGCAGCACCGTCATGCCGTCCTTGCCCGGGAGGTTCAAATCAAGAAGCACCAGATCGTAGCGCTCCACGCCGAGAAGCTCCAGCGCGGTTTCTCCGTCGCAGCAGGAATCCACGCTGTACGCCAAGCGCCGCAAACTGCGGACGATCGTCTCGCACAGGGCGCGCTCATCTTCAATGACTAAAAGGTGCATGAGAGCCCTCCTCTTTATTTTTTATCGTGATGCCATTTTTGATTATAGCAAAAACAAATAAGATTTGCGTTAAATTTTCGTTCTTAACAGAGAATTTAACTCTCTTGCGCTATGATAGCGGCAGAAAACCGGAAAGGGTGATGAAAAAATGAGCCATGCGAAAAAGGCGACGGTGCAGGTTGTCCTGCTGGCTGCCGCAATCGCCATGCTGTACTACGGCGCTTGGCGGGGTGAGGCGGCGGCAGTGCTGAGCAAGGCCATTAAGCTGTGTCTGGAGTGTGTTGGCATTGGGTAAGAAGAAGTTTACGGGTGTATCGCAGTTTCTGGCGCGCTTCCGGGGCTGGATCCAGGCAGGCGCGGTTTTACTGACCAATCTGCATCTGCCGAATTTTCTTAAGGGCGGGCTGTACCAGGGCGCGGGGAAGACCGTCTGCGTGCCGGGGCTCAACTGCTATTCCTGCCCGGCAGCCTCCGGTGCCTGTCCCATCGGGGCCTTTCAGGCGGTGGTGGGCTCATCGAAATTCAGCTTTTCCTATTATATCACAGGAATTCTGATTCTGCTGGGCGTTTTGCTGGGACGCTTCATCTGCGGCTTTTTGTGCCCCTTTGGCTGGTTTCAGGAGCTGCTGCACAAGGTCCCCTCAAGAAAGCTGTCCACGAGGAGGCTCAAGCCTCTGCGATACCTGAAATATGCCATTTTGCTGGTGATGGTATTCCTGCTCCCGGCGTTTCTTGTGAACGATGTGGGCATGGGCGACCCCTTCTTCTGTAAGTACCTCTGCCCGCAGGGCGTGCTGGAGGGGGCAATTCCGCTGTCTCTTGCAAATTCCGGCATCCGGGCGGCGCTGGGCAGCCTCTTTACATGGAAGCTCGGCATTTTGCTGACGGTAATCGTGCTCAGCGTGCTGTTTTATCGGCCCTTCTGCAAGTGGATCTGTCCGCTGGGCGCGTTCTACGCGCTGCTGAATAAGGTCTCCCTGGTTCAGATGAAGGTGGATCAGAGCAAGTGCATTTCCTGCGGGAAATGCGCAAGAGCCTGCAAAATGGACGTGGACGTAACGAAATCCCCGAACCATACCGAGTGCATCCGCTGCGGGATGTGCGTCCGAGCCTGTCCGACCAACGCCGTGCGCTTCCGCTGCGGCTTTGGCACGGGAAAGCAGGAGACAGCCCTCCCGGAGAAAACAAATAAGCAAATGAATGATACTGTAAAGGAGAAAAAATCATGAAAACGACAAAAATTCTGACCGCACTGCTCATCGTTGCGCTGGTGCTCAGCCTTGCTGCCTGCAGCAAGCCGCAGGCGAACGGGGGCGACATGACGACCGAAGGCAACATGGCAACCGAAGGCAGCGCGGCCAACGCGATCCAGGACCTCCTGGCAATGGAGGCGGCCACCGCGGAGGAAGCGGCGGCGCTGCACACCAAGCTGATGGATGCCGAGACTGCGATCCTGACCGAGAACAGCGCGCTTTGGGAAAAGGTCTTCCTTTCCGCCGACAAGGGCTCTGCGATGATCGAGGACGGCAGCAACTACGGCGACTTCCTGCTCAAAACGATCGAAAGCGCAAAGGATCAATTCACCGAGGACGAGCTGAAGCTGCTGCAGGAGGGCGGCGAAGTAATCCGCAGCATTGAAGCCAAGGTCGCCGCTCTGGAGGAGAAGTTCCCCGACTGCGGCCAGATGCCCTCCGGCGACGGCATGAGCGTGCCCGCGGGCGACGACATGATGACGCCTCCCGATGACGGCAGCCTGCAGAAGTTCCCCGCCTTTGAGGGAAAGGATCTGGATGGGAACACGGTGAAAAGCGACGAGCTGTTCTCCGGCAACGCCGTTACCGTGGTGAATTTCTGGTTTACCACCTGCGGCCCCTGCGTGGGTGAGCTTGCCGAGCTGGACGCGCTGAACAAGGAGCTTGCGGAGAAGGGCGGCGCGCTCATCGGCGTCAACTCCTTTACCCTGGACGGTGACGAGACCGCGATCGCCGAGGCAAAGGACGTGCTGGAGAAGAAGGGCGCGACCTATCAGAATGTGTACTTTGCTTCCGACAGCGAGGCAGGAAAGTTCACTGCGAATATCTTCGCCTATCCCACCACCTATGTGGTCGACCGCAGCGGCAACATCGTGGGCGAGCCCATTGTCGGTGCCATCACGGAAAAGAAGCAGGCGGAGACGCTGCAAAAGCTCATCGATCAGGCGCTTGCCGCCGACAAGGGCTGACAAACGGGTTTATCTCCTCAGGAAGGAGGGACGCACCATGTATCGGAGAGTATTGCCGCTTCTGCTTGCTGCGGTACTGCTGCTGAGCGGCTGCACCGCCGGGCAGAAGGATATGCCGCAGAAAGCGGACGGGAAGGAAACGACCGGGCAGATCTCTGATATGTCCGGTGAAGGAAGCATGTATATGGATACCACGGAAAATGTCATCTATCTGGCGGGAGGCTGCTTCTGGGGCATAGAGCACCTGATGCAGTCCATCCCCGGTGTCCTCGATGCTGAGAGCGGCTACGCCAATGGCAGCTGCGAGGCGGATGCCGACTACCAGACCGTCTGCAAAGGGAATACCGGCTTCCGGGAGACTGTGCGAGTGGAATATGACCCCAAGCAGATAAGTCTCGACGCCCTGCTGCTGGCCTACTTCTATGTGATCGACCCCACGGTGGAGAACCGGCAGGGCAACGACGTG
>CAKTZP010000163.1 GCA_934636045.1 uncultured Oscillospiraceae bacterium
GGGAATACCAGCCGTCGGCAGCCTTACCGGCAGTGTCGATTGCCAGAGAGGTAGCAAACTGAGAGCAGCCCATGAGCGGGATGTCAAAGCCGAGGGCATCGACCTGCATCATCAGCAGGGCGGCCTGATCCTGGTGGCAGATGGCGACAACGCCGTCCACATCGGCATTCTGAACCTGTGCAAGGTAGGAGTTGAACTGGGTTTCGGAAGCGTCGAAGCTCAGGCGAAGCGCGACCTCGACGTTCTTCTCCTCCAGCGCGCTGACGATATAGTCCGCCATGCCGTCGCCGTAGCTGTCGTTGACCTGCAGGACCGCAACCTTCTTCATGGAGAGCAGCTCAGCGCAGGCGTTTGCCATGGTCGGGGAAACGATGGCATCGGACAGACGGAGCATCCAGTAGTAATCAAAGCCGCTGTCCAGGCATGCCTGAGAGCTGTTGCCCGCGAGGAAGGGGATGCCGTAGTTTTCCACGTCCGGGGAGACGAGCGTAACCTGATCAGAATAGCCGTTGCTGTAGATGGCGGAAACGTCGTTTTCGCTGAGCATCTTAATGAAGGCATTCTGGTACTCCTGGTTGGTTTCGCCGTTGTCTTCGTAGACGATTTCAACAGGACGACCGAGAATTCCGCCGTTGTTGTTGACGTTTTCCAGCCAGAGCTCAACGCCTTCCTTGCAGTACTGGCCATGGCCGGAGTTGGAGCCGGAGAAGGTGGAAACCACGCCGATGCGGATCGGATCGGCGGAGTTATCTACAGACTCCGTGTTGTCATTGCCGACGGTCGTTTCCTGTCCGTTGGACGTAGGCTCGTCGGTCGTCTTATTGCTGCAGGCCGCCATGCTGAGCAGCATTGCGACGGCAAGCAGAAGCGCGAAGATTTTCTTCATTTTTCGGTCCTCCAGTTTTTATTTTTTTGTGGTTTGTGAGCCTTGCTGACTCAATTATAATACAGGCTTGCGCCGTTTGTAATTAAAGGATTTTGCAAAGTTTTCAGCGGAAATCGGGATGATTTTGCGTCCTTGTGCATTGTGCTGAATTTCAGTAATATGATTTTGGCGTTTTTGACAAGGAAAGATTCCCTTATCTCACATATGGTCAGCTCCGGTTGAACGATTTTGCGCTCACAACCGCGCCATACGACAAAATATTTCACTCGGAAAGGCGCTGTTTTTGCGGCATTGCGTTCGTTTTTGTCTTGAAATTTGTATACATTTTGCTATAATAGAAATGCTTCAGTCCAACCCACCCTTTTTTGGAGGTATGGCATGCTTCACAGAATACATTATCGCTTTAAAAACGTCCCGCTTTCCGTTTTGACAGGGCTTTCGGTGTTTCTGGCTGTGCTCGTTCCGCTTCTGATCGGCTCTGTGCTGTTTTATTTCCGCAGCCGGAGCTACCTGCTGGAGCTGGAGGGCACAAGCCTGTCCACCTCGCTCAGCACGCTGCATTCCTCCGAAGACGCAACGCCCGATGCGATCTCCGCAGACACAGAGCGGCTGCTCCGCCAGCTTTCCTCTGACAAGGCATATTCCTATTACATTCTGGACGAGGACGATGCGGTTGTGGCCTCCGGCAGCCGGGGAGAAATCATTTTCCCGCTGGAGCAGTATCCCTCAGAGCAAAATATTGCAGGCGGCTATCTGCTTCACAGCAGCGATTACCGCGGGGAAACAATCTACGCGTTCTCCCGCCCGAACAGCAGGTATACCGTGGTCGCCATTTGGCCGGTTTCAAACTTCTCGGGTGCATGGCGGGTGTTTCTCGTTCTGATTCCGATCACATTCCTGTCGGCGCTGGTGCTGGTCATTGCAGTGCTGATCCTGCTACGCGTCTACTTTATTGTGCCGACCAAACGGCTGCTTCTTACCATGCGGAATCCCTCTATGGAGGCAAAGATCAGCACCTACACCGAGTGGAACAACGAGGTCGGAAGGATCTGCGCCTCATATTTGGATCGCTTCCGCGAGTATCGGGATTCTCTGGAGGAGATCAACCGTCTGAATACGGAGCAGCGTGCCTCGGAGATCGAGGTGCTGCAAAATCAGATCAACGCCCATTTTATTTACAATACGCTGAATAACATTCAATGGCTGGCCTCGGCAGGCAGAATGGAGGACGTGGTGCGAACCGCACAGTCACTGGATATTCTCCTGCGCGCCTGTGCAAAGAACGAGTCGGATTATGTTACGATCGAGGAGGAGATCACCTATGTGGATGCCTACCTCTCCTCGCAGAAGATCCGCTTCGGCAATGTCTTCGACTATGAATTTGATTTGGATCCCTTTCTGATGCAGATGAAGATCCCGAAATTTATTGTTCAGCCCATTGTGGAAAACAGCATATACCATGGCTTTTTGGACGCCGGCCGCACCGGCGGACACATTCGGGTCAGCCTGTGCCGCCAGGGGCACCGCATTATCATCGAGGTCTATGACAACGGCATCGGCATCGCGCCGGAGGATATTCTGCCGATCCTGAATAACACCCAGAAAAGCTCTGATCGATATATGGGCGTCGCCATCGGCAACATCAATAAGCGCATTTATCTTCTCTGTGGAAGAGAATACGGAATAGGGATCGAAAGCCGCAGGGAGTCGTTTACAAAGGTACAAATCATTGTTCCGATTATCCCGTGAGGAGGTAACGCATGTATAAGGTAATTTTAGTGGACGACGACGAGCTGGTTCGGGTGGGACTGGAATCTCTGGTGCAATTCTCCCAAAAGGGATTTCAAATCATCGACGCGCTTTCCAGCGCGCAGGCTGCGCTGAAGTCCATTTATAAAAATCAGCCGGATGTCGTCATTACGGATATGTACATGCCGGAGTGCAACGGCATTCAGCTTATCCGCGAGGGCAAGCGGCTATGTCCGACCGCAATTTTTGTTGTTCTGAGCTGCCATAACAACATTGATTTCATCAAGGAGGCCTTGGCCGCCGGAGCGTTTGACTATCTTCTGAAAAGCACGATCGTCAACCCGGAGAGCGCCGAGCAGCTGCTTGACAAGATCACCACCGCCTGCAAAATGCGTGCGGGACTTCCCGCCGCGCAGGATTCTCTTTCCAATTTTAAGGGGCTTCTGCTCTCCTACCTGAAGGGTGAAGGAGGTTCCCCCGACGCGGTTCGGCAGGCGCTGTACACAAAGGGCTTTGACGTCGCAGGCAGCGGGATCTACCTGTCCTGTATTCAATTTAACCGCTACGATGCCATGCGCGCCCTTGTGGGAGACGAAGAGGAGCTGCTTTCCAAGCTTGAAACGTATATCGACGGATTTTTGTCGGAGTACGGCGCAGGCTTTTCCGTGTATTATGAAAACGGCTGCTTCCTGCTTTTGCAGCAGATTCAGGCAGCAACTGTCGCCATTCCTCCGGACAGCCGCCTGCTGAGCATCTGCGAGCGGCTGCGAATTTGCATCAAGAACACCTTCCTCCACACCTGCAGCATCTATGTCGGCTCTGCACATACGCCGGAGCAGCTCCCAACTGCCGCGCAGACGCTGCTCTCCTTTCTCTCCGCAAATCCCCTGACGCCGGATTTCATTACCCGAAGCGCGGATTTCCCGCCGTCCTCTGACAGCTCCCATGACGAGCTGGGGCAGGCCGATCCCATCAACGAGGTGCTCCGATATATCAACATCAACTACACAAATGCCATCACGCTGGACGAGCTTGCAAATATTGCGCATTTCAGCAAATACCATCTGTGCAGAAAGTTCAAGAACGCAACGCAGATGGGCATCATTACCTACATCCTCACGCTGCGGATCAACAAGGCGAAGGAGCTGCTTCTGGATGCAGACTGCGACTACATCTTTGAGGTTGCGCAGAAGGTCGGCTTCAACGACACTTCATATTTCAATCGCACCTTTAAGAAGG
>CAKTZP010000164.1 GCA_934636045.1 uncultured Oscillospiraceae bacterium
TTTTTTGCGGCCTCGGCCATGGCCATGACCTGGTCTTCCAGGCTCTCACGCAGCTGCATGGGGCCGCGGCGGCCGTCAATGATGGGGCGGATGCCAATCACGGGATATTCGCCGATGTAACGATTCTTTGCCATTCTAAATTCCTCCTCTTTGTATTTCTGTGTTCAGATTTCTGCCCTTGTTGTTTTCTGCTACGCTGTTTTTAAGCGGTTTCCCACACAGAAAAACCGTTTTACGGTTCACTTCTTCATCACACACGACGAAATCCGCAAGCTTTCCGGGCGCGATGGAGCCGATCTCGGCCTCACAGCCAAGCTCCCTCGCAGGAATGAGCGTCGCGGAAAGAATGGCCTGTTCTTTCGGAATGCCAAATTCGACTGCCTTGCGCATACAATCATAGAGATTTGTCGCGGAGCCCGCGAGCGTGCCGTCCGCAAGCTTCGCCACGCCGTCATACAGGAACACATCCTGTCCGCCGAGGGTGTACTGCCCGTCCGGCATCCCGCAGCAGCGCAGCGCGTCGGAAACGAGGCAGATCCTGCCCGGGAACAGCCTAAACGCCATGCGCACGGCACTCGGGTGGATGTGCTGCCCGTCGCAGATCAGCTCCGCGACGACGTTTTCACGTTCGCTTCCCGCGCCGATGGGACCGGGCTTGCGATGGTGGATGCCCGGCATGGCGTTATACAGGTGCGTCAGGTGCGACGCACCCGCGTCAAAGACGGCGGAGGCTTCTTCATACGTGCAGTCGGTATGTGCGATGGAGACGGTGCAGAGGCTGGACGCTTTTTCGGTAAATTCGACCGCGCCGGGCAGCTCTGCCGCCACATCCGCGATGCGGAGAAGACCCTCGGAAGCGTTATAAAGCCGTTTGAACGCGGCAAAATCCGGCAGTCTCAGATACGCGCCGTTCTGCGCGCCCTTTTTCTTTTCGGAGAAAAACGGTCCCTCCATCTGGATACCCATGAGACGCGCACAGCCCTCCGGCTGCTCTTTTTTTAACTGCACAGCCGTTTTGTACGCCGTTTCCAGCACGTCATACGGAAGCGTCATGGACGCGGGCGCGAAGCTGGTCACGCCGTTTTGCGCGAGATAGCGCGCCATTTTGACAAGGCCGTCATAGTCGCCGTCCGAGAAATCCGCGCCGGAGTTGCCGTGATTGTGGACGTCCACAAGACCCGGAATGACATACTGGTTTTCCAGATCGATGCCGTCCTCCGCAGGGACGGTGTTCAAAACCTCCGTGAATCTGTCATTTTCCACGCGGAACGCGCCGTGCTGAAAACGTCCGTCCACGAAAATATTTGCGTTTTTGAACAGCATGCTTACACCTCCGGCAGACTCGCGGCAGCCATTGACTGACCGACGCGGCGGAATTCCTCATCCGGAAGCATGACGCACAGCTTCTGCGCAAGCTCGGGATATTCTTCGTTCAGAACGCGCTGGCATTCCGCGACGATCAGATCCCCGCCTACGCCCGACGCCACACGACCCAGAACGATCAGATTGCGAATATCGTAGAGCATTTCGTACAGGCAGAGCGTGTGGCCCAGATACACGCCGATGGATTTGAAAATGTCCTGCGCATAAGAAACACCCTGCTCTGCCAGCTTCTGCACTTCCTTGAGCTTTTCCGCAGGAGTCAGGCTTTCCGCCAGCGCAATGCCCGCCGCCGGAGCCAGCTTTATAACGGCATCCTGCGAGAAGTATTTGCAGCCGACACCACTGTCTCCCGACCACTCATCGCGCATGGCGTGTTCGTTCAGGTCGACCGGGGCAAAGGCCAGCTCACTGAACCAGCCGAGCAGATTGCTGTCAGCGTTCACATAGCCAACCGCTTCGCTCGTGCCCATAGCAAGACCCATGACCGCACCTTTGTGCAGACTCATCGCACCAGCAAGCGCGGACACGTCGCCGTCGTTGGCAACAACGATGGGCACATCACCGATCTCCTTCGCGGCGCGGTCGAAGATGGTCTTGACCTCCTCGCGGCGCTCACGCGGCACCTTGAGGAAGATGGAGGAAACCATCGGCGCGTTGCCGATGAACACGCCTGCGGAGGAAACACCGATGCCATCCACGCGAGGCATTTTACTCGCGGCAGTTTTGAACGCGGCCACAATGCCGTCATACTGGTACTGCGGGTTTTCACTGGTTTTGGGATGCCAGACGACTTCTTCCGAGTAGACGGTCTCGCCGTCTACGACGGCGGAAACCTTCCGGTCAGAGCCGCCAGCGTCGAAGCCGATGCGGCAGCCGTTCGTATGACCGCCGACCCTTCTGGTCTGTTCGCAGGCAGCGGGGAAATGAACCTCGTCAGAGATTACAATTTCAAAGGGTCGCTCATAGACGTCCTGCATAAAGCCGATGTCAAATTCCCGCTTCCCACCCGCGCGGTATTCCTCCTGCATCCGCTCTGCGATCGCGTCGTCGCCGCAGAGGTAGACCCTCCAGCCGCCGACGCTCCAGAGGAGCAGCTTGACAAAGCGCTCTGCATAGCGATAATTGACCTCGACAAATTCCGGGCCGCGGAGTGTCGTTTCAAATACGGAGATCAGACCGTTTTCGCGTTCGACGGCGATTTTGAACGGACGATCAGCTTCTTTCAGGTATGCCTTTGCCCAGACGCCGAACGGAATGAAGTTCTTGTCCAGCAAGGGCTGATTTTTCAGGGAGTATGTAATACCGAGATAGTTCATAGCGCTCTCCTCTTTCACTCACAGCGGGAGTCTGGCGGCTGCAGCCTCGTCGCAAATGACAGCGACATCGGGATGGAACTGCAAAATCGAGCCGGGAACCTCAGGCTTGACCGGACCGTAGAAGACTTTATAGAGGATGTCCGCCTTGCTCTCGCCGGTGGCGATGAGAAGGATCTTGCGCGCAGCCATAACAGTGCCGACGCCCATGGTGATGGCAGCAGTAGGCACGTCGTCGAGGGAATCAAAGAAGCGCTTGTTCGCCTCGCGCGTCATTTCGGTCAGCTGCACCTCGTGCGTTATGACCGGGAAATGGTCGCAGGGCTCGTTGAAGCCGATGTGGCCATCATGGCCGATGCCGAGCAGCTGGATGTCCACGCCGCCCCAGTCCTCGATCCGGCGCTCGTAGGCTTCGCACATGGCAGGGATGTCCGCGGCCAGACCATCGGGAACGATGGTGTTTTCGGGCTTGATGGAAATATGGTCGAACAGGTTTTCCTGCATGAAGCGGCGGTAGCTCTGCGGGTGGTCGGGCGCGAGACCCTTGTATTCATCGAGATTGGCAGAGCGCACGCGGGAAAAATCAATGAGACCTGCCTGCTCGCGGGCGATGAGTTCCCGGTACAGCGGTAGCGGCGTGGAGCCCGTGGCAAGTCCCATCACGCAGGCGGGCTTTGCATGGATGACGGCTTCAAATTCGTCCGCCGCGGCTTTTCCCATTTCCTCAGGCGTTTTGACTCTGATGATATTTAAGTGCAGCATTTTTATATCTCCTCACTTTTCGTAACCATTCGGATTCTGCTTTTGCCAGTTCCACGTGTCGCGGCACATATCGACGAGGTTTTTTTCCGCCTTCCAGCCGAGCACCACGAGACTTTTCGCCGGGTCTGCATAGCAGGTCGCCAGGTCGCCCGGGCGGCGCGCGGTGATCTCATACGGTACCTTGACGCCGTTTGCCTCCTCAAAGGCATGAACCATGTCAAGCACGCTGTAGCCGTGACCGGTGCCGAGGTTGAACACGCCCTCGCCGGTGTGGGTCATCAAATACTGGATCGCGGCAACATG
>CAKTZP010000165.1 GCA_934636045.1 uncultured Oscillospiraceae bacterium
GCGGAGACCTTCGTCGAGATGGAGCCGGAGGCGCAGGAGCTGCTGATCCGCGGCTTCTCCGACAGCGAGCTGCGCGAGGTGCTCGACGAGCTGTATGTCGACGACGCCGTCGACATCGTCGAGGAAATGCCGGCCAACGTCGTGCGCCGCATCCTCTCGCAGGCCGACCCGCAGATGCGCAAGGAGATCAACGAGATCCTGCGCTATCCGGAAAACTCCGCCGGGTCGATCATGACCACAGAGTACGTTTCCCTACGGCCGAACATGACGGTGGAGGAGGCGATTCTGCGCATCCGCCGCACCGGCGTGGATAAGGAGACAATTTATACCTGTTACGTAACGAAAGACCGGACGCTCATCGGCCTTGTTACGGTAAAAGACCTCCTGCTGACCGAGGACGACGACACCAAGATCGAGCAGATCATGGAAACGAACGTCATCTCCGTCAGCACCCATACCGATCAGGAAGAAGTCGCGCAGATGTTCTCGAAGTATAACTTCCTTGCGCTGCCTGTCGTGGACGCAGAAAGCCGCATGGTCGGTATCGTGACCTTCGACGACGCGATGGACGTTATGGAGGACGAGGCCACCGAGGATATGGAGATCATGGGCGGCATGACGCCGTCGGACAAGACCTATCTCCGTTCGACGACGTTCGATCTTTTCAAGCACCGCATCCCGTGGCTGATGCTTCTGATGGTCTCCGCGACCTTCACCGGCATGATCATCACCGGGTTTGAAAACGCCCTGCGCGTGCAGGTCGCGCTTACGGCCTTCATCCCTATGCTGATGGACACCGGCGGCAACTCCGGCTCGCAGTCGTCCGTCACCGTCATCCGCGCCCTGTCGCTGGGTGAGCTCGAGTTTTCCGATATTTTGCAGGTGATCTGGAAGGAAGTGCGCACGGCCGTGCTTTGCGGCGTTTCGCTGGCTGCCGCCTGCTTTGCAAAGATCATGCTTGTCGACCGGCTGCTCATGGGCAACACCGATGTCACCGTTATGGTCGCCGCCGTGGTGTGCATCACGATGGCGCTGACCGTGCTGGTCGCGAAGGTCATCGGCTGCTCTCTGCCGATGCTGGCCAAGAAGATCGGCTTTGACCCTGCGGTGATGGCAAGTCCGTTTATCACCACGATCGTCGACGCGATCTCCCTTTTGGTCTACTTTGGCGTTGCAACGCTGCTTTTGCTGTAAGATTTGGCCGTCCCCGCTGCGGGGACGGCCTTTTTCGTCTGTAAAATCCCCGTAAAGAATGGCCGGGATTCTTGACAACAGCCGCGTTATGTTCTAAAATATCAGGGAACCCCCTCGGAAAGGAGCGGTTTTATGGAGCATATCATTGAAATTGAACATCTCGACAAATCCTTTGGCGATGTCCACGCCGTCCGCGATCTGTCGTTTCACGTCCGTCAGGGCGAGCTGTTCGCCTTTTTGGGCGTAAACGGCGCAGGAAAGAGCACGACGATCTCCATTATGTCAGGTCAGCTTGCCAAGGACGGAGGCTCCGTGAAGCTCTTCGGTCAGGACGTTGACCGCCATCTTGCTTCGATCATGCGGCGGCTCGGCATCGTTTTTCAAGGCTCGGTGCTCGACCAGCCGCTCTCCGTGCGCGACAATCTGCAAAGCCGCGCCGCCCTTTACGGCATTACCGGCAAGGCGTTCCGCGAGCGGCTGAATGAGCTGGCAGAGCTGCTGGACTTCAAGGAGCTTCTGAACCGTACCGTCGGCAAGCTCTCCGGCGGTCAGCGGCGGCGCATCGACATTGCCCGCGCCCTGCTGCACAAGCCCGAAATTCTGATTCTCGACGAGCCGACGACGGGCCTTGACCCGCAGACGCGAAGGCTGCTGTGGGACGTGGTGCAGAGGCTGCGCCGCGAGGAAAACATGACCGTGCTGCTCACCACGCACTATATGGAGGAGGCGGCGGACGCCGACTATGTGGTCATCATCGACGGCGGCAGCATTTCCGCCGAAGGTACTCCGCTGGCGCTGAAAAACGCCTATACCGGCGACTTTATCACCCTTTACGGACAAGATGAGGCGGAGGTCCGGGCGCTCGGTCTTCCCTGCGAGACGATTCGCGACGCCGTTCGCGTCTCCGTTCCGAATACCGCCGCAGCAACAAGGCTCATCCTCGAGCACCCGGCGCTGTTCACCGATTATGAGATCACCAAGGGAAAAATGGACGACGTTTTCCTTGCCGTCACCGGCAAAAAGCTGGGAGGAGGCGCAGTAAAATGACCGCAGTAGCCAATCTGACCCGGCGCAACATCAAGCTGTTCTTCAAGGACAAGGGCATGTTCTTCTCCTCGCTCATCACGCCGATCATTCTGCTGGTGCTGTATGCCACCTTTCTCGCCAACGTCTACCGCAACAGCTTTGTCTCCGCAATGCCGGCCGGCCTTCCGATCGACGACGCGCTGATCGATGCCACGGTCGGCGGGCAGCTCGTCTCCTCGCTTTTGGCGGTCTGCTGCGTCACGATCGCCTTCTGCTCGAATCTGCTGATGATTCAGGACAAGGTCAGCGGCGCGCGGCAAGACATTGCCGTTACGCCCGTTCGCCGCTCGGCCGTCGGTCTGAGCTATTTCCTCGCCTCCGCCGCAAGCACGCTCATCATCAGCTTCTGCGCGCTGGGCGTCAGCCTGCTGTACCTGCTGAAGGCAGGCTGGTATCTCTCGGGCGGCGACATGGCGGCGCTGGCCGGCGACGTCCTGCTGCTGACGCTGTTCGGCGTGGCGCTCTCCTCGTGCGTGAACTTTCCGCTCCGCACAAACGGGCAGGCCTCCGCCGTCGGCACCATCGTCAGCGCGGGCTACGGCTTTGTCTGCGGCGCGTATATGCCCATTTCCAGCTTCTCGGGAGGGCTGCAGAGGGTCATGTCCTTCCTGCCCGGAACCTATGGCACCAGCCTCATCCGCAACCATGTAATGGCCGGCGTTTACCGCGAAATGGCCAGCGTCGGCTTTCCGGCGCAGGTCGTGGAGTCCATCAAGGATTCCGTCGACTGCAACCTCTATTTCTTCGGCGCCAAGGTCTCGCTTGCGGCCATGTATGCCGTCCTCGGCGGCGCAGTCATCCTCTTCGTCGCTCTGTACATCCTTCTGAACGTGATCTGCAAGCGCGACCGCTGATCCGGCCGCGCCGCAGAGTATAGGAGATCAATCATGTTAAAAATCGAGCATCTGACCAAAACCTACGGTGAAAAGAAGGCGGTAGACGACCTTTCCCTGCACATCGCGCCGGGCGAGATCTACGGCTTCATCGGCCACAACGGCGCAGGAAAAACGACGACCCTCAAGGCCGTCGTCGGCATCCTGCAATTCGATGCCGGTGAGATCACCGTCAACGGGCACTCCATCAAGGCCGATCCTCTCGCCTGCAAGCGCGAGCTTGCCTACATCCCCGATAACCCCGATTTGTATGATTTTATGACCGGCATCAAATATCTGAACTTCATTGCCGACATTTTCGGCGTCAGTGCGGCCGACCGCAAGGCGCGCATCGCCAAATACGCCGGGCTCTTTGAGCTGACCGACGACCTGGCGCAGCCCATTGCCGCCTATTCCCACGGCATGAAGCAGAAGCTCGCCATCATCGCCGCGTGGCTCCACACGCCGAGGCTCATCATCATGGACGAACCGTTCGTCGGTCTTGACCCCAAGGCCTCGCACCTGCTCAAGGGCATGATGCGCGAGCTGTGCGATAACGGCGGCGCGATCTTC
>CAKTZP010000166.1 GCA_934636045.1 uncultured Oscillospiraceae bacterium
GGGTCGCGGTCAGAGCGCCGGTGTCGAGGCTCTTGAGCATGTACGGGCCGGCAGCAACACGGTTCTCATAGACATACCGGGAAGCGTTGATCTCGACAGCCTTCAGCTCGCCGCCGTCGAGGTAAGCGCCTTCGCCGTCGTCCTTAACGGTCAGGGCAGCAGAGGCGTACAGGGGCAGGTACAGGGGCTGCAGGGAAGCGTAGCTCAGGCCGAAGTAGTAGTTCGCATAGTCCGGGGTGATGGTGATGGCGTAGGTGTACTCGTCGAGCAGACGCACACCAGACAGGACTTTGCTTTCGCCCTTCTGATAAGCCACGCCGCCCTCAGTGCTGTCCGGAGAGACGGTAGCGCCGGCCTCGAGGGTCGCCGGAGCGAGCTGAACCAGAGCGTAGGCAACGTAGTCAGCAGCAGTGATGGGCTCGCCGTTGTTGTAGGTCAGGCCTTCCTTGATGCCGACGGTGAAGGTGATGGAGCCATCCTCGTTCTTGGTCTGCTCAACGCCGCTGCAAACGGTATCGTTGGTGACCATTTCGCCGAACTGGTCGAACGTGATGGTGCCGTAATCGTCGATAAGGTCACGGATCACCTTGTCGGTTGCGTTGTTGGTCCACCATGCATTGCCGAGGTCGCCGGAGATCTCAGTGGAAGAACCATAAATAACGCGGTTTTCACGGGCTTCGACCGGCTCGGTGGGAGCTTCAGTCGTAGCTTCGTCGCTTCCGTCAGTGGGAGCGTCGGTGGGGTCCTTGGTATCGTTAGAGCAGCCTGCAAAGACGCAGACGACCATAACGAGCGCAAGGAGAAGAGCTAACAATTTCTTCATTTTCTTTTCCTCCTATAAAATTTATATTTGCTGTGGAATTCACAGTGGAACTCACAGAAAATACCGCGTTTGCGAGAGCTTTGTACGCCACATGCGGACACAGCGCATATTTTGTCAGTCCCTCGAAAATTTTTCTATACTATAACACAGAATTCATAAATAATCAACCAAAAAAATCGAATTTTTAAATTTTTTCTTCACTTCTGTGAATTTTTATAACAGAGGTATATGCATAATATTCATTTTTGTTAAATCAATACAAGCGAACCGTGGCAAACCCTTTGCTTTCAAGGCTTTCTGCGGATGTTTATTCCCCCGCTTCCGTATTCCTGTGAGGCCGTGTCCCCCGCCGCAGCCTCGGCTTCCCTCCGTGTCATTGCGAGGAGCGAAGCGACGTGGCAATCCGTCCTCCTCCCCGCCGCAGCCTCGGCTTCCCTCCGTGTCATTGCGAGGCCGCAGACTCCACCACAGCCCTCGATCTTGTCATTGCGAGGCCGCAGACTCCACCACAGCTCTCGATCTTGTCATTGCGAGGAGCGAAGCGACGTGGCAATCCGTCCTCCTCCCCGCCGCAGCCTCGGCTTCCCTCCGTGTCATTGCGAGGCCGCGGACTCCACCACAGCTCTCGATCTTGTCATTGCGAGGAGCGAAGCGACGTGGCAATCCGTCTCCTCCCCGCCGCAGCCTTGGCTCCCCTCCGTGTCATTGCGAAGTCGCAGCCGTTGGCGACGAAGGAGCCTTACGGATGCGGGCTCTCCGCTTGCCGGTCGGAGCGAAGCGACGTGGCAATCCGTCTCCTCCCCAGCGCAGCTTGCAGCAAAATCGAAGCTGCCCGCGTCGGGCGGATGTGGGCATCCGCCCCTACGGATGGATGCGGAATTCGCGGCGGGCTGAGGGCAGCCCGCCCTACGGAGGGGTGCGGAATTCGCGGCGGGCTGAGGGCAGCCCGCCCCTACGGAGGGGTGCGGAATTCGCGGCGGGCTGAGGGCAGCCCGCCCTACGGATGGATGCGGAATTCGCGGCGGGGCGAAAATCCCCGCTCTACGGCATCTAAGAAAGCGCCTGCGGCGGAATATTGCTATCCCGCCGCAGTTTTTGGTATTCAGAATTTCTCGGCCGCCGTTCTCAGCCATTCGGAGATGCCCGCGCCGATATCGCGCACCGTCCCCGGCTCATAGGGAATGCGCAGCCCGGCGTCATGGCACAGCTCGGCAAAGGTCTTCGTGCCCGCCGCGTCGACAAACGCCAGATACTTCTTCCACGCAGCGGCGCGATCCTTCAGCGACAGCGTCCAGAGCTGGAAGGCCACGGTTTGCGCCATGCAATAATCAATGTAATACAGCGGATGCAGATACACATGCAGCTTCCACTGCCAGTGCGAATAGCGGCTGTAGAAGGGCAGGCTGTCCATATCCAGCCACGGGCGGTACTTGTGCTCCAGCTCCTTCCAAACCTCGTTGCGCTCAGCCGGGGTCAGATTCTCGTTTTCGTACATCCGGTGCTGGAATTCGTCGATCATGCAGCCGTAGGGGATGAAGTCGAGGCTGTCCTCGCAGTGCTGGAGCTCATATTTGGCCGTCGCGCTGCCGAAGAAGTTCTTGTGGTAGTCCTGCGTCAGGAACTCCATGCTCATCGAATGGCACTCGCAGGCCTCGATGGTCGGCTGCTGAAGCGCGGGATGGACGGCCGGGTTGTGCAGCGCCCGGTAGAAGGCAAAGGCATGCCCCGCCTCGTGGGTCAGGACGTCCACATCGCCGGCCGTGCCGTTGAAGTTCGAGAAGATAAACGGCGTTTTGTAGGCCGGGAACATGGTGCAGTAGCCGCCGGGTGCCTTGCCGTCGCGGGAGAGCACGTCGAACAGCTCGCCGTCGAACATCGCCTCGATAAACTCCTTCGTCTCGGGGCTGAGCGCCTGATACATCGCCTTACCGGCGGCAAGGATCTCCTCCGGCGTTCCCTCGGGCATGGCATTGCCGTCGGTGAAGCGGAATTTATCGTCGTAAATGCACAGCCGGTCGACGCCGATGCGCTTGCGCTGCGCCTCCTTGACCTGCGCAATGATGGGCACGAGCTCCGCGGCGATCTGCTCACGGAAGGCGCTCAGCTCCGCCTTGCCGTAGCAGTTTCTGCCGAGGCGGTCATAGCCGAGCTGGATGTAGTTTTCGTAGCCCACCAGACGCCCCTGCGCGTTGCGGTTTTTGACGAGCTTGTCGTAAATTTCGTCCAGCTCCGCCTGATGCGCGTCGAACACTCTGCCCTCGGCCTCAAAGGCGGCGCGGCGCACGGCGCGGTCAGGGCTGATCTTATATTTGCCGAGCATGGGCAGCGGCATGGTCTGCCCGTCAAAGTCCACCGTCATGCCGGCGTAGAGCGTCTGATACTGCATAGCGAGCTTGCTCTCCTCCTGCATCAGCGGGATCAGCTCCGGCTGAAAGCTGCGGCGGGAAATCTCCATATTCTTGAACAGCAGCGTACCGTAATGCGCCTCCAGCTCGCCGCGGAAGGGAGAATCCAGCAGCGCAGCGTCGATCTTCTGCGACACCTCCTGCAGCTCCGGGCCGACGGTGTCGAAATATTCGCGCTCGGCGGCGTAGAATTCGTCCTTGGTGTTGACGGTGTTGCGGACGTAGGCCAGCGATTGCAGCGTGTTCCACTGCACGGAGTCCTTGGTGTAGGCTTCAAACGCGTCGATCTGCTCCTGCGCACAGGAAGCGTTGGTGATCCTCGCCGCCACAGCCTCCATCGACGCCTTCAGTGCCGCCACATCCGGGCGCTGATACGGCATTTCGGTAAATTTCATGTTGGTTTCCTCCTATGTAGTATTTTTAACCGTTGGTTATAGCAAAAGCAAAGTGCCAGCACGGGGCGTCGAGGACGCCGCCCCCTACAACGG
>CAKTZP010000167.1 GCA_934636045.1 uncultured Oscillospiraceae bacterium
GGCTCCTTCATCGCCAACGGCTGCGCCTTCGCAATGACATGCGGGGTAGTTTTTTGACACGCTCGGCCGCTCCGAGCGGAGCGGCCTTCGGCGTTTTTATAATGATCAGAGATGCGGCGGTATCAGATAACGATGCAATATCAGTGACGCTGTGCGAGAGGCGCTGCGGCCTCAGACCAACCGGGCACCGGCGGGGATGCTGTCGTCCAGCAGGAGAAGCTTCAGCTTGTCGCCGCGCTCGGCGGACAGCAGCATGCCGCAGCTCTCCTGCCCCATCATCTTGCGCGACGGAAGATTCGTCACGGCGACGAGCGTCTTGCCGAGCAGCTCCTCGGGCTGATAGTACTTTGCAATGCCGGAGAGGATCTGACGCGGCGTGCCGGTGCCGTCGTTGAGGGTGAATTTCAGCAGCTTTTCGGACTTCTTGACCTTCTCGCAGGTCAGCACCTTCACAACGGTCATCTCGACCTTGCAGAATTCGTCGAAGCTCACGGGCGGCAGCGGCTCGGGCAGCGGGTCCTCTGTGGGCTCCTTGGCCTTGGCGGTCAGCTCCTCGAGGGCGGCCAGCTCCTTCTCGGCGTCGATGCGCGGGAAGAGCGGCGCGCCGGAGACGACCTGCGCCTCGCGGGAGAGCACGCCGTAGGTGCACAGGCTGTCCCAATCGCAGGCCTCTGCGCCGATGCGCTTCATGATCTCCGCGGCGGTGTCGGGCATGAACGGCTGCAGCAGGCCGCCGCAGATGCGCACGGTCTCCAGCAGGTTGTACATCACGCGGGCAAGGCGCGGCTTTTGCGCTTCGTCCTTGGCCAGCACCCACGGAGTAGTCTCGTCAATATACTTGTTCGCGCGGGAAATGACGGAAAAGACCTCGCTCAGCGCGTTCTGGAAGGCATAATGCTCCATCTGCGCTTCGTATTTTTCGTGCAGCGCGCCGGTCATGGCGATCAGCTCGGCGTCGAGCGCGGCGTCCTCGACCTGCTCGGCGGGCAGCTTGCCGCCGGGGAAGTATTTTTGCACCATGGCTACGGTGCGGCTGACAAGGTTGCCAAGGTCGTTGGCAAGGTCGGTGTTGATGCAGGAGATCAGCAGCTCGTTGGAGAAGTTGCCGTCCGAGCCGAACGGGAATGTGCGCAGCAGGAAGAAGCGCAGGGCGTCGGCGGTGTAGCGCTCGGCCAGCAGGTACGGATCGACGACGTTGCCCTTGGACTTGGACATCTTGCCGCCGTCGAGCAGCAGCCAGCCGTGGCCGAACACCTTCTTCGGCAGCGGCATGCCCATGCTCATGAGCATGGCGGGCCAAATGATGGAGTGGAAGCGGACGATCTCCTTGCCGACAAAGTGCACGTCGGCCGGCCAGTACGTTTCATAGTCATGATAACGGTCGTTCATAAAGCCGAGCGCCGTCGTGTAATTAAACAGTGCGTCGACCCACACGTACACCACGTGGCCCGGGTCGAAATCGACCGGAATGCCCCACGTGAAGCTCGTCCGCGAGACGCAGAGGTCCTCCAGACCGGCGTCGATGAAGTTATTGACCATTTCGTTCACGCGGCTGCGCGGCTCGAGATAATCGGTGTTCATTAACAGGTCACGAACGGGCTGCGCATACTTCGACAGACGGAAGAAATACGCCTCCTCCTCCGCGGGCTTGCATTCGCGGCCGCAGTCCGGGCACTTGCCGTCCTTGAGCTGGCTCTCCGTCCAGAAGGATTCGCACGGGGTGCAGTACATACCCTTATACGTGCCTTTATAAATGTCACCGTTATCGTACATCCTCTTGAAGATCTTCTGAACCGCCGCGACGTGATAGTCGTCCGTTGTGCGGATGAAGCGGTCGTAGGAGATGTTCATCAGCTTCCACAGGTCGAGCACACCCTTTTCGCCCGTGACGATGTTGTCGACGAACTGCTGCGGCGTGATGCCGGCGGCCTTGGCGCGGTCCTCGATCTTCTGGCCGTGCTCGTCCGTGCCGGTCAGGAACATCACGTCGTAGCCGCGCAGGCGCTTGTAGCGCGCCATCGCGTCCGTCGCGACGGTGCAGTAGGTGTGGCCGATGTGCAGCTTATCCGACGGATAATAGATCGGTGTGGTGATATAAAATTTCTTTTTACAGGCTTCACACATGAGTTATTTCCTCCGTTATTTCATTCTATGCAGCAGCCAGACCAGCAGCGCACCGGTCAGCACACCGGCCGCGTCCAGCCAGATATCCGAAATTTGTCCGCTCCGGCCCGCAACAAACAGCTGCAGCGTTTCGTCAGAAAGCGCCGTCAGCAGCCCCAGCAGCAGGGGCGTGGAGAGGGAGAAGCGCTTGGCCAAAAGGCTCGTTCGCGTCAGCAGCGCCCCGGCAGTCGCGTATTCCGCAAAATGCGCGAGCTTACGCAGCTGATGGTGGGTCAGCCAGGGGAAAATGCGCTGCAGCGCCGACCAAATCCCGCCACTTTCTGTGCGGCTGGTTTCGGCAGGCAGCGCCGACTGCAAAAAAATCAGCGCCAGCCACAGCACTGTCAGGAGCAGCCACAGCCGGAGCCGCGATTTTTTCAAAAAAACGCCCCCTTTTCCCATATTCTATGATATAATAGCACACACACGAGAAAAGTGCAATGCCAAACGGAGGGAAAGCAAATGAAATATTGGATCGCTGCGCTGCTTCTTGCCCTGCTGCTGACCGGCTGCGCGTCGACGCCGCTGCAGCCGGGAGACCCCGCCCCAACAGAAACCGACGGACACACAACCGCGCAGCCGTCCGCCACCGCGGACGCTGAGACGCGCCCGGAGACAACGGCCGGGACGCTCGCGGAGGATGCTCCGCCCACGGAGGCGCCGACGGCGCTGGTCGAGAACAGCGCTTGGGTCGCCTATGGTGCGGCGGAGGACGCGCTCGGCATCATCGTGAACGAGCCGTTTTCGCGCGAGCTGACCGCGACGCTTACGTGGTTCGACGGCGAATATGAGCGCGCCTATATCATTCCGCGCTATGTCGGAAGTTATGTAAACCTCTACCCGGTTCTATGGGACGAAGCAGCCGCGGAGGAGCGCATCGGCGACAAGGCGGTGAAATCGACCTATGCCGACGACGGCTGCATCATCTTCAGCGAGCTGGTCCGCCCGGAGGGTATGGTGCAGTATTATCTGGAGGTGCAGGCGCCCGACGGCACATCCGCGGGTCTGTTTCTGACCTATAACGGTAACACCGGCACCCCGCCGGAGGAGTATCTGTACTGTAAATTAGCGGCCGGGGAATCGGACGAAGGGGCTTTCGGCCGCTGAAAATTAGGGAACGGCCCAAAACGGCAGGCATAAAACCGGAATAATTTCCGCCGGAAATAAATAAAAAAGCTCGGGAATCGGCCGATTCTCGAGCTTTTTTGGTGACCCGCTGGAGATTCGAACTCCAGACCCATTGCTTAAAAGGCAATTGCTCTGCCTGCTGAGCTAGCGGGTCGTAAAAAAAATAAAAGTCGGAGCAAAGCGGACTTTGCTCCGACTTGGCTGGGATGGCAGGATTCGAACCTACGGATGCCAGAGTCAAAGTCTGGTGCCTTACCACTTGGCGACATCCCAATGTGGTAGCCCCGAATGCTGGGTAGGGGAGGGAAATGGGGTGAGTGAAGGGACTCGAACCCTCGGTCTTCAGAGCCACAATCTGACGCGTTAACCAACTACGCTACACCCACCATATTCC
>CAKTZP010000168.1 GCA_934636045.1 uncultured Oscillospiraceae bacterium
GGATGCAATTATGCAGCGTCGAAAATGGTAAATTTGTAGTAAATTTGTATAAATTTCCCCAGCCTTGCCGCGGCGCATTTGTGGACGCATATGAAATCTTCGCCGGGGCTTGCATTTTCCTGAAAAAATCGCTAAACTGATACAATAAAAATGCAAAGGAAGCGCGGATTTATGCAGTGCTTCCCAAAAAAATGGAGGGGTCGGACAATGGAACGCATTTCGGATTATTTCGGTGAGAACGTGTTCAGCAAGGCGGTCATGCGCGAGCGCCTGCCGAAGGGGGTTTATGAGGAGTTCCTCCGCGCCGAGCATGGCGGCGGAAAAATTTCCATGCCGTCGGCGGATATCATCGCGCAGGCGATGATGGAATGGGCGCTGGAAAAGGGTGCGACGCATTACACGCACTGGTTCCAGCCGCTGACCGGCGTGACGGCGGAGAAGCACGATTCCTTCCTCTGCCCGCCGGATGCGCAGGGCAAGGCGCTGCTGCGCCTGACCGGCAAGCAGCTCATCATGGGGGAACCGGACGCATCGTCCTTCCCTTCGGGCGGCCTGCGCGCGACGCACTATGCCCGCGGCTATACCGCATGGGACATCACCTCGCCCGCCTTTGTCAAAACCATGTCCTGCGGCACGATCCTGTGCATCCCGACGGTGTTCCTCTCCTACACCGGCGAGGCGCTGGACAATAAAACGCCGCTGCTGCGGTCCATGGAGGCCCTGTCCACGCAGGCGCTGCGCATTCTTCGCCTGTTCGGCGACGACAAGGCGCAGCAGGTCATCCCGTCCATCGGCGCGGAGCAGGAATACTTCATCGTAGATCGCGAAAAATATCTGCGCCGCCGCGATTTGATTTACACCGGCCGGACGCTGTTCGGCGCACCCGCCCCCAAGGGGCAGGAGCTGGAGGACCAGTATTTCGGCGTGATCCGCGAGCGCGTCGGCGCGTTTATGGCGGACCTCAACGTCGAGCTGTGGAAAATGGGCATCACCGCCACCACGCAGCACAACGAGGTCGCCCCCGGCCAGCACGAATGCGCCCCGATCTACTGCACCTGCAACGTCGCCGTCGATCAGAACCAGCTGATGATGGAGACAATGAAGCGTGTCGCCGGGCGCCACGGGCTTGTGTGCCTGCTGCATGAAAAGCCCTTCGCGGGCGTCAACGGCTCGGGCAAGCACAACAACTGGTCAATCTCCACCGACACCGGCGAAAACCTGCTTGAGCCCGGCTCCACGCCGAACGATAATCTGCAATTTTTGCTGGTGCTCTCGTGCATCATCAAGGCCGTTGACCGCCACGCCGACCTTCTGCGCATGTCCACCGCATGCGTCGGCAACGACCTGCGCCTCGGCGCGGATGAAGCACCCCCCGCGATCATCTCCATCTTCCTCGGCGACCAGCTTCAGGATGTCGTGCGGCAGATCGTCGAGACCGGAACGGCGGCCGCCTGCATCGGCGGCGCGCAGCTCAACACCGGCGTTTCCACGCTGCCGCTCATCCGGCAGGATGCGACCGACCGCAACCGCACCTCGCCCTTTGCCTTCACCGGCAACAAGTTCGAATTCCGCATGGTCGGCTCGTCCGACTGCATCGCCAATGCCAACACCGTCATCAACACCATCATGGCCGAGGCCTTCTCCGAGGCAGCGGACGTGCTGGAGCGCAGCGAGGACGTGACGGCAGCGGCCAACCGCCTTGTGGCGGAAAATCTGCGCGAGCACAGCCGCGTGATCTTCGACGGCAACGGCTACAGCGAGGAATGGGTACAGGAGGCGGCGCGCCGCGGCCTGCCGAACCTGCCGAGCATGGTCTCCGCCATCCCGTCGCTCACGACCGATAAGGCCGTCAAGCTCTTCGGTACCTTCGGCGTCTTTACCGAAGCCGAGCTGCATTCGCGCAGCGAGATCATGTATGAGACCTACGCCAAGGTGACCGGCATCGAGGCGCGGACGATGGTGCACATGGCCGCCAAGCACTACATTCCCGCCGTCGTGCGCTACACCGCGCGCCTCGGCGACTCGATCTGCAAGGTGCGCTCGGCCTGCCCCGCGGCCTCGACCCGCGTGCAGGAGGCGCTGCTGCAGGAGACCAGCGAGCTGCTCGGTCAGGCCAGCGATGCCCTGCACCGTCTGGAGCTGGATCTGGAAAAGGCCAACTCCATGAACTGCGTGCAGACGCTCGCCTGCTTCTGCCATGACACCGTTACCGCTGATATGAAGGCTCTGCGCGCCCCCATCGACCGCCTTGAGCTCATTGTAGACAAAGACCTCTGGCCCGTTCCCACCTACGGCGATCTGATGTTTGAGGTATAAATAAGCGCCCCGCCCGGAAACAAAACCTTCCGGGCGGGGACTTTATATGGTGCTGGGCACCTCCTGTTTGCAGGCACTCTTGGCTCCCTCTCTGAGGGAGCTGGCACGGCCGCAGGCCGTGACTGAGGGGCTGCCTTCGCGCCAAGGGGCTGCCTTCGCGCCAAAGGCGCGAAATTCAATCATGCCGTCAGGCACACTTTATCGGGCAAACAAAAAAGACAAGCCTAGGCTTGTCTTGATTGTATGTCGATCATGTCAGAATCAGATAGCGCGTTCAACCTTATTGGAACGGAGGCATCTTGTACAGACGTAGACATGGCGGGGAGAACCATCGACGATTGCTTTCACGCGCTTGACATTCGGCTTCCACATTCTGTTCGCACGTCTGTGGGAGTGAGAGACCTTAATGCCGAACGTAACACCCTTGCCGCAAATATCGCACTTTGCCAATTGCTGCACCTCCAATCATGGGAAAGTCATCCATAAAACCGGCACCCTAACGCGCCGGGTTATATCATATCAGAAATTTTGGCAAAATGCAAGAGAAAAATTGCAAAAAATATATTTTTTCTTTGAATGGTTGCAGAAAAACAGCCCGTCGACTATAATAGAGACAACGATATTTCCACTGTCAACGACAGAGAAGGAGCCAATCATGAATTCATACAGCGTCTCTGTGAAAAAGATCGTCGAGGACTTTCATCTGACCATCGTGCACGCGTCGTCGGATTTTGACACCGTGCAGGTCATGGTCGAGGAGGTCTCCCGCCCCGGCTTGCAGCTTTCGGGCTTTTTCAACCACTTTGAGCGGATGCGTCTGCAGGTCATTGGCAATGTCGAGTCCGCCTACATCGACACGCTCTCGCACGAGCGGCTGCTCACCGTCTTTGACGAGCTGTTTTCCTGCAAGATTCCGGCCATGGTTTTTGCGCGCAACATTGAACCAAAGCCGGAATGCCTCGAAATGGCCAAGAAAAACGACATCACCATTCTGCGCTGCATGGAGTCGACCTCGTATATCGTCTCGTCGCTGGGCGTGTATCTCAAAAATGCCCTCGCGCCGAAAATCTCCCGCCACGGCGTGCTGGTCGAGGTCTATGGCGAGGGACTGCTGCTGATGGGCGAAAGCGGCATCGGCAAGAGCGAGGCCGCCGCGGAGCTCTTAAAGCGCGGCCACCGTCTGATTGCAGACGATGCCGTGGAAATTCGCAAGGTCGCCGACAACAGCCTTATGGGCACCTCTCCCGCGCTCATCCGCAACTATATCGAGATCCGCGGCATCGGCGTGATCAATGTTGCCAAGCTTTTCGGTATGGCGGCCATCAAGGACGAGACGTCGATCAATCTGGTCGTCAACATTGTTCCATGG
>CAKTZP010000169.1 GCA_934636045.1 uncultured Oscillospiraceae bacterium
TCGCATAGCCTCCGGCCGGCAGCGCAAATTCCAGCCGCACGTTCGCGGCCTCCAGATCCGAGCAGACGTTCGCACCGCTCGCCGTGCAACGGAAAGCCGGCTGTGTGCCGACGAACCGAATCTTTCCGCCCGGCTTAAACTTGCCGAGCACCGCGCTTGCCCGCACCTCAAACGTGGCGTCGTCAATCACCGTCAGGCCCCCGCCGAACCAGTAGTCCGAGCAGGAGAGGGACGTGCCCGGGCCGAGCCACAGTTCGCCGCCATCCATGTTCTCCAAGCGGCCCGACAGATACCAGCTCGCCCCGTTGGACAGCCGCACCTCGCCTTCGGAGGCACTAAACCTCAGACCAGGTGTGCGAAGCGCCACGCCGTCCAGGGCCAGGCGCAGGCGCGCCCCGGTGATCTGCAGCCTATTATTTTTCACCTCCAGCTCCACAGCCTCCTGCCCGGCCGCACGGGCGAACGTGACCTCGCAGTCCTGCTTATCCAGGTTTAGGGTTCCGACGCTCATCGCCTTCCGCAGAACGATCTGCGCCTTCGTGCCGGCCGGGAATTGGACGGTGGTCTGCGTGCCGTTCGGATAGCCGAACGCGTCACCGCCGCTGTTCCCCCAGTTCGCGGGATTATCCCAATAGTCGTCCGCGCTGCCGTTCCACGTGTAAGTCGCCGAGTCTGCGGTCGTGCAGGAGGCGACGGCCGTCCTTGTCGTGACGACGGCCGTTTCGCCGGCGGATGTCGAGACCGCGCGAAGTTGCCAGTAGTAGGTCCGCTCGAAGTCGTTGAACTTGTGAGTCAACTTGAACGCCCCTCCCTGCACGTCGAGCTCCTCGCCCACCTGTTCGAGCGTCCCCTCGCCATTCTCCTCGCCGACCCAGAGCGAGACCTTCGCCGACTCGCCCATGCCGCGCCCCGCCAGGACGCCGCTGAACGTCACCGTGCGACGGGAGACCGAAGCCGTGGCGGATTCAAACGCATCCTCCTCCGCCATCGTCACCTGCATCACCTGGCTGCGCGAGACGGAATCGCCCGCCGTCGCCTCGACGCAGACGTAATACGTCTCGCCCGGATTCAGGTATTTCTGAGACTCCGTGTCCTCGAAAAGCGTCAGGTCGAAGGAGCCCGGCGCCTGGAGGCCGCTCCCCTCCAGCCCGGTCCACTCCTGGTCAAGCGCCTCGGGCGTCCGGCCGACAAGCACCGTCAGCGTACACGACGAACCGGCAAAGCTCGCCAAGCTTCCCGTCACCTTCAGCGTGTCGCCGCCCCGCCCGTCCAGGGACAGCCCGGTCAGCCACGGCTCCGAGCAGTCACGCCAATAGACGCTGGACGAGCAGGACCGTGGCGTGCCGTCAAGGAAGAAGCGGATGACCGTGTTGTCTTCCGCCCCCCAGTCGCCCGGCAGGGTATACTCATACGTCCCGCATCCGGGCGCGACCGTCGTCAGCTTCTGCACGTGCGTCCAGCCGTTCGTCGTCGCGCCGCCGTGCTGCCCCCCCCAGGCGGCATACAGGTCGCGCGCCTCTTCCGCAGGCGGGAACGTGAGCGTCAGCTTCTGCAGCTCGCCATCCGCGATGACTTCGTCCACCCGTATCGCCAGGAGGTCTCCGGCATTGCCGGAGGCGTCCTGGGAGACGGCGGTCATCACATGGACGGGATCGCTGACAGCCCGCTCGCCCTGGTCGTTGACGGCCACAACCTGAACGCAGTAGACGCGCTGCGGCAGGAGGCGGTCAAGGCGAAACGTCATGGGCCCCGTCGCCGTCGCCGTCCCGACGGTCTGCGTCTTGACAAGGCTCGTCTCGTCAAAGCCGTAGGCCAGTTGAATGGAGGCTTCCGTGGCGTTCTCCCCCAGCCCGTGCAGCATCGCGCTCAAGTCGACGAAGCTGTCGCCGCTCGCCGCGACCCCGACGCCGCTGATGCACAGCGACGGGGCGGTCCACGCTGGGCCGCTCGCGCCATAGGCCAGGAAGTCAGCCTTAGCGACCGTGTCATGCTCGGCCTTGACCCAGTCGGCCGAGGCCGCGCCCTTCATCAGGCGCAGCTCGTCGAAGGCGCCCTTGACGAAATGGAAGCTGGCCATCTCGTCATTGCCGATGTAGAGCGGCAAGCCGTTGTCGTTCACGGCCTGGACCGTGCCAGACTTGAGAAGCGCGCCGTTGCCGTATACCGACACGTTCTTACCGCTGTAGACGAGCGCAAAAAGCGCCCAGGTCTTGTCAAACCCCGGCTCCTCCAACGTGACCTCGATGCGACTGCCCCGGCCATAGGCCCTGACCTGAGAGAGGCTGGACCCGATCAGCATCATCTCCCAGCCCGAGTTCTCGTCAGGGAACGCCTTGCGGGAGAGCGGATTCCCCCAGTTGCAGGTGCCCGTCAGGCGCATCCACCCGGAGAACGTAAACGTGTCGCCGCACTGAAGCGCGTCGTAGTTGGGGACTACGAGATAGGCGTTCTTGCCCTTTGACGTGGTGCGCGCACCGCCGACCGGCGCGTCGTTGCCGTCGTAGCGGACGCTTTCGGACGTCTCGCCCATCGGCGTCGCATCATAGGCCGACCCATGCACCGTCGAGTTCGCGCAGACGCCGCTCGCCTCGCCCATGTGCCAGACGGCTCCGTAGTTCGCGTTCCAGGTGGCGGCCGAACGCGCGCCGTCCACGTTCGACTGGCTGTCGCCCCAGCGGACATGGAAGGACTTGCCCTTCGCCAGTTGCGGCAGCTTCACCCAGAAGAGCGACTCGCCAGACGGATCCCACGTGTCCAGCTGATAGGCGAGCGGCTTGCCGTTCTCGTCCACAAACACGACGTCAGAGCCGTCCGCCTTGCATGTGCCGTAGTGAAAGCCGTTCACCGTCTGCGGCGACAGGCGCACAAGAACCGGGAAGTCCGCCAGCTCCGCGCCGTCATACCCCTGCACCGTCAGCTGGGCCTGATAGGACGGCGCCGCCAGCGCCGCAGAGGCCTCCGACGCCGCGATGGTCAGGGTGTGCGTCGTCGTCGCGCCGAGCGTCGCGCCGGTCGGCGTTCCCAACACCACAATGATGGTCTCCGCCGGCTCGGCGAGGCCGTCGGCCGCGAGGACAATATCGATCGTTCCCGAGGTTTGCCCCGCCGGGATCGTCAGTGGCGAGGCCGGAATTTGGTAGTCCGCGCCAGCGAGGGCCGTACCGCCCAGAGTGAAGGGAATCGATACCGCCGAAGAGGACGCCTGCGAAAGGACTACGGAGATGGAAACCGTTCCGGCATTCTCCTGGACCGTCTGCTCCGCGCTCGCAAACGCGGCAGTCGGCAACGCCGGCGGCGGAGGTTCCGAGGCCGTGGGGTTCACACGGTAGATCGTTCCGCATTCGTCGCAGACGCGGTCCTTCGTTCCCATGCCGAAATAGAAGGTGTCGCCGACCTTCTCAAATGACATGGCGAAGGTTGTGGCGCGGAACGAGAACAGCTCCTTCCAAGACACGGCGTCGGTGGACGCGAAGACGCGGTTCACGTATCTCCGATCCGTGTTGGCAAGCAGCGTCTTGTCTTGCACAAGCAGATAGACGACGCCGTCCTTGACCAGAATGTCCCACGGAACCTGTCCGGTGGCGGCGGGAATGGCCGTCGCGCTGAACGTGGTGCCGTCGAACGTCGAGACATAGGCACCGAAAGGGTCGTTCTGGTGGTCGTTGAACTCGTAGGC
>CAKTZP010000170.1 GCA_934636045.1 uncultured Oscillospiraceae bacterium
GTGACGAGGCTCGAACTCGCTACCTCCACCTTGGCAAGGTGGCGCTCTACCGGATGAGCTACACCCGCATTTGCAGGAATTATTATAGCGGAAAAAACGAGCTTTGTCAAGAGAATTCTTCAAATTTTTTGCAGGGGCCGAAGTACGCGGGCTGAGAGAAGGTGAACAGTGCGGCAGCCCGCCTTGTGTAAAAGGGATAGATGCTGCGCCCAAACCGAAACTTTGCGTAGGGCGCGATGCCCACATCGCGCCGTGCAGGCACATTCAATTTTGTAAAAAGAATCTCAATTTTCGTTAGATTTCCAAATATGCCGTAGGGGCGGTCATCGACCGCCCGCCCTCTGCACCGCAGCGCGCGTTTTAATGCGGTTTGCGGCAAAACAAAAGTGCCAGCGGCGGCGGGCTCGGGTGAGCCCGCCCTACGAATGACGTTCGCCATAGTGGGCGGATGGGGGTATCCGTACGAGAAGGAAATCCCCATGCTGCTGTTTTACAGCAGCATGGGGAGTTTGATTTTCAGGTCAGCCTGCGTTGACAGGCGTAAAATCGGCGGGGCGGGTGGGTGCTTGGAAGAAGTGCCAGGCGATGGCGTCGGCGATGCGGGCGCAGGCATGGCCGTCGCCGTAGGGGTTGACGGCGTGCGCCATGGCGGCATAGACGGTGGGGTCGTCGAGCAGCTCGCTGCCGAGGGCGACGATGCGGTCGTATTCGACCCCGGCCAGACGGACGGTTCCGGCGGCGACGGCCTCGGGGCGTTCGGTCTCGCGGCGTAGGACGAGCACCGGCTTTCCGAGCGCGGGCGCTTCCTCCTGCAGGCCGCCGGAGTCGGTCATGACCATGTAACAGCGCGCCATGAGGTTGTGCATCTGCTCAACGTCGAGCGGGTCGATGAGGTGGACGCGGGGCACGCCGCCCAGCTCCTCCTGCGCGCACTGCCGGACGGCGGGGCTGAGGTGGACGGGGTAGACGACCTCGACGTCCTCGTGCGTCTCGACGAGGCGGCGGACGGCGCGCAGGATGTCGTGCATCGGCTGACCGTAGTTTTCGCGCCGGTGGCAGGTCAGGGCGATAATGCGCCTGCTGCCGAAGTCCAGCGCGTTGAGCACCGGGTCGGCGAAGGTGAAGTCCGGCCGGACGGTGGTACGCATGGCGTCGATGACGGTGTTGCCGGTGATGAAGATCTCGCCGCGCACGCGCTCAGCGCGGAGATTTTCCGCATTGGCGGCGGTGGGGGAGAAGTGCAGACAGGCAATGTCGCCCACGAGCGTGCGGTTCATCTCCTCGGGGAAGGGGGAATAGGGATCGTAGGTGCGCAGACCGGCCTCAACATGGCCGACGGGCACCTTGTGGTAAAATGCGGCCAGCGCCCCGGCGAAGGTCGTGGAGGTGTCGCCGTGCACCAGCACAAGGTCAGGCTGCTCCGCGTCGAGCACGGCGTCCATGCCCAGCAGCGTGCGGGTCGTGATGGACGAGAGGGTCTGCTGCTTTTGCATGATGTTGAGGTCATGGTCGGCCCTGAGGGCGAAAATCTGCATGACGGAATCGAGCATCTCACGGTGCTGACCGGTCAGGCAGCAGAGGCTTTCAAAGCCCTCGCGGCGTGCCAGCTCCTGCACCAGCGGCGCCATTTTGATCGCCTCCGGCCGGGTGCCGAAGACGGAGAGAATCTTAATTTTCTTCATGCGGCGGCTCCTCCTGCACGGGGGCTTTGTCGGAAGCGGCGGGCGCGGTCTCGTCAGGGGCGGCCTCGCTGTGAGCGGCGTCCTTTTTATGGCGCGTGCCGAAGATGAGCGCGACGCCGATGGCGCCGACGACCAAGATCGCAGCGAGGAAAATGAGCGCCTGAACCTCGCCGCTGTCGGTCAGAACGACAGCGGAAAGACCGAGCAGCGCCGAAAGCATATAGGAAATGGCAACGGCCTGCTTCTGTGAAAAGCCCATGTCGATCAGGCGATGGTGGACGTGGCCGCGGTCGGCGTGCATGGGGCTCTGCCCCTTGGACACGCGGCGGATGACGGCGAAGCACAGATCGAAAATCGGCAGCCCCAGCACCAAAAACGGCACGGCGAAGGAAATGACGGCGTAGGTTTTGAACAAACCGTAGACGGATACGGAGGCCAGAATGAAGCCCAGCATATTCGAGCCGGTGTCGCCCATGAAAATGGTGGCGGGGTTGAAGTTATAGGGAATAAAGCCGATACACGCGCCGACGAGCGCAGCCAGCAGCAGCGCCGAGCTGACAGCCGTCGGATCGGGCACCAGCATCAGCGCGACGACCAGCATCGTGCCGGCGGAGATGGCCGAAACGCCCGCAGCCAGCCCATCAAGGCCGTCGATGAAGTTAATGGCATTGGTGATTGCAACGATCCAGACGACCGTTGCGCCGTAGGACAGCCACGCAGGCAGAGTGATGCCCATAAAGTGCTCGATGCGGCAGCCGTTGAGGACAACAATGACGGCGGCGAGAATCTGCACGAGAAACTTCGGGATCGCGGGGAGGGTAATGACGTCATCCAGAACGCCCATGACGACGATGATGACCGCGCCAAGCAGGATGGCCTGCAGCTCCTGATCGATCTTGCCGAAAATCAGGACGCTTGCGAGAAAGCCTGCGAAGATCGCCAGACCGCCCATGCGGGGGATGGGCGTGGTGTGCATGCGGCGGTTGTCCTTGGGAACGTCCATCGCGCCGATCTTTTTGGCGACGAGCTTGACCAGCGGCGTCAGCACGCAGGAAAGCCCAGCCGCAAAGAGCAGGGCCAGCGCGACTTTGAGAATAAATTTTGGATCCAGTACCATAGAATTACCTCTTTTTCAGGGCTGCGCCGGGGGGATGATCCGCTTGAATTGACACCTGTGCCGGCCGCGCCGGCGCTTGCCCATGGTGGCAGAAGGGCATTATCGGGCAATGAAGCCGACCTTTTTATAGACCTTGCGAAGGGTCTTTTCGGCGACGTAGGAGGCCTTTTGCGCGCCGGCCTCGCAGACGGACTGGAGGTAGGCCTTGTCGGCCAGAAGGCGCGCGGCTTCCTCGCGGATGGGGCGCAGGAGCTCGACGACGGATTCACCGACGGCTTTTTTGAAGTCGCCGTAGCCGCGGCCGGCAAACTCCGCCTCAATCTGTGCGAACGTGCGGCCTGTGGCGGCGGAATAGATGGTCATCAGGTTGGAGACACCCTTTTTATTCACCGGGTCATAGCGCACGTCGGTCTCGCAGTCGGTGATGGCGCGCTTGAACAGGCGCATAATGTCCTCGGGCTTGTCCATCAGGCAGACGCGGCCGGGGTCCTCGTTTTCGGACTTGGACATTTTTGCCTCGGGGTTGGCGAGGCTCATGATGCGCGCGCCGACCTTGGGGATGTACGGCTCCGGCAGCTTGAACACGTCGCCGTAGATGCCGTTGAAGCGGCGGGCGATGTCGCGCGTGAGCTCGACGTGCTGCTTCTGATCCTCACCGACGGGAACGAGGTCGGCCTGATACAGCAGAATGTCCGCTGCCATCAGCGACGGGTAGGTGAACAGGCCGCCGTTGATATTGTCGGCATTCTTCGCGCTCTTATCCTTGAACTGCGTCATGCGGCTCAGCTCGCCGAACATGGTGTAGCAGTTGAGCACCCAGCCGAGCTCGGCGTGCTGGTGCACGT
>CAKTZP010000171.1 GCA_934636045.1 uncultured Oscillospiraceae bacterium
AATTCAATGTGATTTGTTACTGCAGTGTTCTCTCTGCAGCGCCGTGCGGGTTTCGGAGACGACGGTGTTTTGCAAAAGCAGCAGCGCCGTCAGGTTTGGCAGTGCCATCACGGCATTGAGGACATCCGCCAGCTCCCATGCGGCCGCTACCGTCAGGTATGGCCCTATGGCGATGGCCGCGAGGTAGCCGAGGCGATACAAAAGCCGCAGCCTTGCATTCTCGCCGGTCAGGTAGGTCAGGCAGCTTTCAGCGTAAAAATTCCACCCGAGGATCGTCGCAAAGCCGAACAGCACAAGGCAGACCATCAGCAAAAACGACGACAGCCCCTGCCCCCACGGCAGCGCTGCACGCCACGCATAGTCCGTGATGGCCCCGCCCTCAAAGGGCATTTGCCACGCATCGGTCACGACAAGGCAAAGCCCCGTCAGGGTACAGATGACGACGGTGTCGATGAAGGTTCCGGTCATTGTGATCAGCCCCTGCCGCACCGGCTCGCGACAGCTGGAGGCTGCCGCGGCGATGGGCGACGAGCCGATTCCCGCTTCGTTCGTAAACACCCCGCGGCCGATGCCCATGCGCAGCACCGTCCGGATGGAAATCCCCGCCGCGCCGCCGAGCACCGCGCGCGGCGCAAACGCGCTGCGGAAAATCAGGCGCACCGCTTCCGGGATCCGGTCGGCAAAGCGCCACAGCACAATGCTCGCGCAGACCACGTAAATCGCCGACATCACCGGCACCAGCATCTCGCACACGCGCGAGATGCGCTGCATCCCGCCCAGCAGCACCATGGCCGAGGCCGCCGTGACGAGCAGACCGCTCACGACCGTCGCCGGCGAATACGACCGCCCGAACAGCGTCAGCACCGCCTCCCCGCCGAAAAAGCCGTCCGCCGCACCGGTGATGCTGTTGACCTGGGTGACCGTCCCGACCCCCAGAATGCCGACCAATGCGCCAATCGCGGCAAAGGTCTTGGCCAGCCACCTCCATTTTTTGCCTAATCCGTACTCAATATAGCAAAACGGCCCGCCAAACCAGCCGTTTTTCCCCATTTTCCGATATTTGACGGCCAAAAAGCCCTCGGCGTACTGCGTCGCCATGCCGAACACCGCCGAAAGCACCATCCAGAACAGCGCACCCGGCCCGCCCGCGGCCAGCGCCGTCGCCACACCGACGATATTGCCCGTCCCGATGGTCGCAGCCAGCGCCGTGCACAGCGCCGCATACGGGCTGATGCCGCCGCCCTCCTCGCGCGAGAAGATCAGCTTCAGCGCCCGACCCAGCCGCCGCAGCTGCACCCCGCGCAGCCGCACCGTAAACAGCAGCCCCACGCCCAGAAACAGCGCCATCGTCGGCCAGCCCCAGACCGCCGTACCGATGCGCGAGATCATCTCATCCATACCCATCCCACCTTAAAATCGACTGCAGACAACCTGCTGTGCTCCCAGTCTATGCGGACGGGCGGCAAAAAAGCACGGCAAGCCGGGCGGCCTGCCGTGCGGGGTGTCGGGAAAATGGTCTTTTCGCTATTTTTCCGGTTTTTTCGTTTTCAGCGCGAGGCGCAGCAGCAGGATGCCGACGGTAAGCTCACCGAGCATGATCAGCGCGCCCAGAATATGAAGGCCGGCGCTGCGGTAGCCGAAGCAAAGCGTGTGGAGGGTCGACCATGCGCCTGAAAACAAAAGCAATCCGGCCGGGACGAAGGGTCGACAGCGAATGGTGATCAGCCCGATGAAAAGCGCAAGCAGGGTGAAAACGCAGCCGAATTCATACGCGCTCGGCCCGGCCATCGTGATCGCACCATAAAAGCTGCGAAATCCCGGGGAACCATTGTCGGTGTTATATATATACAGATCCCACTTGAGGAACGTCATCGCAAACAGGATCGCGAGGACCAGATAGAGAATGAGCGCTTTTTTTATCATGCTTGATTTTTCCATGCGTTTCCTCCCTTTTATCTCGTTTGATGTGCTGCCTTGGTCAAGTTATAAAGCAGCTGTGCTGTTTCTGCGTTTGTCAATGTGTTCAGTGGATACAGCCTTCCATTGTCGCCCCTAAGGAGATAACGACGTGTTGCCCAGTTAACGTTTGCCTTTGCATAATCAGAAACTGAAGTGTAATCGCTAAAAGTTGTGTAGCTTGGACCGCTTGTTGAGGAAAAAGAACAATTCAACTTATTACAGTAGCGGTTCAAAAACACGGCAGATTGTTCCCTTGTTAACGCGCTCCAAAGCTCTAACGTTGTTTCGGATGTTCCGGTAAGGATTCCATTTGCTACTGCCCAGACAACCGCGCTGTAATATTGTGAATCTGTACCCGGTCGGTCAGTATATTTGTTCAGAACACCAGAATACGAGGATACATCCGGCTCTCCAGCCAAGTAGTATAATGCCCTCACGAAAGCAGCTCGCGAGGCAGAACTGTCCGGAAAGAACCGTCCACCGTTTAACGTAAACAGTTGATACCGAACTGCAAAATCAATTGCTTCCTGCCCCCAATGACTTGACGAGACGTCTGAAATATAAATATTCTTCTTTTCACTGTGCTTATATGCGAGATATGACCCATGTGCAGGGCTGAGCCGATGAAGTACAACTTGTGGGTAATTGGGATGTCCATAATGGACAAGCACCTGACCTGTAGAGGTATACCCATAAGCTAAAACTGCGTGAGAATCAAAATTCACTCCGTCTTTTGCAATGTAACTAAATACTATAACTGGGGCGGCGTTCTGCTGCATAGCTTCTATAACGCCTGCGTCAGTTCCTAGCGGTGTCGCCTCTGTTGTTATAGTTAAATAATTGTCCGCAGCATAGGATTCGATCACTTCCTTTATACTTTGACTTAAATAACCAGCAGCGTCACTCCCGTTCTCCGAGCCGTATGTTCTCAATTTACGTGAAAGATTACCTCCAACAAAGCCGCTGTGTCTTCCGTTCAAATAAGCAAAATCATTAATTATCCAGTCGATACCCTTAATTTCATCAAGCCAATAGAATAATAGGCCTGTCGCTATATAACCACAGATGCCGCCATCAACGTAGCCCATCTGTTCCGATGTTCGCAGCGTTGCCATTTCTGCTCCAACAGTGTCATTAGGAACATAATGCTTTGTACCTGTCGGAGTTGGCGCTGCATTAACAGATATGGTGGTATTCTCCAGTGTAGAATACGCAGCTGCAAGCTGCGCTGTGTCATGCGCAGATTCGACATGAAATTTCGCCGCTTCAGCAATGTTGTTCGTAAGATCATCAGAGATGGCAGTCAGCGCAGCAATGGATGATGTATCGTTTAAGTTAACCTTTTCGCCAAACACCGGATTGCTGAGCGCCTCTTCTTTGAGAGAATAGTAGTATGTTGGACCGGCGTAGAGCAAATTGCCTTCCATACCCAAATATGGTGATGGGGATTCCTCAGCATATTCTAGAGTTTCACCATATTCTCCGTGACAGATTAAATATCCCGTCGGTTCAAATTCAACTACATAATATTGATTTCCGGCGAAATCTGACAAGGGTTTAATTCTGGAAATTGTCAAATCAGTCCCGCATTCGGCCCCCATTTTGGAAATTTGAGAAGAAAGCATTTCTGTTACCGTTATGGTTTCT
>CAKTZP010000172.1 GCA_934636045.1 uncultured Oscillospiraceae bacterium
CAACACCACCGTGCCGCTGGCGGCGAAGGCCGAGAACACGATACAGGCCAGCACGATCACCGCGCCCTCCAGACACACGCCCATGTAGCTTTTGAGGAAGGCACGTCCCATCTGGGACGTGCCCTCTCCCGCAAAGGACGACAGCGCCACCGGCGACAGCGCGGCATATAGTAGGGTAAGCGCCCGGCGCCTTGCCGCATTACTGCGGTAGGTTTCCAAACGCTCCCCTCCAAACCGGACGTACACCTCTCGATGTATCCGGCTTTCCAGGTATCAGTCTAATTTCCCGTTGTGCAGCTTTACATGGCACGAATGGCACAGTGCCATTGTTTTGCGTTTACGTGCAATCATGTGGCGTTCCCATTCTGCCTTACCACTTAAATCTTTGAGTTTTCGGACATGATGAATCTCAATGTCCTTTGTTTCGGCTTTGCACCATTCGCAAGTGTTACCTTTCAGGCGGTCAATCAGGCTTGTATAGCGACGATTTTCATTTGTCCTGCCGATTATGTCAGGGTTTTCCGTCACTACAATCTTGTCGTCATAACGCATTCCCTGATTGTAGAATACGGTAGATTTTGTGCCTTTCTTCGTTGGATATGACACAATAAAATCCCCATCACGGCTGTACTTGCGAATGATTTTGCGCATGCTCGTCCGATATTTCCCGGCGAACGTTTTGTACATGCTGAATTTCATCACGTATAGAAATGAGTTCAACACTGATACATTGTGTGCTAACCGATAGTAGTTGTACAATCCACGTACTTCTGCGTTGTACTGATTCAGGATTTCAATGTCGTCCAGTCGCATCAGTCCCGGTCTGCGTGTAGGTTCCCAAACTTCCTTTCCTTCCACCAAATTGATTTTTAGCGCACCGTAAGAGAGCAAGCGGTTGAGCCATTTCTCTTTCGGTACATACAATTTGATTCGCCCGGTATAGGAACGTTTGGTATATCCTGTTTTCATACGGGTACTGTTTTGCTCCGAACTGGCGGTGATTTCATAGCCGAGAAAATGAGCAAAGTCATTGCCATGCGTAATGAGTGTTTTTTCTGATGACATCTCCAAATGGAGCTTATTGCTGATAAACATTCCTACATCAGCCTTGACTTGTTTTGCGTCCGCTTTACTGCCAATGACACCGATAAGAAAGTCGTCGGCGTAGCGAACATAGACAATGCGCCTATACTCATTATCCATCGGGTCGCCATAAGGAATCGTTCGGAGATACTGGTTGATTTCCTGAATTTGCGCTGTTACCTCACGCCGCTTTTCCTCGCTGATTTTGTTTTCATTGCGTTTTAGCCATTCCTGTTTTCCACGTCTTACATCAAGCGGCTTTTTGTATGCCGGATTGATTTGACGCTTTGCACCACGGTTAAAGGCTTGGGCATAGCTTGCCATGAATACATCCAATTCGTTGAGGTAGATGTTTGCCAGTATCGGACTAATTAGCGATCCCTGCGGCGTGCCGGAATAGGTGTTGTGATATACCCAATTTTCCATATAGCCCGCTTTTAGGAACTTCCAGATTAGGCCGATGAAGTGTTCATCTGTAATGCGTCTGCGAAGTATTTGCACCAAAACATGGTGGTCAATGTTGTCAAAGCACCCTTTGATGTCGCCCTCGACAAACCACTTCACCCCGGTATAATTCCGCTTAATGTGTTGCAAGGCTGTATGGCAGCTCCGCTTCGGGCGAAATCCGTGTGAAGCGTTGCAGAAAGTAGGCTCGTAAATACTTTCCAGTATCAGGCGCACAACTTCCTGAACAAGTTTATCGTCAAAGGACGGAATACCTAATGGGCGCATTTTGCCGTTTGCTTTCGGGATGTACGTTCTCCGGGCGGGTTTCGGCTGGTAACTGTAATCTCTCAATTTTTCAATAAGATTTTCAATCCGCCTCATACCCATGCCGTCAATTGTTTTCCCGTCTGTCCCGGCAGTCATGTTACCCTGTTTTGCCTGTATGCGTTGATACGCCAGCAAATAAAACTCAGGATTGTACAGATTACGATAGAGTCTTTGATAGTGGTAGTTTGCATTTGTTGCTTTGGACTTTAGACTTTCCAAAACATTTTGAGGACTTCTCATAGTGCCTCACGCACCTTTCCTTCAATATTTTGGTTGATACCCTGCCGCCCTTCGCCATGTAGTTGGCTTTCCCAACCTCGGACTACTACGGCGGCTCCGTTGCCATATCGAATTTTCAGCGTCATCTTTCTTAGGCTTAACCCTTGAAATTTATCACCATAAGGCATTACGCATAGCCAGGTTTCCCCGGCGTTTCGGGTTAGGCAATCCCCGGTTAGATAACTGGAAATAGCTTGTTGTGATGTCGGAGTGGGTTTTCGTCCGTTTCCGCTTACTGCGGTTGACTGTCATGGGTATTACGCAACCAGCGAATACCTGTCCCCGGTTGCCACGACATACGGCGAATACAACTATCCTACGCCGTCGGCTCAAGTATGCCGTCTTGGACTGCCCTTCAGGCAGTTTAGCCTTATTCCTCGTTCACAACTTTTCATCTCACCGTTCAGCAGTGGCTTGATAGTTAGCCAGCTTGCGGCTTTCCCGACATGCTACACTCCCCATTGGGTTTCCCCGCCGGATAAGTCGGGTGATGATAGGCGATAGCTCACCTCCTCTCATTGATACCTTTTCCTACCGCCTTGCCAAAGGCGGAATTTCCAATTACCCACGGACTGCATTGGCTTACGCCGCAGCCCTTCCGGGCGCACAATAGAGCTTGAAGAAACGGCCATATACGGTGAGGATCATCAAAAACGCCAGCACTGTAATGATCAGGCAACCCAGCAGCGTTACCAGCCACAGGGGAATACTGGCGAGGAAGCCCACATCCTCGATGGCAGTCGCTATCTCCGCAGGCAGCGACACAGCCGCTCCATCGATGCCGCCCACGCTGCCGGCAGCGGCGGAGATGATACCGGCGCAGACCGCGAAAATGTCCACCATCAGGTCGATGCCGTAGGTGACAGCCAACTTTGCCATGACGAAGTAGATAAAATGCCGAAGGACGTGTTCAGGCCGCTGAAAATCCCGGAAGCTGGCGCTGCTGCGAAAGATGCCGATGGCCAGAAACAGCACCAACAAACCGTAACCAATGCCCTGCATGGCTCCATTGACGGTCTGAATCGTCTGCCAGATAGTGCCGCCCTTGAACGCCTGCGGCGATTGGGACAGCAGCGACCACATCTCCGTTAGCTTGTCGCTCCATACTCCAAAGGCATAGTTGAGATTGTCAACGATCCAGTTGTTGTCCATACCTTACACCGCGCCGATCAGCGTCAAGATCTCCTTGGCGAAGGTAATAAGCAAGCCACCAAACAGACACAGCAGCCCCTGCGTCCGCTGACTGGCGTCGTGGCTCTGGATGCTCATGCCCACCTGCACAATGCCCCAGCCGAGAATAATGATGCCGATGGCCTTGATGACCGAAAAGATGAAGTCGGACAGGTTGTTGACGATGGTCAGCGGATCACCGCCGGTTGCGTAGGCGGTGGTAACAGCGCACAAGGCGGTCAATGCACCCGCGCACACGTTCCTTATAATCGTTTTTGCTTTCTTCATGTTCGT
>CAKTZP010000173.1 GCA_934636045.1 uncultured Oscillospiraceae bacterium
CATGTTCGGCGTCGGCGGCGCTGCCGGAGGAGGCGGCGCTGACCGATGAGGAGTGGGACGTGCTGCTGCTGACCAATCGGGAGCGTCAGAAGGAAAAACTGCCCCCGCTGACGAGCACACCGTTTTTGCAGGAGGTCGGTGACGTGCGCGCCGAAGAAATCGTCACAAAATTCGAACACGAGCGCCCCGACGGCACCATGTGCTACACGGCACTGGACACGAAAAAATACCCCTACCGCTGGATGGGCGAAAACATTGCCTTCGGCCAGCGGTCGCCCGCAGAGGTCATGAACAGCTGGATGAACAGCGAGGGGCATCGGAAAAATATCCTGAGCGACAATTTCCGGCACATCGGCGTCGGCTATCTGGGCGCGCACGATTCGGCCGGCTACCGCAGCCACTATTGGGTGCAATTCTTCTACACCGGCACGAATTGCAGCTACACCTCCCTGCGCTTGGTCGGCAGCAATGCCGTACCGGGCGGCTGTGCATCCATCGACGATGCTCGCCTGACGCTGGCGCTGGAATGCGGTGGATGCGGCACGTGCTATCTGCCGCTGATGCAGGAATTCTGCACCGGCTTCGACCCCAGCAAGGCCGGAACACAGACCATTACCGTTTCCTGCCTCGGCCTCACAACGCAATTTGACGTTGTGGTCAGCGAAAAGGCCCCGGACAGCGACGATACATCGACCGGCGAAAAGGATCCGGACAACAACGATACATCGACCGGCTTCTCCGACGTTGCGCCGCGCGCATGGTACGCTGAGGCGGTTCGCTTCGCGGTCGGGCGCGGGCTGATGAACGGTGTGGGCAACGAAAAATTCGACCCGGAGGGCAGCATGACCCGCGCAATGCTGGTCACGGTGCTCTGGCGCGACGCCGAGTCGCCCGCCGCGGGCGTTAACCGCTTCACCGATGTTCTGAACGGCCAGTGGTACGCCCCTGCCGTCACATGGGCGGCGGAGGCCGGGCTCGTCACCGGTACGTCCGCCTCGACCTTTGACCCCAACGGCAGCATCACCCGCGAGCAAATGGCGGCGATTTTGTACCGCTACGCGTACCGGGAGGGCTATGACACAAGCAAGCGCGGCAGTTTGAGCAGCTTCTCTGACGCCGCGTCGGTCAGCGGCTACGCGCAGGAGCCGCTGGAATGGGCCGTCGCCATGGGTCTCATCAACGGCTCGGACGGCAAGCTCCTTCCCCAAGGCAACGCCACCCGCGCCCAAGTCTCCGCCATCCTGATGCGCTACCTCCAAAACGTCGCCATATCCAACGAAAATTAGAACGTGGTATCATGAATTCGGACCCTCGCGAAAGTGACAAGAAGCATACCCGTCCAAGGAAGTACTCCGAATGCCGGGCATCGGCCGGCAGACGGGATGCCGCTGAGTGCAGGAATGCAAGGCAAGCCGAGAAAAGGCGTTTGAAAAGAAGGCCGTGCCGTCCAGAGATGAGGTGGCGGCAAACGGCTCGGGGTGGACTTTGCTGCAGTGGAAAAATCAACCTCTTGCAATTTGTCGAAAAAGGCGGTATGATGGCGGTAGACATCATTTCCCGAAGGAGGCCTTGCCATGCGCAACCGTTTGATTTCCGGACTGATTGCCCTGCTCATGCTGCTGGCGGCGATCCCGACCGCCCATGCGGCGGGATTTACGGACACCGGCGGCCATTGGGCGGAGGATGACATCGCACGTGCCGTTTCGCTGGGGCTGTTTTCTGGCGTGAGCGAGACCGAATTTGCGCCGGACAGCACGATGACGCGCGGGATGTTTGTGACCGTGCTCGGGCGGCTGGAGCAAATCGACACGGAGGACTGGTCCGGCGAGACCGCACCGCAGTTTTTCACCGATGTTTCTTCCGAGCAATACTACGCACCGTACATCACCTGGGCGGTCTGCAACGGCATCGTCTCAGGCATGAGCCGCGAGGAATTCCTCCCTGAGGCACCCATTACGCGCGAGCAGATGGCGCGCCTCGTGGCGCTCTACGCCCGGCGGATGGGCTATGAGCTGGCCGATGCCGACGACACGAGCAGCATTCCCGACACCTTTTCCGATGGCGATGCCATCGCCGAATGGGCGCTGGAGAGCATTGAATTTTTGCGCACGAGCGGCATTTTGAACGGCGCGCCGGATAAGCTCGGCGGCGTACAGTTTCTGCCGCAGAAGACAGCCACGCGCGCCGAGTGTGCCGCGGTGTTCTGCCGCCTTGCCACCGCGCTGCGCAAGCCGTTTTTGCCGCCGGTGCAGCCGGAGCGCCTGACGCTCAACCAAACGACTGCCGACCTCACCGTGGGGCAGACGCTGACCCTGCTGGCTGAAACAGAGCCGGAATCCGGCATTTATTTGCTCTGGCGCAGCTCGAACGAGGCGATCGTCACCGTGGAAAGCGGCACCGTCACCGCCAAGGCCAGCGGCACAGCCACTGTCACGGTCTATTCCGGCAACGGCCTGTCCGCGTCGTGCGTCGTCACCTGCCGCGAGCCGGGGCTGGCCTCCGACCAAGAAAGCTATGACGAAAAGTGCTACCGCATCTTCGGCGTGGTCACAGACGATCCGCGCACCTTCTACACCGACCGCGCCGCCGCCGAGGCGGACATGGTGCAGGTCACGGTGAACGTCTGGGACTTCAACTCCGGCGGCGAAAAGGTCACCAAGCAAATGACCGTCGTGGTGCACAAGGCGCTCGAGGCGACGATTCGCGCCATTTTCCGCGAGATCTACGAGGGCGAGGAAAAATTCCCCATCCACTATCTCGGCGGCTGGGGCTGGTCAGGGCGCTCGGAGCACACCATCGGCTGCGCGCTGGACATCAACTATGAGGAAAACTACTATTGTACGCCCGACGGCACGCCCATCACCGGCAAATACTGGAAGCCCGGTGAAGATCCGTACTCCATCCCCCTCGACGGCGAGGTCGCCACGGTCTTTAAGAAATATGGCTTCTCCCAAGGTGTCAACTGGCGCAGCGGCTACAAGGACTACATGCACTTCAGTTATTTTGGTACATAAAACACCCGCCGCAAGCTGATGGAGCAATTATACATTGTAAAATAATGCAAGGAGTGCAAAGGCACCGTCCTCCCCGAAGCAGGGTCGGCCGGTGCCTTTGCTGCGCTTTTGAATAGAGAAACGCCCTAAATTCTTCGGAATTTAGGGCGTTTGTCCAGCGGGTACGAAAAAGATGGTTTTTCGTTTTTGCCTGCCGGTTTCCTTATCCGCAGAAAAACGAATGTTGGTTAAATGGAACGTAAGATGACCTCCACTTGGGTAATAATATCCCGCAGCCGATCCTCGCCGACCATAAACTCCAAGGCTTCCTCCGCAGAATCATAGGCTCGCTCCGAGGCTGCGTCATAGGCGCGGTAGGCTGTGATCTTATGGTCAATGCCATATCGCACTACGCCGTACTCTTGACCTTTCCAGCAAAACTGAATTTCGCCGCCGCAATCCAAACACCATTTGAAATCGCCGATCGTTTCAAAACGGCTGTCCTCCGGAGACATGTAAAACGTTTTTCCTTTCATATAATATGCCTTTCCTCCTCCAAACATACTCTCAAAATCAGGTGCAGCACCCTCGGGATAATT
>CAKTZP010000174.1 GCA_934636045.1 uncultured Oscillospiraceae bacterium
GATTCTCGATATTTTTGCCCAGCGCGCCAAAACGGCGGAGGGCCGTTTGCAGGTGGAGCTGGCGCAGTATCAGTACCTGCTGCCGAAGCTTTCCGGCATGGGCAGGTCGATGTCCCGCCTTGGCGGCGGCATCGGCACGCGCGGCCCCGGCGAAACAAAGCTGGAAACCGACCGCCGGCATATCCGCGAGCGCATCGACCGACTCAAGGCCGAGCTGGCCGAGGTGCGCAAGACCCGCGCCGTCCAACGCGGGCGCCGCATGAAAAACGCGATCCCGGTCGTCGCCCTTGTCGGCTACACGAACGCGGGAAAGTCGACCCTGCTCAATCAGCTGACGGACGCCGGAATCCCGGCGAATAACCGCCTGTTCGACACGCTGGACACCACCACGCGGAGGCTCCACGTCTCCGACCATCTGGACGTCCTGCTTTCGGACACCGTCGGCTTTATTGCCAAGCTGCCGCACCATCTGGTGGAGGCGTTTAAAGCAACGCTGGAGGAACTGCAGTACGCGGATCTTCTGCTGCACGTCATCGATGCATCCGACCCGCAGCGCGAGGCACACATTGCCGTCGTCGATCGGCTGATTGCCCAGCTGGCCAAGCCCGGCGTGCCGGTCATCCGGTGCTATAACAAGGTCGATCTGCTGGACGACATGACCAATTTCCCAATCGGGGAGAAAAATGTTCCGATGTGCGCCCGCAGCGGCATCGGCATGGACGAGCTGCTGACGCGTATTGAGCAGACGCTGCTCGGCACGCTGCATCACGTGACGCTGCTGCTGCCCTACAGCGAAGGCGGCGCGATCGAGCTGTTCCACGAGCAGGCACAGGTGCACCGTGTGGACTATCTGCCGGAGGGGATTGAAATCGAGCTGACCTGCAAGGATGAGCTCTACGGCCGCTATCGCCGTTATGAAAAGGAGCGGTCATGAAGCCGTATCTGGTTCCGACGAAGGACGCGGATGCGGAGTTCATTGAGCGGCGCTCGCGGTTCATCGGCCATATTTTTGCGACCGATACCGAGGAGGAGGCCCTCGCCCGGCTCAGACAGATGCGCGAGACCTATTGGGACGCGACGCATAATGTGTACGCTTATATTATCCGCGACGGTGCGACGCGCTTTTCCGACGACGGCGAGCCGGGCGGCACGGCGGGAATGCCGGTCTTGCAGGTTTTGCAGCGCGAGGAAATTTTTAATGTGACCTGCGTGGTAACACGCTACTTTGGCGGAATATTGCTCGGTGCGGGCGGCCTCGTGCGCGCCTATGCACACAGCGCGAAGCTTGCACTGGACGCCGCCGGGCGCTCGGTCAAGCAGGTGTGGACAAAGGTATATTTGCCGTGCCCGTACAGCTGGTTTGAACGCATCCGGCTGGAGGTCACGGCCTTCGGTGGCGTGGTCGAAAACACCGACTTCGGCGCGGATGTGAGCTTTGACCTGCTGCTGCCCGAGGCGCAGGCGGAGCCGTTTTTGGCGCGTGTGCTTGACCTCTCCGCCGGAACGATCGAGGGACTGACCGGCGAGAAGCGCTACCGCGCTTATCCACTATAATTTTTAACAATGCAGGAGGGCGACCTATGACGATCCGCGAGCAGCTGGAGCAGCGAGAGCATCTGATCCTTTCCGGGCAGGCGCAGTTTTCCGACGCCTCGAAAGGCAGACCCCGCGAGGAGGCACCGACGCAGAACGATATGCGCACGTGCTATCAGCGTGACTGTGACCGCATTTTACATAGCAAATCCTTCCGCCGCCTGATGCACAAGACCCAGGTGTTTTTGCAGCCGGAGGGCGACCATTACCGCACGCGCATGACGCATACGCTGGAGGTTGCGCGCATTGCCCGAACAATCACGCGCGCGCTGCGCCTGAACGAGGATCTGGCCGAGGCCATCGCCGTCGGTCACGACCTCGGCCACACGCCGTTTGGCCACGCAGGCGAGGTCGCGCTCACCGAGGTCACCGGCAAGCCCTTCCGCCACAACGAGCAGTCGCTGCGCGTGGTAGATGTTCTGGAAAAGGACGGGCAGGGGCTGAACCTGACCTACGAGGTGCGGATGGGCATCCTCGGCCACAGCCGGCACAGCCGTCTGCCGGAGACGCTCGAGGGGCAGATCGTGCGCAAATCTGACCAGATCGCCTACATCAATCATGACATTGACGACGCGATGCGCGCCGGAATCCTGACCAATTCCGATATTCCCCGGGAAATTTCCGATGTCCTTGGCGATACCCACCGCGACCGCATCAATTCTCTCGTGACGAATATGATCCTGCACACTCTGCAGACCGGTGAGCTGGGCATGGACGCGGAGATCGACGCAACGATGGAGGCACTGCGGAACTTTATGTTCGAGCGTGTCTACAAAAACCCCATCGCTAAGGGCGAGGAGGTCAAGGCACGCCATATTTTGCAGGAGCTTTATGAATACTACATCAAGCACCCCGAGGCGCTGCCCGCGGACTTCCAGCCGCAGCTGAGCTTTGACGGCATGGAGCGAACGGTGTGCGATTACATTGCCGGAATGACGGACAAATATGCAATGTATAAATTCGAAGAGCTGTTCATCCCACTGGCGTGGCAGGTACGGGGATGAGCCTTGAAAAATCAGCGAAAGGAGGGATAATATGGCGTTTTCCCCGGCATTTTTAGACGAATTGAGTCAGCGAAATCCCATCGAAGATGTCGTCGGACAGTATGTCGCGCTGACGCGGCGGGGCAGCAACCTGTTTGGCCTGTGTCCCTTCCATGGGGAGAAAACCGCGTCGTTCTCCGTCGCGCCGGAAAAAGGGATTTTCTACTGCTTCGGCTGCCACAAGGGCGGCGGCGTGATCAATTTTATCATGGAGATCGAGAACCTTTCGTACCCCGATGCGGTGCGTTTTTTGGCCAAGCGCGCGGGACTCGAGGTGCCGGATGATTCCGCGGAAAGCTCGCAGTACAAGAAAAAAGAGCGCCTTTGGGCGCTGTGTAAGAATGCTGCACGCTTCTTTAACGAGCAGCTGAAGACTCCGGCGGCCGCGGAGGCGCGGGCTTATGCGCAAAAGCGCGGTCTTTCTCCCTCGACCGTTACACGCTTCGGCCTCGGCTTTGCGCCGAACGCATGGACGGCGCTGCTGGATGCAATGGTCTCCAAGGGCTACACAAAGCAGGAGCTGCTAGACGCCGGCCTTGTCCTGCAAAATCGGGAGAAGGGAACGTTTTACGATCGCTTCCGCAACCGCCTGATGTTCCCGATCATCGACGTGCGCGGCAACGTCATCGGCTTCGGCGGCCGCGTGATGGACGATTCGACACCGAAGTACCTCAACTCGCCGGAGACGCTGATTTTTAATAAAAGACGGAACCTTTTTGGCATGAATATCGTCAAAAAATCAAAGCAGGGCTACATTATCCTGACCGAAGGCTATATGGATGCCATTGCGCTGCATCAATACGGCTTTGACTGTGCGGTCGCCTCGCTTGGCACGTCGCTGACACAGGAGCACGCGGACATGCTGTCCAAATATACGAACGAAGTTGTGCTGACCTACGA
>CAKTZP010000175.1 GCA_934636045.1 uncultured Oscillospiraceae bacterium
CAGTATGAGCATCGGCTGGCCGAGGCGCACGCCGAGAGCGAGGAGATCTTAAAGGTCGCCAACCGCAAGGCGCAGCTGCGGCAGGAGGAGATCCTCCGCGACGCGCAGGAAAAGGCCGCGCAGACCCTCCGCCGCGCCGACGAACAGGTCGAAATGGAGAAAAAGCGCGCCATGAACGAGATCAAGAACGATGTGTCCGTAATGGCGGTGGACATTGCCGCCGCCGTGCTGGCCAGAGACATCAACAAGGAGGAGCACTCCGCGCTGATCGACTCCTTCATCGACAAGCTGGGAGACGAGCATGATTAACGCGGCTGGCTACGGAAAGGCGCTGTTCCAGCTTGCGCAGGAGAACCACACGGATGACCGCATCCGCGAAGAGCTGGAGCTGGTTCGCACCGCCCTGCGGCAGGAACCGTCGTATATCACCCTGCTCGACACGCCCGCCGTGGCAAAGGCAGAAAAGCTGACCCTCGTGCGCGAGGCGTTCGGCGGTGTGGAGCAGGATCTGCTGAGCTTTTTGTGCATCCTGTGCGAGAGGCGCAGCATGTGCAGCTTCTTTGCCTGCGCCGACGAGTTCGACCGCTGCTACGACGAGGCGCACGATCTGCTCCGCGCAACGGCAGTGACGGCGGTGCCGATGACCGACGCGCAGAAGACCGCGCTGACGCAGCGGCTGGCGGCCATGACCGGCAAGCAGGTCATTCTGGAAAACGAGCTGGACCCGGCGCTGCTCGGCGGCATCACGCTGCGCTACGGCGGCGTGCAGCTGGACGACAGCATTCACAGCAGACTGGAGCATTTGCGCCGCAGTCTGAGCGAAACGATAGTGTAAGGTTGGTGAAACCGTGAATTTAAGAATCGAAGACATCAGCAAGGTCATCAAGGATCAAATCAAAAATTATGCCTCTAAGACCCAGCAGGATGAGATCGGCTATGTCATTCAGGTCGGCGACGGCATTGCCAAGGTGCACGGACTGGAAAAGTGCAAGGCAAACGAGCTGCTGACCTTTGAAAACGGCTCGGCCGGCATGGCGCTGAACCTCGAGGAGAACTTTGTCAGCGTCGTTATGCTCGGCACCGACGTCGGCGTCAGCGAGGGCAGCCTCGTGCGCCGCACGGGTCAGGTCGTGTCCGTTCCCGTTGGCGAGGCGCTGGTCGGCCGCGTGGTCGATGCGCTGGGTCAGCCGATCGACGGCAAGGGCCCGATCGCTGCCGCCGAGACCCGCCCGATCGAACGCGTGGCGGCGGGCATCATTCAGAGAAAATCCGTCTCCGTCCCGTTGGAGACCGGCATCAAGGCCATCGACTCCATGATCCCCATCGGCCGCGGCCAGCGCGAGCTGATCATCGGCGACCGCCAGACCGGCAAGACCGTCATCGCGACGGATACCATTATTAACCAGAAGGGCAAGGGCGTGACCTGCGTTTACGTGGCCATCGGCCAGAAGCGCTCCACCGTCGCCCAGATCGTGGACACGCTGGAAAAGAACGGCGCGATGGACTATACCATCGTCGTTTCCGCCACGGCTTCGGAGCTGGCGCCCCTGCAATACATCGCGCCGTACTCCGGCTGCACCATGGCCGAGTACTTCATGGACAAGGGGCAGGACGCGCTCATTATCTATGACGACCTGTCCAAGCATGCGGTGGCGTACCGTGCGCTGTCGCTGCTGATCCGCCGCCCGCCCGGACGTGAGGCCTACCCCGGCGACGTGTTTTATCTGCATTCCCGTCTGCTCGAGCGCGCGGCGCGCATCGCCCCGGAATACGGCGGCGGCTCGCTGACGGCGCTGCCGATTATCGAAACGCAGGCCGGCGACGTTTCGGCCTATATCCCGACGAACGTAATCTCCATCACCGACGGCCAGATCTATCTGGAATCGGAGCTGTTCCATTCCGGCGTCCGTCCGGCCATTAACCCCGGCATTTCCGTTTCCCGTGTCGGCGGCAGCGCGCAGATTAAGGCGATGAAGAAGGTCTCCGGCTCGCTGAAGCTGATGTACTCGCAGTACCGCGAGCTGCAATCGTTTGCACAGTTCGGCTCGGACCTCGACGCGGACACCAAGGCCCGTCTGGCGCAGGGCGCGCGTATCGTGGAAATTCTCAAGCAGAACCGCAACGCCCCCATCCGCACCGAGCTTCAGGTGTGCATCATCTACGCGGTGGTCAACGACCTGCTCAGCGATGTCCCGGTCGAGCGCGTTTCCGAGTTTGAGGCGGAGCTGTATGAGTATCTGACCGTGCAGCAGCCGGCCATCCCGGACGAGATCCGTGCGACCAAGCAGCTGACCAAGGAAAACGAGGCCGAGCTGCGGCAGGCGATCGAAGCTTGCAAGGAACGCTTTATCAAAAAGTAAGGAGCCAGTGCGATGGGCGGAGCATCTATCAAACATATTAAAAATCGCATTAAGAGCGTCGAGAGCACCCGCCAGATCACCAAGGCAATGGAGCTGGTCGCGACCAGCAAGCTGCGCCGCGCCAAGGAACGCGCAGAGCGCACCCGCCCCTACCATGACGTCCTTGCCGAGGCCATTGCCGGGTTGCAGGCGGGCGTTTTGGAGACGCCGTGCATCTTTGCCGAGCAGCGGGAGGTTAAAAAGACCTGCTACGTTGTCATCGGCGGCGACCGCGGGCTTGCGGGCGGCTACAATGCCAACCTCTTCCGTCTGGCGGCGCAGAAAATGCAGACCGGCGAGAGCTGCGTGCTCCCGATCGGCAAAAAGACGCTCGAGCACTTTACCCGCACCGGCTGCGAGCTGGTCAGCACCTACTTCGGCGTGACCGCTTCGCTCGGCATCGGCGACTGCGTGCAGATCGCCAATCTGCTGTGCGAGGGCTACGCGGCGGGGAAGTTCGACCGCGTTGAAATTCTCTACACGCGCTTCCGGTCCATGCTCACGCAGGTGCCGGACAGCGAGCCGCTGCTCCCGCTGGAGCTGGAGACGGAGGGCAACAGCTGTGCCGTCACCCTGCTCGAGGGCGACCCTGCCGCACTGGTGGAGAAGATCGTGCCGCTGTATCTGACCGGCGTGCTGTACTCCACGCTCTGCGAGGCGGCGGCCTCTGAGCACGGCGCGCGCCGCACGGCGATGAACGCTGCGAACAAAAACGCGGGCGAGCTCATTGACGACCTGGTGCTGCACTACAACCGTGCGCGTCAGGCAGCAATCACGCAAGAAATTACGGAAATTGTTTCCGGCGCAGAAGCGCTCTAACGAAAAGGAGAACTCCGTATGCAAGAAAAAAATATGGGCGTTGTGGTTCAGGTCATCGGCCCGGTGCTGGACATCCGCTTTGAGGACGGCCATTTGCCCGAACTGCTTTCCGCCATTGAGATTCAGAACGGCGATCAAAAAATCGTGGCCGAGGTGGCCCAGCTCACCGGCGACAATGTGGCCCGCTGCATTTCCATGAACGCCACCGACGGTATGGTGCGCGGGCTGGACGCGGTGGACACCGGCAGCCCCATCAC
>CAKTZP010000176.1 GCA_934636045.1 uncultured Oscillospiraceae bacterium
CGTCAAAATAGTCGAGCATCATGGTGTAGCTGGTGCGGTCGAAAAACTGCTGCAGCCGCTCGATGATGGCGGCAAAAAGCTCGTTCTTTCGACCCTTGACCAGCACGAGGATCCCTTCGTTTTTCAGCTGCTTGAGGTTTTTGGCGTTTTCGTTGCGCTCAAAGCCGAAGCGCTCGATGGCGGCGGTAATCTCCCGGCGCGCCTTTTCGCTGACGCTGGGGTGGTTGTTCAGCACGCGGGAGATGGTCCCAACGGAGTAGCCCGTTTCGCGGGAGAGATCCTTGATCGTCATTATCCCTTGACAGCGCCCGCCGCAACACCCTTGATGATGTGCTTCTGGCACAGCAGGTAGACGATAATGATCGGCAGGATGCTGAGCATGATGATAGCCATGGTCGCGCCGAGGTCGACCGTGCCGTAGCTGCCCTTGAGGTACTGCACATGGATCGGCAGGGTACGGTACTTTGTGATATCCAGCACAAGGTACGGCAGCAGATAATCGTTCCAGACCCACATCAGCTCCAGAATGCCGACGGAGATCAGACTCGGCTTGAGCATGGGCAGGACGACGGAGAAGAACGTGCGCACCGGGCCGCAGCCGTCGATGGCCGCAGCCTCTTCAATTTCGAGCGGCAGGTTCTTGACAAAGCCCGTGAACATAAAGATCGCAAGTCCCGCGCCGAAGCCGAGGTAAACGATCGGAATCGTCCACGGCGTGTTCAGGAAGAGCTTCTTTGCCGTGCTCGTCAGGGTGAACATGACCATCTGGAAGGGAACGATCATGGAAAACAGGCAGAGATAGTAGAAAATGCGGGAAAAACGGCTCTGCACGCGGACAATGTACCATGCAGCCATGGAGCAGCACAGCAGAATCAGCACCGTAGAGCTCACGGAGATGACGAGGCTGTACAGCGCGGACTTCAAAAACGGGTACTGACCGAAGGTCATGCCGGTCTTGTAGTTGTCCATGCCCATGAAGCTGTCGCTGTTCGGCAGGGCAAAAACGTCGGTATTGATGGCGTCGTTGGACTTGAAGGAGTTGACGAGCACCTCGACCACGGGCATGATCCATGCAAGGCAGATCACCACAAAGACGATCGTCAGGATGGTGCTGCCGGTGGAATACTTCTTGTGCTTGCGCAGTGAGGACGTTTGTTTGCTCGGAATGGACGTTTTGGTCATTATTGCTGCACCTCCTTGCGGCTGGTCGCCTTTTGCTGGACGATCGCGAGGACAGCCACGAGCAGGAAGAAGATGACCGCCTTGGCCTGCGCGACGCCGTGGTAATTTTTACTGATGTTGTAGGTCGAATAGATGTTCAGTGCGAGCAGCTCGGTGGCGTTGAGCTTTGTGGTTGCGTCGACCATGATGCTCGGCATGCCGCCGGTCAGCGCGAGGTTTTGGTCAAAGAGCTTGAAGCCGTTCGTGAGCGTCAGGAAGGTGCAGGTCGCGATTGACGGCATAACATTTGGAATGATGACGCGGAAGAGCGTCTGGCGGCCGTTGGCGCCGTCAATGCGCGCCGCCTCGAGCATATCCTCGGAGACCGCCTGCAGTCCGGCAATATAAATAATCATCATATAGCCGATCTGCTGCCACGCGACCAGAATGACCAGACCCCAGAAGCCGTAGGTGGCGTTGGCGGTCAGGTAGGTGGCATAGCGGCGAAGGATGCCGTCAAAGATCATGCTCCAGATGTAACCCAGCACGACGCCGCCGATGAGGTTCGGCATGAAGAAAACCGTGCGGAAGAGATTGGAGCCGCGCATCTTCTGCGTCAGGGCGTAGGCGATGGCGAAGGCCACAACATTGATGAGGATGATCGTGACCACGGCGAAGGCGGCGGTGTTTTTAAAGGCGTTCCAGAAGCCGGCATCCGTCCAGATCTTGGAGAAATTGTCCCAGCCGGCCCATTTTGCGTCCGAAGGGACGTTGAAATTGCAGAACGACAGGTAAATGCCCTGCACAAACGGCCACACAAAGCCGATGCAGAACGCGAGGAAGACCGGGAACAGGAACAGCGGTGCCCAGCGCTTGATGGGCTTTCGGAGCAGCGCGCCGTTTGCGCCGACCATAGATGATTTTCGACCCACAGGGATCCCTCTCTTTCCATGAGTGACTTTTCGGGGTGACAGAAGCCTGCGACCCTTTCTCAGCAAAGCTCCAAGGGCACTTTGCTCGGCTTGTCAAGGAATTCGTTCTGTCATTGCGAGACCCCGTAAGGGGTCGTGGCAATCTTCGGGAGTGTTTCGAAATTTAAGTTAAATTCGGAAAACTTTACATGAGATTCCCACGTCGGGCTTCGCTCTCCGACCTGCAAGCGGAGAGCCCGTATCCGTAAGGCTCCTTCGTCGCCAACGGCTACGACTTCGGAATGACAATGGAGATTTTAACATGCCGGACAAGATTCGCGGGAGCTTTGCTCAGAAAGAACGGCAGACAGGTGCTCATATTCAGTATCGCAGACGTTTTGGAATTTAAAAAGGGGCGGGCATTGGCCCGCCCCTTGGGATTACGCGATGAAGTTATGGCAGCTTTTAGCCGTTGACCTGTGCATACTCGTATGCCCAGCCCTCAACGAAGGCCTTCTCGACTGCGGTCCAGTCGCCGGTGCCTGCGGAGTAAGCGGTCAGAGCGGTAACAACGGTCGCTCTCCAAGCGTCAACGTTCGGGGTGTAGTTGAACGCCCAGGAGATCGGGGTCTTGCCCGCGGCCAGCAGCGCGTTGCCGTCGTTGACGAACTTGTTGGAGGAAGCGGGGCAGTTCTTGAAGGGAACAGCGCCCAGCTGCTCAACGTAAACCTTGGAGGCGTCGGGGTCAGTGACCAGCCAAACGAGGAAGTCGATGGAGGCCTGCTGATCTTCCTTAGAAGCCTTGGCGTTGACCGCCCAGCGGTTCTCAGTGCCGGAGCACAGGCCGGAGTTTGCATCCTCGGGAGCGCCGCAGTAGATGGGGATCATCTGCAGCTGGTCGTCGGTCATGCCGGCGCCGGTCAGGTTGGCATATTCCCAAGTGCCGTTCTGGAAGAACACGGCCTTGCCGTCGGTGAACTCAGCACGGGACTCGTCGCCGGTCTTGGTAGACAGCTCGGACGGAGCGCAGGTGGAGTTGTTGATGTACAGATCCCAAATGTTCTTGTAGAGGTTCAGGTACTCACCGGTGATGGTGGGAACGTTGCTGGCAACGCCTTCATAGTGCAGGGGCAGCGTTGCAAGGTGGCCGGAGAAGCGCCAAGAGGAGGAGCCGTCCAGACCGGCGGAGGTGAATGCCGCGAAGCCGAGGTCCTCGGAACGGGCGGTGATGTCCTCGGCAACCTTCTTCAGGGAGTCGAAGTTGGTGATGTCGGAGACGGAGTAGCCAGCCTCGGCAAGCAGCTTGGTGTTGACGATGAGGCCGAAGGACTCGTAGCAGTTGCCCAGAGCCTTCAGCTCGCCCTTGTCGTTGTAGAGGTTGAAGCTGTCGGTGTTC
>CAKTZP010000177.1 GCA_934636045.1 uncultured Oscillospiraceae bacterium
TCAAGAATTTCTTACGTTGGCTATTCTTCACAATCTCAGTACACAATGCTTTCACATTCTTACACTGACATCATTTTGAACAACTCAATTGTTTTTCACAATCATTTGCTCAAGGTGTTTGTTCATGTTTCTCGTTGTTTAATTTACAAGGTACACCGCTGCAACCGCAGCCTATTGAAAAAGCTGTTCCACAGGTTCATTCGGCGTTTTGCCATCCGCTGTGGCGCATCTTTTACATTGTAGCACTCGGAGTCGAATTTGTCAAGCACTTTTTTCGACTTTTTTCAAGTTTTTGAAGCGCCGCAGGTCCATTCCGAATTTGCTTGAATATTCTAGCAAGGAAATCCGGTTTTGTCAACACTTTTTTTGGTTTTTTCTCAAATTTTTTTGATTTTCTATTAGTAGTGGTAAAAATGGAAGAAATCCCCAAAATATTGTGTTCCCAACGGCAAGGATTGCGGCGGGGATGAGGCCGCTGCACCACAGGCCCGTACCGCCGGCAAGGAAATTGAGGGGCGTGCCCCAGCGCCGCTCGCCCGGCACGAGCACGCGCCACAGCTCCAGATTGACCGCGCACAGCAGGCCGAGCAGGCTGAAGCCGCCTGCCGTGAGCGCGGCAGAGACAAGCGGCTCAAGGCGCTCCATTGCGCCGAGGACGCTGACGCTCTTGGCTGCGTCGTAAAACGGGAAGTCAAGCCCGGCAGCGACGCACGGCGAGAGGCTCCCCGCCGTGATGAGCGCGGCGAAGACGGCAAGGGCGCCTCCGCCGAGGCACCAGCCGAGGGGCTTCGTCTTTTCCCGCGCAAGCCAGACCCCTGTCAGAGGCACAAGCGCCCACGGCAGGAGCGTTCCATCCGCTTGCGTCACCGGCGCAAGCCAAGCCGTGTGCAGCTGCGGCAGCGCAAAGGCATCGAGCAGCGCGAACAGGCCGATGAGGAAGAAAAAGCTGACCGCGCTGACGCGAAGGACGGTTTGTGCGCCCTTGCCCGCCGCATAGACCGCCAGCAGCAGGAGCAGCAGGCCGATGATTGGCCCGCCGCCGGGATAAAGACCGCACAGCAGCCGCGACGCCGCGCCAAGCAGCAACAGATTCCACGCCCAAAGCGCCCAGAGCGCGGCTTTTCCGCCGGTCGCCGCGGCCGCTGCCTCCGCCAAGCTTTTTTCGCCCCGCAGCGCGCGCAGCACAAGGACGAGCGCCGCCACGGCGAGACACGCCACCGCCGTCCAGAGCCACCCGGCGCGCGGCAGCAGCACGACCGCCGGAACCGCAAAGGCACAGAAGGCCGTTGCGCAGAGCTGGCGGCTACGCATAGCGCGCCCTCAGCTCCGCGACGCGAAGCGGACTCGGATGCGCAGCGAGATAGTCGTTGAGCTTTTCTCCCTCGTAGGGCGCGGCAGCAAAATAGACCTGCGCGGCCGGGCGGAGGTCGCCGCTTTCCACCGCAGCGCGCGGCGACACGCCGCCGCAGAAGACGATGCGCTCGGCCGTGTCGAAAAAGACATCGCCGGAGGCATTTTGGCGCAGGTTTTCGACTGCGTCCGCCCAAGCCTTGCCCGTGCCTTCCCCTGCGTCGCTCAGGATGTGGAGGCCGGCTTCGGTTTTTTCGACCTGTAACGTTCGGATCGGCAGGAGCTGCGCCGTGTTATATTCGCGAAACGGCAGGCCGAACACCAGTGTCAGTGCCGCCGCCAGCAGCACGGCGGGGAACCATTTCATAGGGAATCACTACCTTTAAGTTAGGGATGTTTTTTCGGGGGGACGGGGGATGCGGATTGCCACGGCCTGCGGCCTCGCAATGACAAATGTGGCAGCTTTTGCTTATCACACGCTTGCCCGTCTATTTCTGATTCCTCTCGTCGAGAGGATGCAGGTGCGGCGCGCGGAGCTTTTCCCGCAGCAGCCGCCGCCGGAGGAGCATTTTCCCGCCACCGACTGCGGAAAACGGCGCAAGATAGCTCTCGCCCATCGATTCCAGCCCCGCCAAATGCACGAGCAGACACAGCGCGCCCATGGTCACGCCGAACAGCCCGCCGAGGCTGGCCAGCACCGCCAGCGCAAAGCGCCACAGACGCAGCGCGTCGGCCAGCCCCCGCGCGGGCTGCGCAAAGCCGCAGATGCCCGCGGCAGCGACGACGATGAGCGCCGCAGGGGAGACGAAGTTTGCCTCCACCGCCGCCGTGCCGACAACCAGGCCGCCGATGATAGACAGGCTCTGGCCGATGGACTGCGGCAGGGCAATGCTGGCCTCGCGCAGCAGCTCAAAGGCCGCAAGCAGACCGAGAACCTCGAAAATCGTCGGAAACGGCACGGCATGCTTGCTCGCGATGACGGCCTCGAGCAGCAGGGTGGGCAGCATTTCCGGATGGAATGCCGCCATGGCAACATACAGTGCCGGCAAAAACAGGCCGATCAGCAGCGCGGCATAGCGGATCAGGCGCGTGGCCGTCGCCGTCAGGTAGTTGACACCGCGATCCTCCGCTGCGGTCATCAGATATCCGAGGTCGACCGGCGCAAGATAGCCCTGCGGCAGCCCGTCGACCAGCAGACCGACGCGGCCGTCGAGCAGCCCCTGCGCGAAGCGATCGGTGCGCTCGGTGTATTGCAGCAGTGGAAACGCCGTCGGGCGCGAGCCGGTAACGTACTCCTCGACCGAGGCGGGCGAGACCATGCCGTCGATATCGATCTCCGCCAGCCGCGCCTTCATGCGCGCGACCAGCGTCGGGTCGGTCAGGCCGTCAATGGATATGACGGCCACGTTCGTCAGGCTCCGCCGCCCGACGGTCGTCTCGTAAAGGCGCAGCGCCGGCGTGCGCAGATGTCGCCGCAGGAGGCTCGTGTTCGTGCGCACCGTCTCGGTAAAGGCATCCTTTGGCCCCTTGACGGTGTTTTCGACCTCCGGCGCGGAGGGCGCGCGCTTTTCGCCGGTCTTGTCCTCGAAGGCAATCGCATCTTCGCCAAATAACACGACGCAAAACCCGTTGACGAGCTTGTTCGCCACGGTGTTCAGGTCGGGACAGGGGTCTGCGACGGAGTTATAGACCGACGAGTGCAGCGCGCGCTCATACAGCTCGCGCATCGTGCCGCCGAAGGCGTCCTGCATCAGCGGCTTGACAACATATTCCGAGATATCGCCGCCCGAGGTCAGGCCATCGAGGGCGTAGATATATAATGTATGCGCCTTGATGCGCAGCTCGCGGCGGATAAAATCGCCCGCCCCATCGAAAATCGCAGAAATATTCTCGTCTGAAATCGCGCCGAGATAGCGCCCGTCCGGCAATCGTTCCATTTGCTTCACCCCGCGCTAGTATGCGCAAAAAATGGGAAGGCATACAAAAAAACGCAGCAAATGCTGCGCTTCAGACTGTCAAAAAAGTCCGTAATCGTCAAAATCGGTTCACATTTTAATGGATTTTTGTTCTCTGTGTTTTGTTTTG
>CAKTZP010000178.1 GCA_934636045.1 uncultured Oscillospiraceae bacterium
AACTTGGCTTGAATCGCAAAATCAAGAAATTCAGCGATTCTTTCATTTGCGGAAAGGGCTATTCTCCCCCCCCTTCGGGGGGAGAATAGCTTTTTGTCTACAGTCTGCGGGCGTGCATCGCGCGCCCGTTATCAAAATATTTGCGCAAAATTTCGGATTGGCTTATTCGCTCATTTGTTATTTTTGCAAAAAATATGATACAAGACATGTACTGTATGTGTTATAATAAAATACGATGCCAACGGACAAAAGAAAGGGAAGAGGGGAATACAGATTATGAAGAGGATTTTTGCGCTGCTGCTGATGATGCTGGCGGTTTCTGCGGCCGCCTCGGCGCAAAATAACGCACAGACGTTGACGGCAGGAGAGCCCAAACAAGCCGGGTTGTCGCTTGAGGAACAGGCGAAAATCGGGGGAATTGGCACTGCTAGCGATAAACCTTTTCTGATTGCCACGGCTGAGCAGCTTAAAGAGCTGGCAACACTTGTTAATGATGAAAAGACATATAACGATGGGAACGGCTCGTATGGCGCGGCGTATTATCGAATGACCGCCGATGTGGATTTATCCGCATACGATAATTGGGTGTTGATTGGCAACGATGACGTCCCCTTTAGGGGCACATTCGAAGGCAATTACCATACGATCAGAAATCTGACGATCACAAACGCAACGCAGGAATACTAGGGGCTTTTCGGCTGGGCAAATGGAATCATCCAGAACGTTTTGGTCAGCAACGCCAATATTTCGGTTACATACCCCAACGCGGCAGTCGGCACGATTGTCGGAAGAAATGACGGCATTGTTCAAAACTGCGCGATGCTCGGCGGGTTTGTGCGGGGGAACGGATATGTCGGCGGCATTGTCGGTTGCAACATTAGCATGGGCACGGGCACGGTTCAAAACTGCTACGCAACGGGCAGTGTGACGGGCGCGGGAGAGAGCGCCGGCGGCATCGTCGGTGGCAACGGAGGTACGGTTCGAAACTGCTACGCGACGGGCAGCGTGACGGGCACCGGAAATAATGCCGGCGGCGTGGCGGGAATAGCCACTGGAAAAACGGAAAACTGTGTGGCGCTGGGCGTAGTGGTGTCGGATGCCATCAATGTCAACCGCGTTGTCGGCGCGGGAGGTTCTGAGGGACTCAAAAACAATTACGCATGGTCGGGCATGAAGGCGAACGGCCGAATTGTGACCGATGGTCAGGCGGACAATGAGAACGGCGAGGATATCCTTGCCAGCGGCGGTCTGCTGTATGATAAAAACGGGCAGATTTTCGCATGGCCGGGTTTTGATGCAAGCGTTTGGAAGCTGCGCAACACGGAGGAGGGCAGGCTCCCGAGCTTACGCATGGGCGGCGACCCGACCATGCCGCTTGAGGTGCAGCGGGCGGAGGTTCGCTATGCCGTGAATCTGATCGCCGGAACAGGCGTTTCGGGTTTCCGCTGCAAGGTAAACGACGCGGCGGATTTCACGAGGTATTCGCCGGATTTGACCGTCGCGCTGGCGGATAAGCTGGAAATCGAACCTATCCTTCAGCAGAATTATGTTTTTGCGCAGTGGAGCGACGGCAGGACGAACGCGGTATACACCGTGGACTCGGCAAGGAGAGAAATCGAGCTGACGGCCAGCGCCAACGCGGTGGAATACGCCATCGCCTACGAGCTGGGCGGCGGCGCGCTGAAAGCGGGCGAAACGAACCCGGAGACATATACCGCTGAGACGGAGACGTTTACGCTGAACAACCCGACCCGCGAAGGCTATATCTTCGCGGGCTGGACGGGCAGCAACGGCACAACGCCGGAACTCGCCGTCGAGATCAAGCAGGGCACGACGGGAGAACTCGGGTTTACGGCCAACTGGACGATCGAAGAGAAGCCGACGCCGACTTTAAAGGTGGAAAGCAGCGCGAGCCTCATCGTCGGCATGGCGACCGAGGACGTGATCGTGCGCATCGGCGAAGGCGTGCCGAACTTCGGCGCGGCCAACTTCAAATCCGTCGATTTGGATGGAAAGCCGATTGACCCGAAGTTCTATCAGGTGCGGAACGGCTCGATCATTCTCACGATTGAAAAGGCGTTCCTCAACACGCTCTCTGTCGGCGAGCATGCGCTGAATGTGCAGCTCAAGGGCGAGGGCTACGAGGGACAGACGGTTTCCGGGCAGATTGTGGTATCGCCCGTGCCGGATGCTTCCCACCTACCGCAGACCGGCGATGACAGCCCGATTCTGCTCTGGTGCGCGGCGTTTGGCGCGTGCGCGGCGGGTCTGGCCGTGATGCTGGCGCGCAAGAAGAAGTAAAATTCCAATCCAAAAACGCGAACCCTTCGACGGATGAAACGTCGAGCGGTTCGCGTTTTGCTTTGGTTTTGGAATGTGGGGGCGAGTCCATGCGGAGGCCTCAGTCCGCTTATTTTTTGCCCTTGGGGTTGCCGTTGGCATATTCGCACCATGCGCGCAGGGTGCAGCTTTCGCAGGCAGGCTTTCGGGCGGCGCACACGCGGCGGCCGTGATAGATCAGCCAGTGGTGCGCGCGGCTCCATTGGCTCTGCGGGATGTTTTGCATGAGCTGATGCTCGGTTTTGAGCACGTCGGGCGCATCGGCCAGCCCCAGTCGGTTGGCGACGCGGAAGACGTGCGTATCCACGGCGATGGCGTCCGCGCCGAACGCACAGCTCATCACGACGTTCGCCGTCTTGCGCCCCACACCGGGCAGGGATTCCAGCGCGTCGTGGTCGGCGGGCACCTCGCCGCCGAAGTGGGCGGTCAGTTCCCGCGCCATCAGCACGAGGTTTTTGGCCTTGTTGTGAAACAGGCCGCAGGTCTTGATGATCGGCTCGATCTCCGCCGGTTCGGCCTTTGCCAGCGCCGCCGCGTCGGGATAGGCGGCAAAGAGCGCGGGCGTGACCATATTCACCTTGACGTCCGTGCACTGGGCGGAGAGCATCACGGCGACGAGCAGCTCAAACGGATTGGCGAAGTGCAGCGCGGGCCGTGCGTCGGGGTACAGCCGCGCCAGCTCGGCAAGAATCAGGCGGTTTTGTTCTTCTCTGTCCATGGCGATTGTCCTTTGATGTGCTGAATTTTGAAAGAATAAAATGAATTTCTTGCCCGAGAGCAAATGACATGCTATAATGTCTTTGTAGGTAGACGAGTGCTGCCGGTGGTTGCCTCCCGCTTCTGTTACAGAAGAAGGGAGGGATACGCTATGACACCGTATGAAATCATTATGGTTGTCCTTACGTTCCTGAGCCTGCTCATCGCGGTAGACGCAAAGAACCGTAAATAAAAAGCGTGCCGCCGGTCAGCTTGCACCCTGATCGGCGGCTTTGGCTTTTTCCAAATTAACGGATTAAGCGGGAGAACCGATTCTAGACGGCTCCTCGTCTACCCACATTATACCCCAAAGGCAGCCTCGTGTCAACGCGCG
>CAKTZP010000179.1 GCA_934636045.1 uncultured Oscillospiraceae bacterium
CGAGAAGGACCCTGCCTTCCAGAATCCCACCAAACCCGTCGGCGCGTTCTACGACAAGGAGACTGCCGACCGCATCGCCGCTGAAAAGGGCTATACCATGGTCGAGGATGCCGGCCGCGGCTACCGTCAGGTCGTCCCCTCTCCGAAGCCCATCGACGTCATCGAAAAGAAGACCGTCAATACGCTGATTGAGAGCGGCTGCGTCGTCATTACCGTCGGCGGCGGCGGCATCCCCGTCGTTCGCAGAGACGGCAAGCTCTATGGCACGCCCGCCGTCATCGACAAGGACTTCGCCTCTGCAAAGCTCGCAGAGCTTGTCCATGCCGACGCGCTGGTCATTCTGACTGCGGTTGACCGCGTCTGTATCAATTGGGGCAAGCCGAATCAGGAAAGCCTCAGCGAAATGACCGTCGAGCAAGCCGAGAAGTACTGCGGCGAGGGTCACTTCGCTCCCGGCTCTATGCTTCCGAAGGTCAAGGCTGCCGTCAGCTTCGCCAAGACCGGCGGCACGGCCATTATCGCCTCGCTGGAAAACGCGGGTGCAGCCGTCCGCGGCGAGTCCGGCACGAAGGTGCATCTGTAATTTTTCAACCATATAAGCCAAGCGCGGCACCGCTCAATAACGGTGCCGCGCTTGCTATCTTAAATCAGTCAATATCCTGCACGATCGCCTCCGGCGGATTGTCCAGAATCGCGGGGTTGCGGAGGATCTTGTGGAAGTATTTCAGCACCGTTGCATAGTAGAAGCCGTCGACGGTACGCTCGTCACAGTTAAGGACGAAGTCGACCTACCGGCGCATGACCGGCTGACCCTCGGCGTCGAGCTCCATTTTGCGGTATTTGCGCCCGACAGCGAGGAACACCGGCAGGTTGCCGAAATCGTACAGATGGTGCACGATCGGCGGGATGCCGAGCGAGCCCATCGAAGTAAAGATGACCGAACCATGGAAGGGACTGAGCTCCGTCAGGAACTTCGGGAGCTTGCCGAAATAGTCCGCGACCTTCAGGCTCCAGACCGTAAACTTGAGCAGCAGCCCCGGCAGGCTGGCCAGCAGCCCCGCGAGGTTATCGAAGCTGCTGTCGAGCGGGGTGTTTTTGACCTCTTCGATCACCGCGTTGAGCTTTTGGTAAACCTCTGCCGCCGTATCCGCGCGGTTCAGGTGGAGCTTGATGGTCGTATCCGGTGCACTGGTGGACATTTCCTTCTTGACCGTCATGGTAAAGGCAATGTCGTCATCGCGCTGATATACGCGCTGGCCGGAGAAGAAGCGATTGCAGCCGGGGTATTTTGCGATGCAGCGGACATAGGCTGCAAGGAACACATGGAAAATACCGAAGCCCTCCAGCCCCTCGGCGCGCTTTCGGTGCACATAGCGCTCCACCGCCGTGATCTCCACGGTGTCTTGGATGTTGTTGCAGGCGTCGTTGCGGTCCGGCATAATGTAGCCCGCTACGACCGACATACCGCTCACCGTTCGGACGCGGCGGCCGTCCTTTCGGTCGCCCCACGTAGGATGATATTTCCCATCTGCGAATACGCGCAGCGCCAGCGATGTTACGAACAGCGCCGTCACAAGGCAAAGATTGCCAATCTTGTTGCACAGCTCATACAACGGCACGCCGCTCGCCGACATCAGCAGATCATAGCCGAGGAACGCCACCGGCAGCGCCGTCAGCAGCGGCAAGACCAGCATCCGGTGCAGCTTTCCGGTCATCACCATGCGATAGATGATGTAAAAAACCAGATAAAGCAGCCAGCACACGACGACGTAGCGCAGGTAGGCAAACAGATTATATCCGCCGCTCAGCGTCGCCGCGCAGGACGGGTCGCGCTGGATGCGCAGGTACCAGTCCAGTGCGATCTGCCCGAAGTAGACGCACGCCCAGAACACCGGCTTCGTCGAGCGGTACAGCTCCTTCGGCCCGCGCACAAGGACAATAAAGCCGAAGCCGAGCGCGCACCAGATCGGCAGCACCTTCTGGAACCAGATGTTGACTGTTGAAATTTCCGCCGCCTCACCGAAGCAAAGCGCCAGAATGTACATCACCGCCGTGCCAAGGCACAGCAGGGCGGCAATCCATGTCAGCGGGTTCTTGCGGCTGACATAGTAACGAACTTGTTTCATGTCGTTCTCCTCTCTCATCGAATCTCTCATTGAAACCAAGCAGGATTCCCGGCCGGCGCAATGCGCGCGGCCGATTTGTTCTTAGGTAAGCCAAATACAAAATAAATATATCATATTTTCCGTAAAAAATCTACCACAAATTCCGTTCCCCTCCGCTCCCTGCCGGCAGCAAAAAAATCTTTGTCAAAAAACCGCAAAAAGCCCAAGAAAAACCCGAAAAAAGCATTGACTTTCCAAGACTTTGCATATATAGTTCACAATAGGGTTTTGCGGGTCCTTGCCGCAGGCTACTATATTAGAAATGGGGGAGGATACATGTCCCAAGAGCTGATCCGTTTGACAGACCTTGTCATGGAGTTTGACGGCGAACGCATTCTCGACGCGATCAATCTGTACATTAACGACAAGGAATTTCTCACCTTGCTCGGCCCGAGCGGCTGCGGCAAGACCACCACGCTTCGTGTCATCGGAGGCTTTCTGACGCCGACATCCGGCGATGTTCTGTTTGACGGCAAGCGCATCAATGAGGTGCCTGCCTACCAGCGAAAAATCAACACGGTGTTCCAGCGATATGCGCTGTTTCCCCATCTGGACGTGTATGATAACATCGCGTTCGGACTGCGCATTGCCAAGCTCAGCGAAAAAGAGATCGATGAGCGTGTCACGGAGATGCTGGAGATCGTTTCACTCAAGGGCTTTGAGAACCGCAAGGTCACGGCCCTCTCCGGCGGGCAGCAGCAGCGCGTCGCCATCGCGCGCGCGTTGGTGAATCGTCCGAAGGTGCTGCTGCTTGACGAGCCGTTGGGTGCGTTGGATCTTCGTCTGCGAAAGGATATGCAGAACGAACTCAAGCGTATTCAACAGGCGATGGGGATCACCTTCATCTACGTCACGCACGATCAGGAGGAAGCGCTGACCATGTCCGACACCATCGTCGTCATGGACAAGGGCAAAATTCAACAGATCGGCACGCCGGAGGATATTTACAACGAACCGAAAAACGCGTTCGTCGCCGACTTCATCGGCGAGTCGAACATTCTTGACGGCGTGATGCTGGAGGACCGTCTGGTGAAGTTCTTCGGCCGCCAGTTCCCCTGCGTGGACAGCGGCTTTGCGAAGAACGAGCCGGTCGATGTCGTCATCCGTCCGGAGGACATCGACATTGTACCCGCCGACACAGGTCACCTTTGCGGCACCGTCACCTCCGTCACCTTCAAGGGCGTCCACTACGACACCATCGTCGATTTCAAGGGCTTCAAG
>CAKTZP010000180.1 GCA_934636045.1 uncultured Oscillospiraceae bacterium
GTGTAGTTGCTGGTATCAAAGGCGAGAACGGTCATTGCTCCCGCTCCTTCAGCCCGCGCGCAAAGGAGCCGAGAATGCCGTTGACAAACGAGACGACTTCCTCTTCCTCATACTTGCGCACCAGCTCGACGCACTCGTTGATGGCGACGCCCGTCGGCACATCGTCGACATAAAGAATCTCAAACATCGCCAGCCGCAGCGCTGCCTTGGTAAAGCGGGAAATACGGTGCAGATTCCAGCCGATGGCATACTGCGCGATCAGGCCGTCGAGCTCCTGCGCATGCTCCGCCACACCGCTGACGCAGGCTTGGATATAAGCCAGCTGCTTCTTGCTGGGGCGCTCGGCGTAGACCTCATTCTCCGGGGCCAGCGCGGTATAGTACTCCCGCTCCAGCCGGTGGTCGATGGTCTCCTGCGCCGTCTCGCCGGTATAATCCTGCGCATAGATCAGATGCGCCGCCAATTCGCGGGCGTTGGAACGTGTCATAGGGGTTCTCCTTTATGTATAGGGTCCGGGGCGCTTTGCAGCACCCCGAGGTCGGCTCAGTTTTTTGTAGGGGTTTTCGGGGTGGCCACGCCGCAGACGTTGACGTTCACCAGTGCAGGGCGGACGCCCGTCATTGCAGCCACGGCGTCGGAGATCGCGGTCTGGACATTCTTTGCAACCGTCATTACGGCGCTGCCCATCTTGACCACCAGATTGCAGGCGATCGAAAGCTCTTCGTTTTCGCCGATCTTCACACGGATTCCGTTGCGCAGGTTTTTCTTTCCGAGAATATTGGAAAGATCCAGCGAGGCGTTTGCGCTGAGACCGTAGACGCCCTCGACCTCGCGCACGGCCAGCGCCGCGATGGAGGCGATAACATCCTCAGAGATCTGGATGCTGCCGTTTTCCAGCGTCTGCATCAGATAATCCTTGCTTTCTGCCATTTGTGTATACTTCCCTTCTCATAGGTTTCTTCGAATCATTCTATCATATTTTTTGAAAAAAAACAATCCCTATTCTACGCCAAAAATGCGAATATCCGAAAGCGAAAAATCCGTCTGTGACAAAACAATGTCTGCAAGCAGACTTACGTCGCTCTGCGTCAGTCCGTTTTCCGGCGCGGCAACGGCCACGGAGATGGCGTCGTCACTGATATAGGCCACGCAGTCGGTGTAGCCCTTGGCAATTGCGAGACTTTCGATCTGTGATTCGGCCAGCGCATCGGAAACAATGCTTTCCAGCGCCGCGCTTGAGGTTGCGGTGTCGCTGCCCTCGGCGTAAGAGATCGTCTCCTGCAGCAGGCTCACCGCCTGATCGCGCGCCGTCTGACGAGATAGGCGCATTTGCGCAAAGTATTCCCCGCCCGTCGGTGTGCCGAGCACCTCCTGCGCCTTGTCTGTTCCGTTGAGCACCAGGGTGCTGTCGTTCATGATCTTGTCCGCGTCCAGCGATTCGGTAAGCTCAGGCGCGGAGCTCCCATAGAACCAGTTCAGATAGATACCGGCGCAGACTAAAACGAGAACGCCGGCAATGATCGCGTTGCGTTTCCATGTTTTCATTGTGATTCCTCCATCATTTCATTTTGGCCACCGTAATCTGGTCGCTTTTTAAGCCCGTCAGTGCGCGGACTGCGTTGATGCAGTTGAGCCTGACCGTGGGGTTGCTGCCCCCTTGGCAAAGCACCAATGCACCCTGAAACCGCGGATACTCCACTGCGGACACTGCCGCTTCATCGTATGCGCTCCCTGCGGACAAAATCACCGTTTTTTGTTCCCGGTCTGTACGCTCCCGGCCGTCGGCGGTTTCCGAGCTTACCGAGATGTCGGTTTGATAACGTGTTTCGCTTCCGGTCTTCAGCAGCAGCATCACGCGCACCTCACCCGCGCCCTGCATCTGCGCCAGTGTCTGGGTCAGCCGCGCCTCTACCTCAGCAACATAGGCCGCGTCGTCGTACGTCGGCGGCACCGCAGCGGTGCGCTCCTTTTCCGCCGATTTTCCGGGAATCAGCAGCAGCGCAAGTCCGATGACGATGACGAGTGCGGCGTATTTATACCGCTTTAACCCATTTCGCAGCTTTTCCGGCCACTCACTCGCCGACTTCATAAATGCTCCACTCCTGCTCCTCCTCTGCAACGGCAAACGCCGTCCGGATATACTCGGCCAGCGCCTGCCGCTGGGAAAGGCTCAAAATTCCTGAGATGCGCACGTGCACCGGCTGCGGATACTCTGCATCGTTCAGTGTGACCTCCGCGCGGACCGTTGCGCCGAGCTGCGCCGCCTTGTCCTCAATATATGCCTCGCTCGTCTGCTTTATGTGCTGCGCCAATTGCGTCTGCCATGCCGCCTCCGCATCGGTTTTGTCATATTCCACGCGAAACGACCGGAATACCTGCGCCACATCCTCCATGTTGAGCGACAGGATCGGCAGCACGACCACCAGCAAAATCAGCAGGCCGGACGAAAAGCGCACGACCTTCTTCACCGTCTCCTGCCGCACAAGTGCGCAGGCAAGCACGCTGATGAGGCACGCAGCGGTCACGGAAAGCAAATACGTCTTAATGCCGTCCATCTACGCCGCCACCTTCAGGAAGCACACCGAGGAAATGAGCATCAGCAGCCCGCATGCGCCGCACATGCCAAGCAGATACCCCATTGCGCTCGAAAAATGCCGGATCAGCGAGACATGTGCCGGGTGGCCGACCGTGCCGCTCACCGCCGCCGTCAGCTTTAGCAGCAGATAGTGGATACCGACCCGGAAAAACGGCAGCAGGCAGATGGCGAGCACCGCCAGCATGCCGAAAATCCCGACAGAATTTTTCAGGATACCCGCGCTTGCAAGCAGCGTCTCCGACGCGTCGGAGATCACGCTGCCTACCACCGGCACCATACCGGAAACGGCAGCCTTGGTCGCCTTGACCGCGTTGGCATCCGCCGCCCCGCTGATTACACCGGTGATGGAGAGATACGCAAGAAACGCATAGACCAGAATGCGCAGCGTTTTGGAGATGAGCCAGCCTAAAAAATCGCGCAGCTCCCCCAGCGTGTCGGTCGAGAGCGCTGCCTCAGCCACGCTGACGGCCAGATAGAACCAGACCGCCGGAATCAGCAGCTTGGAAATCAGCTGCAGCAGCAGCTCGGAAAACAGCACCGTGCCTGCATACAGCGCGCCGGAGGACGTTACGCCGCCGCTCATCGCCGCCGCCGAGGCCAGCACCGGCAGAAGACATGCGCTATAGTCCGTAATTTGCCGCACGGTGTCGCATGCCAGCGCAACCATCGACGATACGCCGCTGAGCATGGCCGCGCAGATGCCCAACGCTCCGGCCACGCGCACCAC
>CAKTZP010000181.1 GCA_934636045.1 uncultured Oscillospiraceae bacterium
TCCTTGCGGCGGTCGCCGAAGCCGGGCGCCTTGACGCAGACGCAGTTGAAGCTGCCGCGCAGACGGTTGACCAGCAGGGTGCTCAGCGCGTCGCCCTCGACGTCCTCGGCGATGATGACCAGCTTCTGGCCGGCCTTGACGATCTGCTCCAGAATGGGCAGAATGTCCTGAATAGTGGAAATTTTCTTGTCGGTGATCAGGATATAGGGATCATCCACGACAGCTTCCATCTTATCGGTATCGGTGACCATGTAGGGGGAGATATAGCCGCGGTCGAACTGCATGCCCTCGACGACGTCCAGCCCGGTCTCAGCGGTCTTGGATTCCTCGATGGTGATCACGCCGGCTGCGGTGACCTTCTCCATCGCCTCGGCGATCAGCTTGCCGATTTCTTCGTCACCGGAGGAAACGGTGCCGACACGGGCAATGTCCTCGCTGCCGTTCACGGCCTGCGAATTTTCCTTGATGGCCTCGATGGCGGCGTCAACGGCCTTCTGCATGCCCTTGCGCATGACCATGGGGTTCGCGCCTGCGGAAACGTTCTTCAAGCCCTCGCGCACGATGGCCTGCGCCAGCAGGGTCGCGGTGGTGGTGCCGTCGCCGGCGACGTCGTTGGTCTTGGTTGCGACCTCGCGGACGAGCTGCGCGCCCATGTTTTCAAACGGATCCTCCAGCTCGACTTCCTTGGCGATGGTCACGCCATCGTTGGTGATGAGCGGCGCGCCGTACTTCTTGCCGAGCACGACGTTGCGGCCCTTGGGGCCGAGGGTGACCTTTACGGTATTTGCAAGCTGGTCAATGCCGGATTGCAGCTTTTTGCGGGCGTCTTCGCCGAATTCAATCATTTTTGCCATGGTTTCAGAACCTCCTAATTACTCAACAATTGCGAGGATATCGCTCTGGCGGACGATGGAATAGTCCTTGTCGTCGAGCTTGACCTCGGTGCCTGCGTACTTGGCGACGACGACCTTGTCGCCGACCTTCACGACCATTTTGACCTCGTTGCCGTCAACAACGCCGCCAGGGCCAACCGCGACGACCTCCGAGATGACAGGCTTTTCCTTGTTCGCGGTGGAGAGGATGATGCCGGAAGCGGTCGTCTCCATCGCCTCGACCGGCTTGAGCAGCACGCGGTCTGCAAGGGGTGTTAGTTTCATTGTACATACCTCCTGAATATCGGATGGTTTCCCATCGAATTTATAATTGGCGTTGAAATCTCCAATCCGGAGCGCCCGTCCCGGAGATTTCTTAGCACTCAATGCCTCTGAGTGCTAACAACTATATAATACCCATTTCTTTCCGAATGTCAAGTCCAAATTGTAAATTTTCTGCGACAATTTTCTCAGCCTCTCCGCTTCTGCGCGGCAGGGCGCCGCGGCAACGCGCTTGTTCCTCCGTTCTGCCCCGCGGGAAAGCGCGGCAGCGCGCCGCTGCTCCGCGGTTTTATTATTATAATGTATCCCACCGCGTTCTGAACGCCCTGCAGGCGCCTCTCCTGCAAGGAAAAGGGGGGCATGTGCCCCCTTCCGCGCCGCATGAAAAACGTTACAAAAAATTCATATCCTTATGGCTTGACAAATGGGGAAACGGTGGTATGATGAAGAAAAAAGAGTTAGCACTCTTATCGATAGAGTGCTAAAACGAAGCCGGCCGCCATTGATTTTGGCGGCTTGGGCGGGAAGGAGTGCATCGATTATGATGAATACCAATGAATTTACCCAGAGAACCACACAGGCTCTTCAGGCGGCGCAGCGGTTGGCGGCGGCGCACCAGAACCAGCAGATCGAGCAGGCGCATCTGCTGCTTGCCCTGCTGCAGCAGGAAAACGGCCTGATCCCGCAGCTGCTGAAGAAAATGGGCGTTTCCGTTGAGAGCCTGACCGCAGCGGCGCAGGCAGCGGTGGAAAAGCTGCCCGCCGTGACCGGCAGCGGCCGGGACGCCGACCAGTTTTATATCTCGCGCGGGATGGATCAGCTGCTGGCCAAGGCGCAGGAGCACGCGCAGTCCATGCGCGACGACTATGTGTCCGTGGAGCACCTGTTCCTTGCCATGCTGGACACGGCCGACCAGACCGTCAAGCCGCTGCTTGACGACTACCGCATCACGAAGGAGGCGGCGCTGCAAACGCTGCAGGCCGTCCGCGGCGCGGCGCGCGTGACCACCGACAACCCGGAGGACACCTACGAGGCGCTGGCCAAATACGGCACCGACCTTGTAAAAAAGGCACGCGACAAAAAGACCGACCCGGTCATCGGCCGCGACGAGGAGATCCGGAACGTCATCCGCATTCTTTCGCGTAAAACGAAGAACAACCCTGTTCTGATCGGTGAGCCGGGCGTCGGCAAGACCGCCATCGCCGAGGGTCTGGCACAGCGCATCGTGCGCGGCGACGTGCCGAAGTCCCTGCAGGACAAGACGATCTTCTCGCTGGACATGGGCGCGCTGATCGCCGGCGCAAAGTACCGCGGCGAGTTTGAGGAGCGGCTGAAGGCCGTCCTGAATGAGGTCAAGGCCTCGGAGGGGCGCGTCATCCTGTTCATCGACGAGCTGCATACCATCGTCGGCGCGGGCAAGACCGAGGGCAGCATGGACGCAGGCAATTTGCTCAAGCCCATGCTGGCGCGCGGCGAGCTGCACTGCATCGGCGCGACGACGCTGGACGAATACCGTAAATATATCGAAAAGGACGCCGCGCTGGAGCGCCGTTTCCAGACCGTACTGGTCAAGGAGCCGACGGTGGAGGATACGATTGCCATTCTGCGTGGTCTGGAGGAGCGCTATGAGGTCTTCCACGGCGTAAAGATCACCGACCCGGCGATCATTGCCGCCGCGACCCTCTCTGACCGCTATATCACCGACCGCTATCTGCCGGACAAGGCCATCGACCTCGTGGACGAGGCCTGCGCGATGATCCGCACGGAGATGGACTCCATGCCGACCGAGCTGGACGTCATCCGCCGCAAGATCATCCAGATGGAAATTGAAGAGGCCTCCCTCAAGCACGAGGACGACGAGCTGTCCAAGGGCCGCCTGGCCGAGCTGCGCAAGGAGCTGGCCGAGCAGCGCGACGCGTTTACCGCTATGAAGACCCAGTGGGAAAACGAAAAGAATGCCATCAGCAAGGTGCAGCAG
>CAKTZP010000182.1 GCA_934636045.1 uncultured Oscillospiraceae bacterium
ATGTTCACCTATGCGAAGGGCAAGGGCTGCGCCTGGGGCACCATGGACACGCTGCCCGAGGTACCCGGCGTGGCACTGCGCTTTGACGGACATGTGGGCGTGTACATCGGCGGCGGTTATGCCGTGGAGGAGCGCGGATTCAACTACGGCTGCGTGAAAACGAAGGTTTCTTCCCGGAAATGGACGCACTGGTATCAGCTGCCCTTTGTGGATTACGGCGACGCGGTATTCACGGGCGGTAGCGCGACAAAACCTGATACCCCGACGAGCGAGTACACGCTGGGCACGCGAACCCTGAAGAGGGGCAGCAAGGGCACAGACGTGAAGGCGCTGCAGGAGTTTCTGCTCCAGTTGGGGTACAGCCTGCCCCGATATGGGGCGGATGGTGATTTCGGCGGTGAGACGGAGACTGCACTCAAGCTGTTTCAGGCCAGAGCCGGGCTTGCGCAGGACGGCGTGTACGGCGGCGATACCCATAAGGCGCTGATGAATGCAGTTGCGGATCACGACGCGGGAAAGGAACCTGCCGAACCCGACGAGCCTTCTGAACCGTCCGCCGCCAGGCGCGTGTGTATCGTGTGCGATAGCGGTTCTGTCAACATCCGCGTGGGCAACGGTACGCAGTACGACCGCATCACCGCCGCAAGGGATGGCTCTACCTTTGAGTGGGTAGCCACCGCAGAAAACGGCTGGCACGCCATTGTGGTAAACGGACGCGTGGGCTGGGTTTCCGGGAAGTACGCGGAATGCGTATGACGACCACCTTATATTAGGAAGAAACACAATTGGGGCCGGAGCAATCCGGCCTCTTTTCTTATTATAGACCAGACGGATCGGAAAGGAATGCTTTCATGACAAACGCTGAACGGGATTACATTATTCACTACAGGCAATCAGGAAAAAGCTGCGCGGAGATCGCACGGGTACTGGGGCTGTCCGCCAACACAGTGAAGTCCTTCTGCCAGAGGAACAGGGTTGCTCCGATTGCGCCGAACACGCGGGTGGAACTTCCCGCTCTTTCAGAGACGGTCTGCCTGTGCTGCGGCGAAAAAGTCACACAGCAGCTCCATCGCAAGCCGAAACGTTTCTGCTCGGATGCATGTCGGCTGCGCTGGTGGCACGCCCACCGGGACATGGAGAAAAATGCCGCAGACCGCCGCTGTTTCTCCTGCGGTCGTGTCTTTCGCTCTTCGCGGGAACAGAAATATTGCAGCCACGCCTGCTATATCAAAGCGAGATTTGGAGGGAACGCGCATGGGCGCAATGCTGACGCAAGAGCAGTTTGACCGGGAAGCGGGGTTCCGGCTTTCTCTTTCCATCATGAATCGCCTGATGGAAGAAAACCTGCTGACCCAAAAGGAATACGGGCAGATTGAACGAATTCTGGTGCGAAAATTCTCGCCGGTATGGGCGGGATTACCCGATATAATAAAGGATAAATCTGCGTGACAGCCCTTGATAATCCGTCCACATGACGGTAATATGCATCACGATCCGAAGGATTGATACAATATCGGAAGGGACGGATTGATATGAATGAGAAAATGACGCTCACCCGCATGGAAGCGCCGGCACAGCTGCCTGCACGGAAGCGCGTGGCGGCTTATGCGCGCGTTTCCATGGAAAAGGACGCCATGCTGCACTCGCTGGCGGCGCAGGTCAGTTATTACAGCGAACGGATCCAGCGAAACCCGGAATGGGAGTACGCAGGGGTATTCGCGGATTTTGGGCTGACCGGTACGAAGGAAACGCGTCCGGAATTTCAGCGGATGCTGAAAGAATGCCGTGAAGGAAAGATCGACCTGATTCTGGTCAAGTCCATCTCCCGTTTCGCCCGAAACACGCTGACGCTGCTGAATACGGTGCGCGAGCTGAAGGGGCTGGGCATAGGCGTTTATTTTGAGGAACAGAAGCTGGATACGCTGAGCGGGGACGGTGAGTTTATGCTGACCATCCTCGCTTCTTTTGCGCAGGAGGAGAGCCGCAGCGTATCCGAAAACTGCAAATGGCGCATTCGAAAGAAATTCGAACAGGGCATCCCTACGGGCTTTGGTATGTACGGCTATGAGGTGAGAAACGGCAGCTTTGCCATTAAGCCTGAGGAGGCGGCGGTGGTTCGCCGGATTTTCCAGATGTACTTAGGCGGCATGGGCAGCGTGAAAATCATGAAGCTGCTGACGGAGGAAGGCGTGCCCGCGCCATTGGGTGGACTGTGGAACGCCAGCGTGGTCATGGAAATGCTGAAAAATGAGAAGTACGCAGGCGATCTGCTGCTTCAGAAGTTTTACACCAACAATCATGTGGAGAAGAAGCGGTTTCACAATCGCGGAGAGCTGCCGCAGTATTTTGTGGGCGAGGATCACGAACCGATCATTGACCGGGAAACCTTCGACGCGGTGCAGCGGGAAATCGCATGGCGGGCGGCGCGGCGCAAGGCTGCCAAGGCGAAAAGAACAGCGACAAACGCAGAGTTAAGCGCATCGGCAGTAGAGCCTTCTATGTCGTCGTCTGGGAACAATAGCAGAGAATCATTCCCTCTGACCGACCGCATTTACTGCAGCATCTGCGGAAAGAAATATCGATACAAGGTTACGCGGCTGGGCACGCCCTATGCCGCGCCGGTCTGGATCTGCAGCACGTTCAATTACCGGGGCAAGGCGTACTGCGCCTCGAAGCAGATCCCCGAGGACATTCTGAAAGAGCTGATCACCTCCGTTCTGGGAACGGTTCATACGGAGGACAGCGTTCATCATATCGAGATGCATCCGGGCAACCGGGTGCTGTTTGTTTTTCAGGACGGTCACACCGAGGAACACTTCTGGGAAGACCATTCCCGCAAAGACAGCTGGGACGCGGAAAAGCGTCAGAAAGCCGCGGAGAAAACCAGAATCCAGCACCAGAAAAGGAAGGAGCAGGAACAATGAGCGAAGCCAGAGCATTAGGAACTACCGTTGATAGAGCTTATACACCCACAGTCACGCGTGTTAAAACGGTTCGGGTCATCCCGCCGACCATTCAGCCGTTAACCGACATTCCTGCCTTTTCGGCGCGCCCCAGACGCGTGGCGGCTTACGCCCGCGTCTCCACCAGCAGCGAGGAGCAGCTGACCAGCTATGAGGCGCAGGTAAA
>CAKTZP010000183.1 GCA_934636045.1 uncultured Oscillospiraceae bacterium
GGCCGTCCTCTCTACAAGTGGACCGATGGCAAGACCACCGTTTATGCCACCATCAAGGCCACCCCGGTCGCTACCTACACCAAGGCTGTTGCTGAGTGTGACGTCGCTCACGACGCCGGCCTGAAGGTCGACACCGCTTACGCTCTGTGGGTCAACGGCGACAAGCTTGCAAGCAAGTACACTGTTAACCTGACCGACACTGTCACCAAGATGGGCGCGCAGGGCCGTCTGGTCGAGGTCTATGACGATACCATCGTCATGATCGACACCTTCCTCGCCAAGGTTGCCAATGTTTATGATGCTACCTATGATGCGCAGGGCCACCTGAAGACCCCCGCCACCATCATCCTCACTGTCGAAGACGGTTCCAAGACCACTCTGACCCTCACCAACGGCACGACCAACTATGCCTACGCTAAGGACGACATGGTTCTGGTCAACGCTTTCACCAACACCAACTCTGCTATTAGCAGCGGTGCTCTTGTTGTCGGTGCAAAGCAGTACGGTGAGATCGTCGCTAAGGCTACCTCCATCGACGGTGCCCAGAGCATCCTCTACTGGAATGCCAAGCAGCACAACGTGGATGGCACTGTCTATGACGACGCTTACAAGTTCATCCTTAACCAGGCTGGCACCAGCACTGCCAAGTACACCTGGTTCTTCGACCAGTACAACAACCTCATCGGTTCTGTTGAGATCGCTGCCGCTACCAGCTACGGCGTCATCAACTCCATCTGGTGGGCTGGCAACGCCGCTGACGGCACCGGTGTCGCCAAGGCGACTGTCACCTACATGGATGGCACCACCGGCACCATCGACCTCGGCAAGATTACCGTTGTTAACGGTGCTACCGTGAACTGCGGCGTCCCCACCTATTCTGTTGTCAATACCGACATCATGACTGTCACTGGCACGACTGCCGTTCCTGGTAACTTCTTTGTTACCACTAACGCTGCGACCAACGCCGCCAAGGATTATGCCGATGCTTCCAACGAGAGCAACATCGTTGCCGGCCACATGTTCCAGTTCAAGACCCTTGCCAACGGCACTGTCGCCGCTGTTGAGGTTGCCACTGCAACTGGCTTCAAGAACCCGACCATGATGGTCTACAAGGACACTCAGATCAACTCCAATGGTCTGGTTGCCAACACCAACACTGTTTACCTGGTCCGTTCCGGTTCCTATGCCACGGGTTACACCTACAAGTCTGTGACCGGTTTCAACGCCATCGCCGACTATGAGTCTGCCGAGGTCGACTTCGTTCTCAACAACGGTGTCGCTCAGTATGTCTACATCACCGCTCCTGCCACCACCGCTAAGAGCACCAGCGTGTTCTTCTATGCCGGCGGTCAGGCGACCTATGACTACACCACCAAGCTTTGGACCATCCCCGGCTATGTGGATGGCACCGAGGGTAAGATCACGATTGCCGGCCGCGATGATGCCAAGGCTGACGCAATCCTTGACCTGACCACCGGTCGCGGCACTGCCAACACCCTGTGGTGCGTCGCTCTGGAGAATGGCGAGGCCAAGGGCGTTTGGAGCTACACCAGCGATGCCGTGCTTAGTCCCGCAACCGTTGCTGGCGTTTCCTACCCGCTCGCTACCGCCTATCAGGGTCTCAGCCAGGTCAAGGTTCGCGTGATCGAGGGCAACATGCGTGACTACATGGATGGCCAGCTCTTCCGTCACGACAGCACCCCGAACGCCGTCACCGCCACCTATGCTGAGAGCGATATCTTCGCTGTTGTTGACAACGCTGCTATCAAGTCTCAGATCAACGGCGACTGGACCGCTCTGGGCACCAAGCTGATCTACGTGGCTTACGTCTCCGGCGCTGGTCAGTATCAGCGTGCTATCATCCACGCCAACATCATTGACAACAATCAGGCCGTTCTGCCCTCTGCTCACTACATCAGCAACGTGTCCGTTAGCGCTCTGACTGCACCCGTGCTGCACAGCAATGTTGCCAATTATGCTACTACCTCTGCGTTCACTTGGAATTCCTCCGATGGTGCCGCGAGTGCTGACTCCGTGAAGGTCACCGTCGAGTGGTCTAAGTGGAATGGCACCGAGTATGTTCCGTATACCAACCCGTCCTTCGATGCTGGTGACTATCAGGCTACCATCACCGTCAAGGTCGACAATACGAACAACGCCAATTCCTACGTGATCGATGGCAGAACCGCTATCACCTACAGCGGTGTGGCTCAGACTGCTGCCACCTTCGTCTCCAGCAACATCAACGTTCACTAATCTGAACTTGATCGGAGTTTGATCACAAAAAAGGGTCCCGGCTCTTATGAGCCGGGACCCTTTTTACTGCATTAGGCATCGAAACCCAATACGATATAGTGGTAGTTAAACCCAGTTGCATTGTATTGCGCCTCTGCACTGCCACCGTACCAGCTTAATGAAGTGTCACCCCAAGTGATAAGACACACCCCGTAACTCCCTTGTGGCAGCATCTTGTCATAATTCCGCACCGCTAAACGCGGTGGGTTTACGCCAGTAGTTCCGTCAGGTGTTACGATTGCCAGCATTGCGGGTACAAAGTCACAGCTAATGTATATAGGCTGGTCTGAGCCGTATGTACCCGTGCCAACGTAGCTGCCATACTTGATGCGGCAGAGTTTGCTTTTTGTGACCGTCTGATGAAGCGCGGTCAGTGATTCCGACGCTGTGCTGTCACCTGCGGCGCGCGCGTCGGCCTCAGCTTTCAGCGCCGCGTCGAGCTTCGCGGTGAGGTCGTTGAAGTCATCCATCTTGATGAAATCCGATTTTTCCCAGTCGGGCAATGCGTAATTTGCGGTTCTTTTCATATTCCTCTCCTCTATTTTCTGCAAATTCGGAAGCCGCCCCGTAAAGCGGCTTTCATGATTGGCAATCATGAAAAGGAATGTTGGACGTTTCGCGCCAACGGACGCAAAAAAAGAGGAAGACAGAGATCTGTCTCCCTCTTTTCGTGTTTTTTCTCAGAAATCCGCGTTGCCGACGGTGCGGGGATGCAGCTCCACATCGCGGATGTTGCCGATGCCCGTTAAATACATCACCATGCGCTCGAAGCCGAG
>CAKTZP010000184.1 GCA_934636045.1 uncultured Oscillospiraceae bacterium
AAGCAGATTCGGCAGCACGCGCAGCCATCCGGAAACCCCGCCCGATTCCAGCCGGTGCATCGATCAGAATATAATCATATAAATCCATATCCCTTGCGTTGCGCACAAGGACACGCAAGGTGTGATCCTCTACAAACTCCATATCCACCGGCGCAGCCAATACAAAAGCCGTAGGATAGGCTTCAACCGGCGCAGCCGCATCGGCCAGCGGGATATCCCCGCGTACTACATCGGCAAAATTGAATGCCGTCTGGGTACACACGCCAAGCGCCATATCCAGACTCTGCATGCCTGCATCCGCGTCAATCATCAGGCAGCGGTAACCAAGTTTCGCCAACGCACAGCCGATCCCGGCCGTTACCGAAGTCTTTCCTGTCCCTCCTTTGCCGGATGCAAGTACGATGGCGCGCGTCAATGTGTTCACCTCTTCCGCTTTTCCCTGTGCCGCATGCGTTTTACTTCCAAACACCGGAATCACAATTTCAAACCTTGCAAATCAAGGCATATGGTTTACATAAATGTCAGCCCGGATACATCTTTTCCGTCAAAAGCCTATATTAAATCGTCTTATTATATCATACCCAATTTCCCGTTGCAATGCCTAAAATGAATAGAAGAATACAAATAACTTTAGTCGTTTTTTATAAGATTTTTGAATTTAAAAAAACAGGAACGCTTGACAAAATCAAAAGGGCATAGTATAATACAAAAGCTATAGGACCGGGTGTAGCTCAGTTTTGGTAGAGTACTTGAATGGGGTTCAAGGGGCCATGAGTTCGAATCTCGTCACTCGGACCAAAAAATCCGCTTGCTACCTATATTTTTTGGTAGCAGGCGGATTTCCTGTTGCAAGAAAATTCTTGAATATTTGTGCAAATTCTTGATGTATAGCACATCTGTAGCACACAGTTGAATCGCGCCGGAGGATATTTCCCCCGGCGCTTTTCTCATTCCTTCCGCACGATACAGGCGTAATAGACCGCCGCTTTGTCTTCCACTGCGTCCCGGTCTTCCAGAAACGCCTTGGTAAGATCGGCGTAAAAGTCAACCTTGTCCACGCCCCAGCTCTGCGCAACCTTGTAATAGTCGGAAAACATCGCGTTGAAAACGGCAAAAAACTCGTTTTCGTCCAAATCCTCCATCCCGTTTTTCTCCGCGATTTGACGGGTCATCTCGCGCGGCCACATCTCCATTCCGGATTCTGCCTGCATGTCGCGTACCCATCGATCCGCTGTCTGCCGGTCGATCCGGTCAAACTCCATGCTCTCACCCCGGCCTCGACGCGCTCCGCGATCCTCCCTGCGCTCACTGCCTCGGCTGTCGTATCCCGTCCACATCCGCGATCCGCGATCACTTTCAAAGCCGATCTGTCGCCCGTCGTTTCTCCGGCTCGGCAGAAATCTGCCATCGGAGTCTCTGCGTCTCCGGTTTTCTCCGTATCCTCCGTCATAAGCTGCGCCTCCGCGATCCGAACGAAGGACCATCATTCTCCCTGTTCTGCTCATGTCGTTGTTCCTCCCCCTGCGTCCGGCGCCGTCCCGTCAATTGCGTCCGGCGCATTGCTTGGCGAACAGCACGGATTGCCCAACATATCCGCGCGCAACGTGTAGCCCATCGCGTCAATATCCCCGTTTTCAAAGCTTTCGACCAGCCGTCCCATCGTGCTGGAACGGTCATACCCTACCAGGCGCAGCAGCGCGCGGCTTGGCGACAGCGACGCTTCGTTCATCCAGTATGCGAAATCCCCGCTTGCATCCGACCCTTTGGCGTATTCAATTTCCTCCTGAATCTCCATGCCCGCATTGTCCAGCTGTTGGTCCATCGCCTCGCCGATCAGCACATTTGCCGTGTTAAAGTCGTGCTCGATACGCGTCACGGCGTCATACAGCGCCTGCAAATCCTCAACGCTCATGTCGTTTAAGTGTACCATCCCAACACGGGCAAGTGCCTTCTCTGTTGCCGGGTTCGGGATAAAGTTCGGATCGTTCGCTTTCCTGTCGTTGTACACCTGCTGCAGCTCCAAAAGGCTTATCCGCTTTTTGCCGGTCAAACGGTTTGCCACCGTGTCCAGCTCGTCCATCGCGCGACGGGCAAGCTGCTGCAGCTGCGGCGACTGCTGAGAAATCACCTTGTTCAGCGTCTCGCTGTTTCTCTCTGCCGCACGGTTCAGGCGCTTGATCGCATTGCGGATTTTCGTCATCTGCTCAGACCGCTGACGTCGCTGAGCCGCTCTCCTGGCAACATCTGTATAATGCTGCCTCAGTTTCACAAGACTTTGTTCCTGCCTCTGCTCTGCTTCTCCGCGCATCCGCATTTCCAGCCCTGCCCGGTCAGCAAAGCTTCGCAGTTCCGCGACAACCTCGCCATACAGCGCAGCAAAGTCTTCTTCGCTCGACAAGCCTATTTCAGCCGCACTCTCCGCAAGGCTTCTGTGTGTCACTTTGCCAAGCGCCGCCGCTTCCTGCATGTCTTCCAGCATCGCGCGCATGTCTGTCTGCTCGCTGTCAAACAGTCCCGGATAATCTTCAGCAAGCTCAGTATACAAGCGATCAATTGCCGTGCTGTTTTCCGTCATGCTGCTGCTTGTGTAAATGCCAACACCAAACAACGCCTTGCGCATTGCCTGCCAGCCGTCGCCGAATTTGCGGCGCACTTCTTCGCTTACATACAGCGTTTTTCCGCGCATCGTTTTTGCGATATCCCCGTATGCCGTATCTGCCGGCACAACGTCAACGCCCGCCTCATACATCGTGCGCAGCAGGCTCTCAAGATCCGACTCCGTCACATAGCCCTGTGTCAGCGTACGGTTCAGCACGGTATTGAGCCCGGCGCGCATCCCGGCACGGCTGCCCGCCTGAATCCGGAACAGGTCAAGGATACGGTTGCTCGTCTGGCGCATGCTCTCAATCGGGCGGTATTTCGGCGCACCGTCAACGCCTGCCTCCTTGCGCAGCGCGGCGCCCTTTTTCCGTTCCGTCGCCGCCTCGCCGCGCAGGCGTTCGGCATTGACCAGATGAGCCGCATTCCCGTCGGCTTTAGATGCCGCGCGTTCGGCATTCGCTTCCCGGC
>CAKTZP010000185.1 GCA_934636045.1 uncultured Oscillospiraceae bacterium
CCGCCGCGCAGTTGCCGCGCTGCCACCGGTCGATCTCCTCATCAACAACGCTGGGATTGCCCACTACGGCCTGATCTCGCAGGTGACGGAGGCGGAATTTGCCCGCCTGTTTTCCGTGAACGTCGGCGGCATCTACCGCTGCGTCAACGCGGTTCTGCCTGCCATGCTGCGCCGGCAGAGCGGCTGTATTTTGAACGTCGCGTCCATGTGGGGGCAGGTCGGCGCCTCCTGCGAGGCGATCTACTCGGCCACCAAGGGGGCGGTGATCGCCCTGACCAAGGCGCTGGCGCAGGAGCTCGGCCCCTCGGGCATCCGCGTCAACTGTGTTTCTCCCGGGGTCATTCTGACCGATATGGTCGCCAATGTCAGCGCTGAAACACTGGACGAGCTGGCCGGAGAGGGGCTCGTCGGCCGCAACGGCACGCCGGAGGATGTGGCCGAAGCGCTGGTGTATCTTGCCAATGCGCCTTTTGTTACCGGACAGGTGCTGCCCGTGAACGGGGGCCTTGTGCTCTAAGCCGGAGGCTGCCACAAAATATGGAGTGGCTACAAATTTTCTTGTCGAATTTTAGCGTATTTTTGCACACGCCCGCGCTTGCCGCAGCGCCGGGCGTGTGTTATAATATTCTGGATATTTAGAAGCCCGAACGATTCGGCGCAAAGGGGGGAGCTGCGGTGCAGCCGGTCACATTGAATACCGAAGAATTGCGCAAGCTGCTGTCCTGCGGCTGCCCGGACGCCGTCGCGCTGTATCTTTACCGCCGCTCCGCTCAACCGCTGGAGACCGCGGCCGACGCGCTGCACTTTACCGTGCCGCAGATCGTGGCCGCCACGGAGTGCCTGCGCCAGCTTGGCTTGTGGGACACGCCGGAGCGCCCGCCGCTCCAGCCCGAGCGCCCGGTCTATACCGAGCAGGATATCCGTCTTGCCATGCGCGACAGCCGCACGCGCTTTTCCAAGCTCGTCGGTGAGGCGCAGCGCCGCCTCGGCCGCACGCTCTCCACGGAGGAGCTCAAGACCCTGCTGTCCTTTGTAGACTATCTCCGCCTGCCGGTGGAGGTCGTCGGTCTGCTGCTTTCCTATTGCGTCGAGCGCGCCCGTCGCCGCTCCATGCGCGCACCGTCCATGCGGACGATCGAAAAAGAGGCCTATCGCTGGGCGGACGACAACATTGACAATCTTGAAACAGCCAGCTTCTTCGTCCAGCAGCAGCTTCAGCTCCACACCCGCATCCAGCAGCTGCGCCTGCTGCTGCAAATCGACCAGCGCCGTTTGACCGCAGCGGAGGAGCAGTACATCACCTCGTGGATCGCCATGGGCTTCGGCGACGATGCGATCCGCTTGGCCTATGAAAAAACCTGCCTGAACACGGGTGCACTCAAATGGGCATATATGAACTCCATTCTGCGCTCGTGGCATGAGAATAACCTGCACACGCCCGAACAGATTGCGCAGGGCGACGGCAAAGCCCCTGCCGCCGCGGCCCCGCGCCGCGGCAACGAAATGTACGCCGCCCACGACGCCCCGCTCACGCCGCTGGAGAAGAAAGCGGTCGCGCAGGCACTGGCCAAGGCACAGGAGGGTTGACCGATGGCATACAGCGAACAGGTGCTCCGCCGCGCCAGAGCCCGGCTGGAGCAGGCGCGCTTTGCGCGCGAACGCGAAAACGAGGAGCACCGCCGCCGGGCCTACGAGCGTTATCCGCGGCTGGCGGAGATCGACCGCGAGCTGCGGCATTCGATGATCCAGCTGACCTCTGTCGCTCTGCGGCGGAATAACGACGCGTCGATCAAGGAGATCCGCGACCGGAACCTTGCCCTGCAGCGGGAGCGTGAGTGGATTTTGGAGGCGGGCGACTTTGAGGAGGGCTACCTCGATGACGCGCCCGTCTGTGCCAAGTGCGGCGGAACGGGCTACTGCGGCTCGCAGATGTGCTCGTGCCTGCGCGAGCTTTGCCGGCAGGAGCAGAAGAAGGAGCTTACGAGTTTGCTCGGCTCGGGGCGCGAGACCTTCGAGAATTTCCGCCTCGACGTCTATCCGGACACCCTTGATCCGCGCCTCGGCACATCGCCGCGTAAGCTGATGCGCTCAAATCTGGACGTCTGTAAGCGCTTTGCCCGCACCTTTGACCACGGCAGCGGCAGCCTCCTGTTCACCGGCGCGACCGGCCTCGGCAAGACGATGCTCTCGGCCTGCATCGCACGGCAGGTCGCCGATCAGGGCTACAGCGTGGTCTACGAGACGGCGATCCGCCTGTTTTCCGACTTCGAGACCGAAAAATTCGGCGCGGACAGTGAGGAAAACCGTGGCCTCACGCGCAAATATCTGCAATGCGACCTGCTGATCATCGACGACCTCGGCACGGAGATGACGACGCAGTTCACCGTCTCTGCGCTGTATCATATCGTCAACACGCGCATGATGGATGGCAATTCGACGATCATCTCGACGAATCTTTTGCCCGAAGCGATCGAGCGCCGCTATTCTCCGCAGATCGCCTCCCGCATCGAGGGAACGTATCAGCTCATCAAATTCGTCGGCAACGACATCCGCCGCGCAGAATAAAAATCAACGGCAGACGCAAAAGCGTCTGCCGTTTTTGCTGTCAAAATGTCCGAACCTGTCATTGCGAGGCCGCGCGCGGCCTCGCAATGACAAAATCGGACTTTTTGACAGTATGAAATGCGGGCATCCGGTTGGATGCCCGCATTGATGTTTGCATTACTCTTCTTCGTTCTTCTTGGCGTCCTCGATGATCTTGGCCTGATTCATCTGCGGAACTTCCTCGTAGCGGACGAACTTCATGGAGTAGGCGCCGCGACCCTGCGTCATGGAGCGCAGGTCGATGGCGTAGCTGCTCATTTCGCCGACGGGGACTTCCGCCTCAACGATCTGCCAGCCGCGGTTGGCGGGATCGGGGTTCATGCCCATCACGCGGCCGCGACGCTTGTTCAGGTCGCCGATGATGTCGCCCATGTTGGCGTCGGGAATGCTGACCTTCAGCTCGGCGATCGGCTCGAGCAGGGTGGGAC
>CAKTZP010000186.1 GCA_934636045.1 uncultured Oscillospiraceae bacterium
ATTCGCCGAAAATCATCTGAAAATCAAAACAATTCTGCGAGATTGCCACGGCCCTTGCAGGGCCTCGCAATGACAAATTCGGACTTTTTTGACAGTCTGAAAAATCCCGCAGCAGGCGAAAGCCTGCTGCGGGATTGGTTTCTGTTTGGCGCCGGAGCCTTAGGGCTTCAGCGTAGCGTGCTCCTGCTTGAGAATGCGGGAGGCATCGGGAGAGGTAACGGTAATATCGAAGGACAGCTCGGAGACCTGGGAGATCTCCTTGGCCGCAAGGTCGGAGGCCATCCATGAGATGCTTTCGAAGCTGCGCTTGCCGCCGGCAAGGGAGGAGATCCAGCCCGGGTCGCAATACTGCCCGTTGATGCGCGCGTTATCCAGCCGGAACAGCACGTCCTGCCCGGTTTTGTTCAGAAGGTAAAGTGACAGCGTGCAGCCCCAATCGCTTTCCGTGTCAAGGCCGGTGGCGATGACGGTGTACTCGTCGGTATCCATCAGGACGATATCGCTCGGATGCGAGGGACGTACCTCGGCAAAATATGCAGCCTCACCCTTTGGATAGGCAGTGATCTGCGATTCGGCGAGGTTCTGGCCGTAGCTGTCCGGCGGGTAGGCCGTCAGGACAAAGTCGACGCGCACCCGGTCGGTCAGCTCGCAGGCGACCATCGCCGCGCACGACCATGTGACGACAGACTCCACCGTCTGCCCCGCAGCGACCTCCGCCGCCCAGTAGGGATCGAGCTTGCAGTCATTGACATAGACGTGGTCCATGCTGAACACGAGTGTCTGCGCGGTTTTGTTGACCAGCCGCACCGTCCACAGGTAATCGCCGAGCGCATTTTCGCCGGTTTTGACGAGCGTGTAAGAACAGGCATCGTTTTCAAACAGGCAGACATTCTCGCCCGCGGCGGAATTGACCTCCGTCGGGGCCTCGGTCTCGGGCTGCGCCGCGCCGCCGCAGGCGGTCAGCGTCAGGAGAATCGTCAGCGCCAAAAGCAGTGCCGAAAGTTGTTTCATGCTTCATGCTCCTTTGCTTTGGAATAGGCCGCGCCGCGCCAGAGGCAGAAAAGCTGCCCCGCCCAGCCGGCGGAGATCGCGATCGTTCCGAGCGTGCAGGGGAGACTGACCCAGATGCTGCCGTAGGACAGCCCGGCCAGCGCCGCACCGAGCGAGGCCAGCAGCGCCGCCGCGCCGCCGCACCAGAGGCACAGCAGACCCCGCAGCGCAAGCCGCAGCCTGCGCGCAAGCACCACGCCGCCGCGCCGCAGGCGGAGCGCCGCCGCGCTGAGCTGAAGCGCCTGCAGCACCAGCCAGAGGTAGAGCGCCTCCTTGCCGACGGTGGTGTGCAGACCGAAGCCGATCACGGCGCAGATCCACAGCGTCGTCAGCGTCCCGCCGAGCGCAAGACAGGTCGTCAGCCGCAGCAGCACATTGTAACGCTTCATCCGCATCCCTCCCGGCAGGTTTTCCTCGGTAGCCCATATTATAGCGTGTATCGAGGAAAAATGCAAGTCAGAGTTTTTGCGGAAATGGCGGAATAATTAAGCTTTTTCTTCACTTTTCGACGGAGCAGCGGGCTTTTTCCGCAGAAAATGCACGCAAAGGCCGATCACGAGCCCCAGCACGGCCGGGCAGACCCAGCCGAGCCCCAGCGAGGCCAGCGGCAGGACGTCGCCCACGGCCTTGAGCGGTGCATCGAGCTGCAGCAGGGTGCGGACGGATGCAGGCAGGGTGCGCAGCAGATCATACAGCGCGCCGACCAGCGTCAGCAGCAGCGTCCAGAGGTAAACGGCGCGGTCATGGGCAAAGCCCCGTCCTGTCAGCGACAGGACGATCAGCATAATTGCCAGCGGATACAGGAACATCAGCATCGGGACGGAATAGCCGATGATGGCGTTGAGGCCGAGATTTGCGATTAAAAACGACACGACGCTGAACAGGATCGCCCAGAAGCGGTACCTTGGCCCGCGCGGGAACATGTCGCAAAAGGTTTCGGCACAGCTTGTGATGAGGCCGATGGCCGTCTTGAGGCACGCAAGCGTCACGGTCGCGGCCAGAATCAGCAGGCCGGCCGTGCCGAGGTAGTGGCGCGCGATGGTGGCCAGCGCGACGCCGCCGTTTTCCGACACCTCGCCGAGGCCGCGGCTTTGCGCGCCGACGATGGCGATGGCGAGATAGATCAGTCCCATGAACAGGCAGCTGAACACGCCCGCGCGGACGGTGCTCCCGGCAACTCTGCCCGGCTCGGTCACGCCGAGCTCGCGGATGACCTGCACGACGATGATGCCGAAGGCGAGGCTCGCCAGCGCGTCCATTGTGTTATAGCCCTCCAAAAAGCCGGTGAAAAACGGTTGCCTTGCATAGTCGCCCACCGGCTCGATGGCGGAGACCGCCGCGCTCGGCGAGGCCAGCGCAACCACGAGCAGAATGCTCAAAAACACAAGGAAGCAGGGGTTGAGCAGCTTGCCGACCCAAGTCAGGATCTTGCCCGGCCGCAGCGCAAAGAACAGCGCCGCGCCGAAAAACAGCATCGAAAAGCCCAGCAAATACAGCCAAAGCGCCTCATTTTCCGGCAAAAGCTGCTCCAAGCCGACGGTAAAGGCCGTCGTTGTGCAGCGCGGGATGGCAAACAGCGGGCCGATCGACAGGTACAGCGCGCAGGTAAAGAAATAACCAAACGGCCGTCCCGCGCGGCTCGACAGCTCAAACAGGCCGTCCGAGCGGCTGATGCCCAGCGCTGCCACGCCCAGCAGCGGCAGTCCGACGCCGGTGATCATCATGCCCAGCGAGGCCGTCCAGACGCTGCTGCCCGCCTGCTGCCCGAGCGACACCGGGAAAATCAGATTTCCCGCTCCGAAAAACAACCCAAACAACATGCTCGCCACGCAAACATACTCGCGGAAAGTCAGCTTCTTTTTCATCGTGTTCTCCCATTTCTTTCTCTCATTTTTTCAGCCCCGCAGCGCGGTTCGGTATGCTTTGCAGCAAAATCAAAGTGCCATCAACGGGGCGTCGAGGACGCCGCCCCCTACAAGGG
>CAKTZP010000187.1 GCA_934636045.1 uncultured Oscillospiraceae bacterium
GGCTGGAGGAGCAGTACATGGATCTGCTCGGCGTAAAAATTCCCGCCATCACCATCCCCGTCAAGCCCGGCCGGAACCTTGCCATCATTCTGGAGATCGCCGCCATGAACAACCGCCAGAAAAAAATGGGCTACAATGCCGCGGCGGAGTTCACCGAGCAGATCAACCGCCATTTCGACGAGCATAACGGCCAGAATTTCTGATTTGCTGCCCCTTTTGTCATTTTTCGTGCGTGTCCGAATTCATGATACCACCTTCGGAGTCTCGCAATAACCCACTTTAAATTTTACAGCTTGGATCGCAAGGAAGCGATAAAATGTTTGATTATATTCTGAAAAACGGTGCCGTCCTCGACGGCACGGGCGCGCCGGCCTTCCCGGCGGACATCGGACTGCGAGACGGGAGAATTGCCGCCATCGGCCGGTTGCCCAATGAGGGCACGGTGCTCGACCTGCGCGGCAAAACCGTCGCGCCGGGCTTTATCGACATCCACCGCCACGGCGATGCAGCCGCCTTCCGCCCCGGCTTTGGCGAATTGGAGCTGCGGCAGGGGCTGACGACCGTCATTAACGGCAACTGCGGTCTGTCCGTCGCGCCCGTCGGCGCGGCGCACCGGACGGAGATTCTGGAATACCTCACGCCCATCACCGGCACCGTTCCGCCCGAGGTGCCGCTGGAAACGATGGCACAGTATCTCGCCGCGCTGGAGCGGCAGCCGCTGCCCGTCAACGTCGGCATGCTGGTCGGCGCGGGCGTGCTGCGCGCAAATGCCGCAGGCTATGGCGCGCAGCTGGAGGACGGCGATTACGCCGCCCTTCACCGCGCCATGGAGCGCGCGCTCGGCGACGGCGCGTTCGGCGTCTCGCTCGGTCTCGGCTACGCGCCGGAATGCTTTTACACGACCGAAGACCTCATCCGCGCCCTCGAGCCCCTGCGCGGCGGCAGCATTCCGCTGACCGTCCACATGCGGGAGGAGGGCAGCGCCGTCGACGCCGCGGTGGAGGAGATGCTCGCCGTGGCCGCCGCCCTGCGCTGCCCGCTGCACATCAGCCACCTCAAGGCAATGGGCAAGCGCAACTGGCGCAGGAAAATCCCCGCCATTCTGCGCCGGCTGGAGCAGGCGCGCGGAGAGGGCATGGACGTCACCTGTGACGTCTATCCCTACACCGCCGGCTCGACCCAGCTGCTGCACATCATGCCGCCGGAGCTGCTGGCGGGCGGCACGGATGAAATCTGCCGCAGACTTCTCGACCCCGCCGCGCGCCGCGCATTGACGCGCCGTCTGCGTGAGGACACAGATTTTGACAATATCTCGATGCTGGTCGGCTGGGATAATATTTACATGTCGTCCCTGCAATGTCCGGAGCATCGAGCGCTCATCGGTAAAAGCGTCGCACAGGCCGCCGCGCTGCGCGGGCAGACGCCGGAGGACTGCGTCTTCGACCTGCTGGCGCAGGAGCACTGCAGGATCACGATGATCGACTTCATCACCTGTGAGGAGGACATTGCGGCGATTCTGCGCGCAGAATACTCGAGCGTCATCTCCGACAGCACCTATCCCACGTCCGGCATGCCGCATCCGCGTCTTTACGGAACGTTTGCGCGCGTGCTCGAGCGCTACGTCGGTCAGCGGGTGCTGGCGCTGCCCGAGGCGGTGCATAAAATGACCCTCGCCCCGGCGCAGGCGCTGCGTCTGCCGCACAAGGGCAAGCTCGCCGTGGGCTTTGACGCCGACCTCGTGGTCTTCGATCCGGACACCGTGCGTGAAAACGGCACCTATGATGACCCGGCGCACTTTGCCTCAGGCATCGAAACGGTCTTTGTCGGCGGCGTGCCTGCCCTGCTCGACGGTCACTGCACCGGAAGGAACACCGGCTGCGTGCTTCGCCGGGATTGACAAGGCGCGAATTTTGCCGTATAATTGCAAAACTGGGGAGAAAACTCAATGAATAAGAAAAAAATGCCGCTGTCCCGGCTGCTGGGGCTGACGTTCGTGATTGCGGGCGTTCTGTTCTGTATCGTTGCGTTTATCAACCACGAAAATCCGGCAATTTACCTGCCGGTAAGTCTTTTGAGCATTGCCGCCGGCGCGGCGGCGCTGCTGCTGCGAAAGAAATAAAGCGAACAGGGGGGGACGCACCATGCCATATTGCTCTAACTGCGGTCGGCGCATTCAGACCGACGCGCGGTTCTGCCCCTATTGCGCCACCCCCGTCCGCGGAAAGCAGCAAAAACGCCCCTCCGAGAGCCTGCGCGGCGTAAAGCGCGAGCTGGACGCTACGCCGGACTACTCCGAGCGCTACCAGCGCGCCGATATCCGCCGCAACCGCACCATGGCCATGCTGGCTTACGGCTCGGTGCTGATCCTTGTGCCGATGCTCCTCGCGCGGCGCTCGTATTTCGCTATGTTTCACGTCAATCAGGCGATTCTGCCCAACGCCGTCGGCCTTGCGCTGATTGCTTTGGCCGTCCTGCTCAGCCCGACGGCCGCATTTTTTGGTTGGTTCTTCGCCCTGCTGGATCTTCCCGTCGTCGCGCTGCGCATTCTCGGCTTCCTGAACGCCCGCAGCGGCAGAGCCAAGGAGCTCCCCTTCGTCGGCAAATTCCGGTTTTTCCAATAGAGCACCCACCGCCCCCGTCCCGCAGAGCATAGCGGAACGGGGGCGGTTGCATCGCGGCGTGCTCCTCCGCGAGACAAGAAAAAGCCTTGAAAACGCAGTGTTTTCAAGGCTTTTCACGATTTTCAATTGGTCCGAGTGTAATGATAGGATCTGGAAAAATCCAGTCATATCAATGGTTTCAGGCAGTAAGCAAGAGGTATTTATCCTAAATTGTGCGAGAAATGACATTAACTTTTGTAATTACATCCCTCAAACGATCATTGCCAAGCATATATTCAAGAGCATCGTCAGCCGTATCGCATACTTTTTCTGTCTCCGGTCTATTTGCTTGATAAATCGTTATTTTATTATTGGTTCCGTATCGGATAACTCCGTAAGTGACGTTGTTC
>CAKTZP010000188.1 GCA_934636045.1 uncultured Oscillospiraceae bacterium
CGGCCACGCGCTTGGCCAGCTCCTGCTCCTCCTCCACGGAAAGCAGCGGAATCTGACCGATCTCCTTCAGATACATGCGCACCGGGTCGTCCAGATTGAATTCCGCGGCCAGCTCCACCGGGTCGACCAGCGGCTCTTCCTCGGTCTCGTCGGGGATGATATCAATGTCCTCAATGATCTCCTGCAAAGAGTTGTCGTTTTCCTCTTCGCCGTTGATGATCTGAATCCCAATGGATTCAAAGGTATCGTAGACCTGCTCGATCTTTTCGACCGAAAGATCCAGCTTTTCCAGCGCCGACATCAGCTCAGCGGAGGTGACCATACCCTCGCGGCGTCCCTTATTGATGAGGGCTGTCAGCGCCGACATCAGCTCGTCGTTCGATTTTCCGTTCTTATTTGCGGTAGCCATAAAGCACTTCCTTGCTGCTCGTTCATTTTTCGCCGTAGGTCAGAAAAGACCGGAATCTTTTCCCGGCGAAGTAAGATATCCCATGGGACGGCAGGGACGTCGTGCCCGCATTTTTTCTATTGCGCGAAAAGCGCATTGGGCTCTTCCCTGCTGTGTTCCCGTCTATCAGCGTATCCAGTTCATTATAGCGCGCTTTTCCTGTTCGCGCAAGGGATTTTTTGAAGATTTTTGGGTCATTTTTACGAATTCTGTAAAAAAACGCAGAATTCTGGCAGAAAAACACGCTTCGGCGTCTGCTTTTTCAGCATACCCGCCGAAGCGTGTTGTCATACATGAATTTACAGAAAAACGCTTCAACCGTCGCAAACGGTATCGGAAGCGGCCGTCCGGCTTACAACGCCTCCAGCTCTGCGCGGACAGCAGCGATGAAGTCCTCGCTCGTCAGCACCTCAGCCTCACCCTTTTCCCAAAGCAGCGCCAAATCACGCGTCATGCGTCCGCTTTCGATCACGCGCAGGCAGGCCGTCTCCAGCTTTTCGCCGAAGGCCGTGAGCGCTGCGTTGCCATCCAGCTCGCCGCGCTTTTTCAGAGCACCCGTCCATGCAAAGATTGTTGCCACGGGATTCGTCGAAGGCTTTTCGCCCTCCAAGTAGCGATAGTAATGCCGCGTTACAGTGCCATGTGCCGCCTCAAATTCGTATTTTCCGTCCGGAGAGACCAACACAGAGGTCATCATCGCCAGCGAGCCGAACGCAGTGGACACCATGTCGCTCATCACGTCGCCGTCATAGTTCTTGCATGCCCAAATGAAGCCGCCCTCACTGCGAATGACCCGCGCGACCGCGTCGTCGATCAGCGTATAGAAATACGAAATACCCGCCGCACGGAAGCGCGCTTCATACTCCGCCGCATAAATATCAGCAAAAATCTGCTTGAACGTCCCGTCGTAGATTTTCGCGATTGTATCCTTGGCCGAGAACCAAAGATCCTGCTTCGTCGCCAGCGCATAGTTAAAGCACGCGCGCGCAAAGGACGCAATCGAGCTGTCCTTATTATATTGTCCGGTCAGTACACCGCCGCATTCAAAGTCGTAGATTGTCTTGCGTGTCTGGTTGCCGTCCTTGTCGGTAAAGACCAGCTCCGCCTTCCCCTCCGCTACGCGCAGCTCCGTCGCCTTGTAGACGTCGCCGTAAGCATGGCGAGCGATCGTAATGGGCTTTTTCCAGTTCTTCACGACCGGAGCAATGCCGTCGACCAGGATCGGTGCGCGGAATACCGTGCCATCCAGGATTGCACGGATCGTCCCGTTCGGGCTCTTCCACATCTCATGCAGGGAATATTCCGTCATGCGCTGCGCATTCGGCGTGATGGTTGCACACTTGACGCCTACGCCGTACCTGCGGATGGCATTGGCGGCATTGACCGTCACCTCATCGCGCGTGCGGTCGCGCTCCTTGAGACCAAGGTCATAATACTCTGTCTTCAGCTCAATATACGGCATCAGCAGCTCGTCCTTGATGCTTCGCCAGAGAATTCTCGTCATTTCGTCGCCGTCCATCTCGACCAGCGGCACCGTCATCGGTATCTTGTTCATCGTTCCCTCCCGGTTGATTGCCTCGCAGCGGTTGATTGGCGTGCCGAGCTCGTAAAATTTTTCCTCATACCCCGTCATAATACCGACCGGGCCGTTCGCGTGCAGGTTGCGCGTGACATTCCGCAGCTCCCAGCCATTCACGTTAAACTCGCTCAGCGACCACTCAAACAGCGCCGAATTGTCCGTTTTAAAGTGGATTTCTCCGTTCGGCCGCAGAATTTTACGGTAGATGTTCAAAAAGCTGCGGTACGTCAGGCGGCGCTTGGCATTTTTCTTCCGCGGCCACGGATCGCAGAAGTTCAGATAGAGCAGATCGACCTCGCCCTCTGCGAAATATTCCTCCAGCTCCGCCGCATCGAGCGACAGGAAGTACAGGTTTTTCAGTCCCAGCGCCAGCGTCCGCTCCATTCCGAGCAGCATCGCCTCCTGAACACGCTCGACCGCGAGGAACAGGATGTCCGGATTGGCCTGCGCAGTCTCCACAGTGAACTTGCCCTTGCCGCAGCCGACCTCCAGCCTTAGCTCCTTCGCCGCCGGCATCAGCGACCGCCATGCCCCGCGGAGCTCCTTCCCGTTTCGAACCCAAATCGCCGAGCAAGCCTCCATCCGCGGCTCCAAATTGTTGCGTTTTCTCATTCGCATTGCTGTTACCTCGTTTTCGTTTTCTTGGAAGGATTATAGCAAAACTTTCCCCATAGGTAAAGTATTTTCTTGCTTTTTTCCTTCAAGTACGCTATAATAATTCCGCAATCTCCGGGCTTAGCGAAGTTTGGTATCGCGCTTGGTTTGGGAGAATACGACCAGCCGGATAAATAAACTTAATAACCGGGTGTAGCGCAGTTGGTAGCGCGCCTGCTTTGGGAGCAGGATGCCGCAGGTTCGAATCCTGTCA
>CAKTZP010000189.1 GCA_934636045.1 uncultured Oscillospiraceae bacterium
TATCATGGATGTGCAGATCGCAGTTTTTGTGCGCGTTGGCAATTTCGTCGTCGTAGATTTCCGAGAGCCAGTAGTTGGCCGTGATTGCACCGGAGTTCGAGAGAATCAGGCCGCCGACGGAGTAGGTGACGGTGGAATTTTCCTTCACGCGCCAGTCCTGTGCCTTGACGTAGCTGTCGACCAGCTCCTTATAGTCCAGAATCGTGGACTTCATGTTGCGCAGCTTCTCCCGCTGACGGCGGTAGAGAATGTAGGCCTTGGCGACATCGTCATAGCCCGCGCGAATCAGGACGGACTCGACGCTGTCCTGAATATCCTCGACGGCGACCTTGCCGTCTTTGATCTTCGGCTCAAAATCCGCGGTCACCTTGAGCGCGAGAAAGTCGATCACAGAATCGTTATATTGCTTGTTCCGTGCATCGAACGCCTTGCGGATGGCGTTTGCGATTTTTGCAAGGTCAAAATCGACGACCTTGTCGTTGCGTTTGATCACCTGATACATTTTATTTTCTCCTCATATTCCTCGAATGCTGACATTCGGTATGTACTGCTCCAGCGTCCGGCGGCAGCGCTCCAGCTTTTCGCGGCTGGGTGCATGCAGCCCCGGTTGCAGAACGTTTTCGGAATCCTGATAGCATTGCAGAAAGAACTGCTTCGCATTGGTCAGCCAGCGGCCGATGGCGTCAAAATCCTCCGGCTCGTGCAGCTCGTCGACGACGGTGGTGCGAAATTCATAGGGAACTGTGCCGGCGAGCAAAAGCGCGGCGCTGCGCCGTACGGCTTCCAGAATATCGGAGCGTCCGGCCGTCCTTGCGTATTTTTCCGGCGCATTTTTGATGTCCATGGCCACGCTGTCGACCAGTCCCTCGGTGAGCAGCGCCTGCAGGCGGTCGGGGAAGCTGCCGTTTGTGTCCAGCTTGACCAAAAAGCCGAGCGCCTTGATCTTCTCCAGCAGCGCCGGAAGGCCGGGGGAGAGCAGGGGCTCGCCGCCCGTGACCGCCACACCGTCCAAAAGTCCCTGCCGCGTCTTTAAAAACTGCAGCAGCCCCTCGTCCGATTCGACCTCCGGATGCTCGAGCAGCGGCGCATTATGGCAGAAGGGGCAGCGGAAATTACAGCCGGGCAGAAAAACGGTGCAGGCAACTTTCCCCGGAAAGTCCAGCAAAGTCAGCTTTTGCAACCCAGCGATCTCCATATTGCCTCCATAAGTTTCGAAATATCAGAAATATATCTTGTGTTTAATTCTTCTTGTCAATACAATATCTTGTGTACTAATAAAAGAATACCCACTTTATCCGCTTTTGTCAACAACAAATTCGGCTATTTTTGTAATTTTTGTAAAAGTTGTGTCATCTTTTCGGGTTCTTTACTTTTCGGGGAAAATAGTGTAGAATGACTACGAAAGGCGGTGGATGCCGTATGGCAAAAAAAGACAATAACGCCCTGTTCCAAAACGGCGATCCCAGCTTCCGGAAGCTTCCGCCCATTGAAGCGGATCCTTACGAAAAGGGCTTTGCCGACCGACTTTATGACGACGATGATGAGCCCTTCCTGCCGGACGACGGGGAGGAGGACGGATATGGCGAGGACGATGCGCCGGTGATTGAGGACGATTTTGACCCGCAGACCGGCGGCGACGCGCTGGAAGTGCCGAAAAAGCACCGGTTCTTGCGCAAAAAGAAGCACCGCTTCCTTCGCTTTATCGGAAAAACGCTGCTGGTGCTGCTTTTGCTGCTGGCGATTACGGTCGCAGCGCTGCATTTTCTGGCTGCGCGGCCGGGGGCGGGAGACGGCCACAAGCAAAACGTCACGACCGTTCTGTTGGCCGGAACGGATGCCTCGGGTGATCAGACCGATACGCTGATGCTTCTGAACGTCGATCGCGACGCAAAGCGCCTGAGCCTTCTGAGCATCCCGCGCGACACGAAGGTCAACAGCTCCTACTGGCCGCATAAGATCAATGGCGCTTACGTCGCCAACGGCAAGGGCGCGGCGGGTATGGACGCGCTGATGGACTACGTGTCTGACTGCGTCGGCTTCCGCCCGGACGGGTATGTGCTGATCGATCTGGACGTGTTCGTGGAGCTGGTCGACCTGTTTGGCGGCGTGAGGTTCGATGTGCCGCAGGATATGTTCTATGAAGACCCATCGCAGGATCTTTATATCGACCTCAAGGCCGGAGAGCAGAAGCTCAACGGCACGGAGGCCATGGGGCTCGTGCGCTTCCGCTCGGGCTATTCTATGGCAGATTTACAGCGGGTTCAGGTGCAGCGCGACTTTCTGATGGCCGCCGTGCAGCAGTGGAAGTCTCCGACGCATCTGCTCGACGCGCTGCGCGCCCTGCCGCTGCTGGAAAAGAACACGCTGACCGATCTGAGCACCCGCGAACTGACTTGGCTGGCCGAGTCGGCGGTCGTGTGCGGCACGGGCAACATGGTCATGCAGACCGTACCGTACTATTTAAATGATATCTACGTCTGCATCGACGCGGGCGATGATTATCTGAACCTCATCAACACCTATTTTAATCCCTACGAAACGGAGGTCGGCTACGGTGACCTCAACATTGCCTACTGACCCCGTCGGCCGGTTTGCGCCGAGTCCCTCGGGACGGATGCACCTCGGGAACATCTTCACAGCGCTGCTGGCGTGGCTTTCTGTCCGCTCGAAGGGCGGCAAGCTTCTGCTGCGCATTGAGGATCTTGATCCCGAGCGGAGCAAGCCGGAGTTCATCGACGCAATCTACGACGATCTGCACTGGCTGGGTCTGGACTGGGACGAGGAAATGCCCCGGCAGAGCACGCGTGCGGCAATCTATCAAGCGGCCTTTGCGCGCCTACCGGTCTATCCGTGCTACTGTACCCGCAGCGAGCTGCATGCTGCCTCCGCAC
>CAKTZP010000190.1 GCA_934636045.1 uncultured Oscillospiraceae bacterium
TGGAATAGACGGTCTGATAGCGCTCGCCGTCGGCAAGCTCCGCCTTGATGTAGGGCGGAAGCGGCATTTTGCCGAGCTGCTCCAGAATCTCAAGAAAAATGCCCTCGTAATGAAAGCGCACCAGCCGATTGCCGCTTTCCAGCACGGTCTCCACCGTCGCAGTCAACTGACCCTCTCCGAAGGACAGCACTGCTCCCTCGTGAAGCTTGCGGCCGGGCTTGACGAGGCATTCCCACAGGCCGCCGCCCTTGTCCGTCAGCAGCAGCACCTCGGCTGCGCCGCCGCTTGGCACGCGGTGCCCCAAAAGCCGCGCCGGAATGACGCGCGAGTCGTTCATGACAAGGCAGTCGCCGGGATGCAGATGGTCGATGAGCTGATAAAAATGCTCATGCGAGATTGAGCCGTCCGCACGGCGGAGCACCATCAGGCGCGAGGCATCGCGTTTTTCCAGCGGCGTCTGCGCAATGAGCTCCTGCGGGAGGTCATAATAAAAATCACTTGTTTTCAAAGCGTCGTTCTCTTTTCGTTGAATTCGGCGCAGGCGCCGTCTTTACCGAATAACATTATACCGAACCCTCGCCGGTTTTGCAAGCACTTAGGCCCTTTTTCCGTCATAGAATGAGCCGGAGGTGTTGGATAAAATGAAACGGCCAATCTTTACCGGTGCGGCGACCGCGATCGTCACGCCGTTTTCTGATCAAAAAATCGACCTGCCCGCCTTTGAGCGTCTGCTCCGGCGGCAGATCGATGCCGGAATCTCCGCCATCGTCGTCACCGGCACGACCGGCGAGGCCTCGACGCTGAGCTTGACGGAAAAAGAATCCCTCTGGCGTCTGGCCGCTGCAACGGCGCAAAATGACGCCGTCATTATCGCAGGAGTCGGCACAAACCACACCGCGCAGTCAGTCGCGCTGGCCAAGGCCGCGGCAGCTTGCGGCGCGGATGCGCTGCTGGCCGTTACGCCGTATTATAACAAGGCAACGCAGGAGGGGCTCTATCAGCACTATCTCGCCATTGCCGAGGCTACGCCGCTGCCTCTGGTTCTGTATAACGTCCCCTCGCGCACGGGCGTGTCGCTGGCACCGGAGACCTGCCGCCGTTTGTCGCTCCATCCGAAAATTGCCGGTCTCAAGGAGGCCGGCGGCGACATCTGCGCGCTTGCAAAAAAACGGCAGCTGTGCGGAGACGGGCTGCCGGTCTGGTGCGGCAACGACGACCAAACCGTCGCAGCGATGTCGCTTGGCGCGTCCGGCGTAATCAGCGTGCTTTCCAATCTCCGGCCGCGGCTGGTCAAGGCTCTGTGCGACCATGCGCTGTCTGGCGATTTTGCGGAGGCGGCGCGCCTGCAGCTTGCTGCGCTGCCGCTCATCGACGCATTGTTTTCCGAGGTCAATCCGATTCCTGTCAAGGCCGCGCTGGCTGCCGAGGGGCTTTGCCGTAATGAGCTCCGCCTCCCGCTGACGGCCATGTCGGCCGAAAAGCTCCCTGCGCTGCAGGCCGCCCTCCTCGCCTGCCCTGAGCCGTAGCAAAAACCCGGTGCCGAAGCACCGGGTTTTTGCACGGAAAATCAGCGAACCTTTGCGATTTCGATGGTATTGGTCTTTTCCTTCAGAACCAGCGAATCGCCGGTTCCGGTCTTAAAGTGCGCCAAATCGGCCTCGGTCAAAGCATAGTCCTCTGTGCCGGCCGCGACGACCGTACCCCACGTCATATAGACAGCATTGACCGTAACGTCATAATTCAGCGGACCGCTGATGGTCAGATAACCGTCGCTCGTCTGGTACTCGTAATAATCATACTCGTCCTCGTAGATGTCGGAATTTCAGAGATAAACGTCCATAAAATACGTGGTTAATTATTGCACAACTTGTATAAAAATGCAAGAATAATTATTCATTACTTAACGTGAAGTAGTCGGCTAAATATGTATGAAACGATTGAATTAGTTGACTTATTCGCGGAAGACTATTCACATATTGTACAAACAATTTTGTATTTTATACGCTCATTCATCAAATATTCATTCATCCGTTTTTCTATCCATTTTAATATGTTAGACTGCTCTGCCAGCCGATAGAAGGGGCGCGTCGAAGCGCAGGCATGCAAAAAAGCAGCTGCCCTTTTCATTTCCGAAGGAGCCGCTGCAAGCAATGCGCTTCCTATGAATTTCCCGCAAAAATAAAAACATCTCCGGGAGTTAATCTCCCGGAGACTGCTTCTTCCAATTAACAGTAGAAATCGCGGATCTTCTTCGCGCGGCTGGGGTGGCGCAGCTTGCGGATGGCCTTGTTTTCGATCTGGCGGATGCGCTCGCGCGTCACGCCAAAGATCTGACCGACCTCCTCCAGGGTGTGCGTCTTGCCGTCGCACATGCCGAAGCGCAGCCGCAGAACGTCAGCCTCGCGCTCGGTCAGCGTGTTCAGGATCTCGCCCAGCGCCTCAGCCAACAGGGTGTTGCTCGTGGCGTCGGCCGGGCCGGGGGTGTTGTCGTCCTCGACAAATGAGCCGATGGTCGTGTCCTCCTCGTCGCCGACCGGAGTGTCGAGCGAAAGCGTGTCCGCCGCCGTCCGATTGGCCTCGATGATCTTTTCAATGGGCATGTTCAGCTCGTCGGCGATTTCCTCGAGCGTCGGCTCGCGGCCGAGCTCCTGCACCAGCTTACGGTTGCAGCGGGTCGCCTTGTTGATGACCTCCACCATATGCACCGGTACGCGGATCGTCCGCGCCTGATCGGCAATCGCGCGCGTAATCGCCTGCCGAATCCACCAGGTCGCATATGTAGAGAATTTGTTTCCCTTTGTATAGTCGAACTTATCGACCGCGCGGATCAGGCCGGTGTTGCCCTCCTGGATCAGGTC
>CAKTZP010000191.1 GCA_934636045.1 uncultured Oscillospiraceae bacterium
GCTGACTGAAGGAGTCTCTCGCGCCGCAGCGCGTGTTTCGATATGGTTTGCAGTGAAATAGGAAGTGCCAACCGCGGGCGCTCGATGAGCGCCTCTACGGCGTGAAATGTGGAATTATTGCGTGCCGTTCGGCACACCTTTTATGGAGGTTTGGAACATGAACGACATCGGGACGCTGATCCGTGCGGAGCGGTTGGCGCGGTATTGGAGTCAGGAGGGGCTGTGCAGGGGGATCTGCGCGGTTTCGTATCTTTCCAAGATCGAGCAGGGACAGGTCACGCCCTCGGAGGAGATTCGCCGCCTGCTGCTGGAGCGCCTCGGGCTGCCGACGGAGGAGGATACTCCGGCGCTGCGGGAGGCCGCGGCGCGGCTGGAGCGGATGACGGAGCTGCTGTTTTTGGGCGATACGCCGGGGCTGTACGCGTTGGAGGATGCCTTCGAGGCATCGCGTCCGCTCTTGGCGCGCAGCCGGTATGCGGCGCAGGCTGCGCTGCTCCACGAGGCTATGCAGCCGATGGGGACACCGCTGCCCGCTGCTTTGGAATGCGGGCTGGACGAGCGGCTGCTGGCCTATCAGCGCATTTTGCAGGGACGCTGCGACGAAGCGCTGCGGCTGTACCCGCACGCATTTACCTATTGCAGCGCCGGAAATGCTGCCTATCAGCGCGGCGATTACCGGACGGCCGTCGCGCTGCTGCGCCATGCGCACACGCTGGCGGCGGAGGACGACGCGGTGCATCTGATGCTGCAAAGCCGCGCGTTTTTGGGCAACTGCTACTGCAACGAGCTGCGTCTGGAGCAGATGGAGCGGGAGTATGCCGCCGCGCTGCGGCTGGCAGAGCTGCTGCACAACACGAATCTGGCCGACACCATCCGCTATAACACCGCCGCCGGACAGCTGGAGGGCGGACAGTATGAGGCGGCTTGTGCGTATTTTTCCGCGCTGGAAAATCCCGGCCGCATGGCGCTGCACAAGCTGGCCATCTGCTGCGAAAAGCTCGGGCGGCCGGACGAAGCCCGCGCTGCTCTCGCGCGGGCGCGGGCGGCGGAGTGCGACTACCCGCCGGAGCCGCTGTCGCAGCAGATCTGCGACATTGTCGCCTTCCGGCTCGACCATCCGGACTATTTGCAGCGGGAGGAATACGGCGCGCTGCTGCTCGCCTGCTTCCGGACGATGCGGCGGGAGCTGCCCGCGGGCTATGCGTCGTTCCACCTGCCGTGGGTGCTGGAATGGTACACCGCCAACCGGCGCTACAAGGAGGCGTATGAGCTGACGCGGGAGTTTTCTGAAAAATATTGATTGAGATCGGTTTGGCCGGTAGTTTTGAGAAAAATTTCTCAAAACTACCGGCTGTTTTTCCAATGATTGCCGTGCTAGAATAAGGGCGAGGTGAGATAATTGAAGCAAACGCTTTGGACAAGAAATTTTACGCTCGTGACCGTGGCGACGACGCTGGGCATGATCGGCGGCATCGCGGGCGGCTTTGCGCTGTCGTTTCTGGTGTTTGACGAGACGGGCAGCACGCTGGCTGCGGCGCTGATCATCGCCATTCAGTTCGTGCCGACCTTTCTCCTGCCGTTGTTCCTTGCGCCGTGGATGGATCGCCTGCCGCGCAAGCCGTTCTTAGTCGGCGGCGACGTCGTCAACGCCGTGCTGTACACGCTGATGGGCGTGTATCTGATGTTTTTCCGGTTCTCGTATATCGGCTATCTGGCCTATTCGCTGGTGCTGTCGGCGCTGGGGACGGTCGATGAATTGGCATATAACAGCATTTATCCAAAGCTCATCCCGAAGGGCATGGAGGAAAAGGGCTACGCCGTTTCATCGATGCTGTATCCCATGATGAAGGTGCTGCTGATGCCGGTGGCGGCGGTGCTGCTGGAATTTTTCGGCGTGGCGTGGCTGCTGGTGCTGCAGGGTGGCTTTTCGCTGGCGGCGGCGCTCGTGGAGAGCTGCATCCGCATCACGGAGACCGCGCGGCTGGACGAAAACGGCTACAGCTTCCGCCTCTGGTGCGAGGACATCCGCGAGGCGGCGCAGTATCTGCGCAAGGAGCGCGGGCTGCAGAACATTTATGGCTACATGGCCGTCACCAACGGCGTCGCGGGCGGCTACGGGCCGATCTTGGTCGCATTTTTCCGCACCATGCCGGGCTTTACGGCGGCGATGTATTCGTTTTTCTCCGTCGCAGAGTTTCTCGGGCGGACGGTCGGCAGCGCGGTGCAATACCGGCTGAAGCTGCCGCCGAAGAAGAAATTTTCCTTCACGTTTTTCGTCTATCTGTTCTACGAGACGATGGACATGATGCTGCTGTGGCTGCCGTATCCGCTGATGCTCGTCAACCGCGCCGCCGCAGGCTTTCTGGGCGCGAACAGTGCGACGCTCCGACGGGCGGCGGTGCAGCGCTACATTCCCGAGCAACTCCGCGCGCGCATCAACGCCTTTGAAAACATGCTCATTACGGCGGCAATCAGCATTCTGTCGTTGGGCGTCGGCGCGCTGGGCGAGGCCGTGGATTATCGCCTCTGCCTGACCATCTGCGGCGCCGTGGCGATGCTCGCCTGCTGGCTGACCGTCTTCCGCGCCCGCAAATCCGTCCGCGCGGTGTATGAGTTTGAGGAGAATTCGTGAGGTTTTTGTGTAGGGCGGGGTGCCCTCACCCCGCCGCGAATTCCGGATGCAGAACCGATGGTGCCAGCGCGGACGCTCAATGAGCGCCCCTACGGCGCAGACGGGAGTTTCCTGTTTTAAAATCAGCCTTTTTTCGACGGAAGTGCCAGCAGCGGGGCGTCGGGGACGCCGCCCCCTACAATGGTGCATGCCTCCGACCTCGGCATGTAGGGGACGGCG
>CAKTZP010000192.1 GCA_934636045.1 uncultured Oscillospiraceae bacterium
TTACAAACCTTCTTGCGCTTGCGCGGACGAGCCTTATCGTTCATAGCCATTGATGAAATCCTCCTTCTTCAATACTCTAGTGAAAAAGCTCAATTGCCGGGAATCAGAACGGGAGCTGGCTGTCGTCGTCCTCGATCATCGAGAAGTCGGAGGCCGGAGCCGGAGCAGCGGGGGCTGCACCGTAGCCGCCGGCGGGCGCGGCGTTGCCGTACGCAGGCGCATTGCCATACGCGGGAGCATTGCCATAGGCCGGAGCGGCATAGCTGCCGTTGTCGCTGTCGCGCTTGGAATCGCCGAAATACACGTTATCGGCAACGACCTCTGCGGAGCGGCGCTTGTTTCCCTCTTTGTCGGTCCAGGGTCTGATCTGGAGCCGACCGGAGACCACCGCCATGCGGCCCTTGGTGAAGTACTTGCTGACGAATTCAGCGGTGCTGCGCCAAGCGACGATGTCAATGAAATCCGTTTCCCGCTCGCCGGACTGACTGCTGAAATCGCGGTCAACGGCGAGGGTGAACGTGGCCACGGCGGTACCGGATCCCGTCCGGCGCAGCTCGGGGTCACGGGTAAGACGACCCATGAGAACGATATGGTTCAGCATGAAAGGGCCTCCTTACGCTTCGACAGCGACGATGATAGAACGAAGGATGCCGTCAGTGATCTTGAACACACGGTCCAGCTCGGCGGGGAGCTCGGGCTTGCATTCGCAGTTCATGAGGACATAGTAGCCTTCGGGCAGGTCGTTGATGGGATACGCCAGCCGGCGCTTGCCCCATTCCTCGATACCGGTAAGGGTACCTTCTGCCTCAACCATCGCCTTGAACTTTTCCACGAGAGCGGCGATACCCTCTTCTCCCTTCGCGGGATCGATGATATAGACGATCTCATACTTGCCGGAAATCTTAGCCATTGTTGTTTGCACCTCCTTTTGGACTTTTGGCCGCCGATCGCGTCGGCGGCAAGGATACCCGCATTCGCAGGCCTTTCTATTTTACAGGCGCAGTGCAAGTTTGTCAAGCAAAATTTCTACGTTTTTTCTGAAAAAAGTCTGTCATATGTGCCGCCTTGCCGAAAATGGGCGCTGCTTTCTATGGGGAGCCTCTGGCGCGAGCGGGCGGGGTGGGCGGCGAGGGATTTTTTGTCAAGCCGAGGTTGGGCGGGCGCAGGAATACTTTGTGTATTTCGCGCCCGCCCAACCGAAGGATCGGCAAAAAAGCACCGCCGAACGCCCTGCCTGCTTGTGTCAGAGGTTCCCCCTAACAAAAGAAAGTCGCAGACAAGCGGGGTGCTTGCCTGCGAATTCCTAAAAAAGAAAAGAGGGGAAAATGAAAAAGAAAACTCAATGTTTACGGTTACATCATAGCCGGAAATTATTAAAAATATAACCGAAAAGTCATTAAGATTTTGTTAAGTTGGAATTTTTTTCGCAGAAAGTACCAAAATTCGCGCGCCGCACATACGCTGGATGGGGAGGAGTGCTTCCATGAACGACTATGATTTTACTTTCCGGTCGGTAACGGCGGCGATGCAGGGGCAGCAGCTGCTGCGGCAAAACGGCGTCCCCGCGGCGACGGTGCGAACGCCAATGGAGCTGCGCCAGCAGGGCTGCGGCTACAGTCTGCGGGTCAGCGAGCGGGCCTACCCCCGCGCCAAGGCGCTGCTCGACCGCGGCGGCGCAGCCTACCGGCGCATCTACCGGCGGCAGGGCGACGGGTGGCAGGAGGTAGTGCCATGATTTATTTCGACAGCGCCGCCACCACCCTGCAAAAGCCGCCCGCCGTCGCCCGCGCCGTCGCCCGCGCCATCGAAACGCAGGCCAGCGTCGGCCGCGGCGGCCATCCGGCGGCGGAGCGTGCCGCGCAGACGGTTTTTGCCTGCCGCCGAGAGGCCGCCGCGCTCTTTGGCGCCACGCCGGAGCAGGTGGTTTTCACCATGAACGCCACGCACGGCCTGAATCTGGCCATCAAAACGCTTGTAAAGCCCGGCGGCCGTGCGGTCGTCAGCGGCTTTGAGCACAACGCCGTGATGCGGCCGCTGCACGCCCTCGGCGCGGAGGTGACGGTCGTCGGCACGGCGCTGTTTTGCCCCGAGCGCCTGCTCGAGGACTTGGCGCGGGCGCTCGCGCACCGCCCGGATGCCGTGATCTGCACGCACGTATCCAATGTGTTCGGCTATATTCTGCCCGTTGCAGAGATCGCCGCGCTCTGCCGGATGCACGCCGTGCCGCTGATCGTCGATGCATCCCAATCTGCGGGCACACTGCCCATCTCATTGGAGCAGACCGGCGCGGCCTTTCTTGCCATGCCCGGCCACAAGGGGCTTTACGGCCCGCAGGGGACAGGGCTGCTGCTCTGCGCGCGCCCGGCCGATCCGCTGCTGGAGGGCGGCACGGGCAGCAATTCGGAGCTGCCGCAGATGCCGGACTTCCTGCCCGACCGCTTGGAGGCAGGAACGCACAACGTCTGCGGTATCGCCGGGCTGCTCGAGGGGCTGCGCTTTGTCCGCCGCACGACGCCGGAGTGCATTTTCCGCCGGGAGCAGACGCTGACGCGCCTTTTGCAGCGGCAGACCGCAGGCATTTCCGGTCTGCACGGATATTTCGGCGCGCCGCAGAGCGGCGTGGTGTCTTTCCGTACCAATGAAACGGATTGCGAGGAGGCTGCGCGCCGCCTGAGCGCGGCGGGCATCGCCGTCCGCGCGGGGCTGCACTGTGCGCCGCGGGCGCATCAAAGCGCCGGAACGCTGGAAAGGGGCACCCTCCGCGTCAGCTTTTCCGCCTTCAGCACACCTGCCGAGGTGTACCGCTTCGCCGCCGCATGTAACAGATTGTTTTCAAAAAAAT
>CAKTZP010000193.1 GCA_934636045.1 uncultured Oscillospiraceae bacterium
GCGCCAGAACGCCGGACTTCTTGTTGAGCATGGTCAGGCACTCATCGGCGGTCATGTTGTACTTATTCATAATGAACTGCGCGACGCAGGTGTCGATATCGCCCGCGCGGGTACCCATGGGAACACCGGCCAGCGGGGACAGGCCCATCGAGGTATCCTGGCACTTGCCGTCCGCGACGGCGGAGAGGGAGGAGCCGTTGCCGAGGTGGCAAACGACGATCTTCAGCTCACTGGCGGGCTTGCCCATCAGCTCAATGGCACGCTTGGAAACGTAGCGGTGGGAGGTGCCGTGGAAGCCGTAGCGGCGCAGATGGTCGTTTTCGTAATACTCCGTGGGAATAGCGTAGCGGTAGGCCTTCGGGGGCATGGTCATGTGGAACGCGGTGTCGAACACGGCGACCTGGGGCTTGCCGGGCATGGCCTTCTCGCAGGCCTCGATGCCCATGAGGTTGGCGGGGTTATGGAGCGGGCCGAGGGGGATGCAGTCGCGGATGGCCTGCTTGCAGGCCTCGTCGATGATGCAGGAGGCGATGAACTTGTCGCCGCCGTGCAGGACGCGATGGCCGACGGCATCGATCTCATCGACGGACTTGATGACGCCGTATTCGGGGTCAACAAGGATGGAAAGCACGGCTTCAATGGCCTCAGCATGGCTGGGCATGGGGATCTCACGGACGACCTTGGTGCCATTGGCGAGGTTCTTGTGCGTCAGGCGGCCGTCGATATAGATGCGCTCGCAAAGACCCTTTGCGGTGACGACACCGGTATCCGGATCCATGAGCTGGTACTTCAGCGAAGAGCTGCCTGCATTGATAACGAGAATGTTCATGGTGATTTCAACTCCTGTAAATTCTTGTTTCTTTTTTTTCACTTTCGTGATAGTATTATTGCATACCTGTTTATTCTATAATATATTTGTCCGGGTTACAAGTGCTTTTTTGGAAAAGAGGGAAAAAGTTTGAAGACGATCGGCGTGATCTGTGAGTATAACCCCTTTCACAACGGCCATGCAAAGCAGCTGTCGCTGCTGCGGGAGCAGGGCGCAGTCGTGTGCCTGATGAGCGGAAATTACGTTCAGCGGGGAGAGCCGGCTGTTCTGGACAAGCTGGCGCGCGCCCGCGCGGCGCTGGCCTGCGGCGCGGACGTGGTGCTGGAGCTGCCGCTGACCTATGCCATTCGTTCTGCCGAGGGCTTTGCCGACGGCGCAGTGGATCTTTTCACGAAGCTCGGCTGTGTGGACACGCTGGCCTTCGGCTGCGAGGAGACGGACGAAGAAAAAATACTGGCGACCGCAAAAGCGCTGCTGACGCCGGAATTTCCGGGCTTTTTAAAGATAGAGCTGGCGGTGGGGCGGAGCTTCCCGGCGGCGCGTCAGCGGGCGCTGGAGCGGCTGGGTGCGGACGCAGAGCTGCTGCGCGCGCCGAACAATATCCTTGCCGTGGAGTACTGCAAGGCCATCGTGCGGCGCGGCGAGACGATAACCCCTCTGATGATGCACCGTGAGGGGAGCTATCATCTGAGCGACGACCCGGAAAACCCGTCTGCCTCGTTTTTGCGCGGGCGGGAGGACTGGACGGGCTTTGTGCCGGAGGCGGCGCTGGCCGCTTTTCGGGATGCACCGCGCTACAGCAGCGCGGCAGGGGAGCGGGCGTGGCTGGCGCGGCTGCGCGCGATGTCTGACGAAGAGTTTGCTGCCTTGCCGTATGGCGGCGAGGGTCTGTGGCGCAAGGTTGCCGCAGCCTGCCGCACGGAGCGGACGCTCGAGGATGTGATCACGGCGGCAAAGTCGAAGCGCTACACCCGCACACGGCTGATGCGCCTGCTGCTGTGCGCCTATCTGGGCATTTCGGAGCAGCGGCTGAACGAGGAGGCACCATACGTGCGTGTGCTGGCCGTGAGCGAGCGCGGACAGAGCTTGCTGCGCGAAATGAAGAAGCTCGGTATGGTGCCGGTCGTGAACCCCGGCGCGCTGCCGCCGGAGCTTGACTATTGGCGGCTTGAGCAGCGGGCAGCGGCGCTTTTTGGTCTGTTTTGCTGCGGCGAGCTCGGCGCGCCGGATGCGGAGCGGCGTGCGCGCATCATCCGCCCGCAGGCTGAGTAGGCCGCACCGCGCCAAACCGCCATATTTGCACGGCACCGCCCTCGCTGCAGCCATATCTGGTGGCAACGGAAAAAACAGAAGAGAAAATTTGAAAAAAACACTTGCATTTTGACGGGATGTGTGCTACTATAGTCGGGCATTGAAATAAACGGGGGTATCATGCCCTTTTACGAAAGCAAGAAAGAGGTGAATGCAATGAAGGAAGGAATCCATCCGAAGTACGAACAGACTACGATCAGATGCGCGTGCGGTGAGATTATTGAGACCGGTTCTACCAAAAAGGACATTAAGGTTGAAATTTGCTCCAAGTGCCACCCTTTCTATACCGGCAAGCAGAAGCTGGTTGACACCGGTGGACGTGTTGACCGTTTCAACAAGAAGTATGGTCTGAAGTAATTGATGAAAGTCCGTGCCGTATCGGTGCGGGCTTTTTTCATATTTTTTGTAGATTTTTGGAGAATAGAATGAGAAACAACGACCATACTGTGATCGAAAAAGCAATTTTGGTCGGCCTGAATGCCGATTGTTTTTCTCCCGAGGAGACGGCGACGGATGAGACGCTCGACGAGCTGGAAGCTCTGCTGGAAACGGCGGGCGGCACCTGTGCAGCGAAAATGCTGCAAAACCGCCATACCCCCGATCCACACAGCTTCATCGGTGAGGGCAAGGCGGAGGAGCTCAAGACCCTCCTCGAAACGACCGAGGCCAACAT
>CAKTZP010000194.1 GCA_934636045.1 uncultured Oscillospiraceae bacterium
TCAGATCGACGAGTACCGCGCCTGCGGCATCAACGGCATCCATCTGTACGCACTGAACAAGTACGACGACGTGGCCCGCATTGCCAAGGAAGCCGGTCTGCTCGACCTCATTTAACATATAAATAAGAACCCCGTATCCCTGCGGCACTGCGCCGCAGGGATACGGAGATTCCCTTGCAAAGGAGCAATTCTTATGACGCATACCATCGCTGTCGCCGGAAAGGGCGGCGTGGGCAAGACCACCGTCTGCGGCATGCTGATCGATTATCTGATTCAGACCGGGAAGGGCCCGCTGCTGGTCGTGGACGCCGACGCAAACTCCAATCTGAACGAGGTGCTGGGCGTCGAGTCCGTCACCTCCCTCGGCGAGATTCGTGAGGAGATCGCACAGGCCGAGCTCCGCGGCGACGTCATCCCCAAGAACATGACCAAGGCCGACTACGCCGAAATGCGCTTCAACGACGCGCTGCTGGAGGAGGACGACTTTGATATGCTCGTCATGGGCCGCACGCAGGGCAAGGGCTGCTACTGCTACGTCAACGGCGTGCTGAAGACGCAGATGGACAAGTACCTCGGCGCATACCGCTACACCGTCATCGACAACGAGGCGGGCATGGAGCACATCGCCCGCGGCACGCTGCCCCATGTGGACACGCTGCTGCTGGTTTCCGACTGCTCCCGCCGCGGCGTTCAGGCAGTCGGACGCATCGCGCGGATGGTGGACGAGCTGAATCTCAAGCCCACAAAAATGGGCCTGATTGTCAACCGCGCCCCCGGCGGCGTTCTCAACGACGGCGTCCGCGAGGAGATCGAAAACCAGAAGCTGACGCTGCTTGGTGTTCTGCCGCAGGATGACGCGGTCTATGAGGCCGACTGTGAGGGAAAGCCCAGCGCCCGCGTCCCGGACACCAGTCCCATTAAGGTCGCTCTGCGCGGCGTGATGCAGGATCTGGGGCTGTAAGCAGCCCTCACCTTACCGCAAAGTCGCAGTGCCAGTACGGGCGGTCAATGACCGCCCCTACGGCGTGATACGATAGATTTTGCGGTATCGCTTGGCGGGCTCCGCCCGCCGTCCTTGCTGCGCAAGGACACAATCCCTCAGGCGCTGCGCGCCAGCTCCCTTTACACAAGGGAGCCCTATTGGTGCGCACAAACCTAGGGCTCCCCTGTGTAAGGGGGAGCTGTCAGCCGCAGGCTGACTGAGGGGCTGTCTTCGCGCCTTTGGCGCGAATTCCAATCGTGCCGAAGGCACACCGCCATTATTCATTATTCACTATTCACTATTCACCATTCACCATTCACTATTCATTATTCCCTATTCCCCGTTCTCCCATCTCGCGGGTACGGCATTACCTGCGGGGTTTGGAATTATGTAAACCAACCGGGCCGGCTTGGCCTGCCCGTAAAACACTCAGGAGGAAAAAACAATGGCTTTTGAACCCAAAACGCAGGCGTTCTCTTCGTCCATTGCCACCGTCACCCTCGGCACAGGGGACAAGGCAGTCAAGCTGGGCGGCGTGAACGTTCTGCCCTTCTACGCCTTCGATGCGCCCATTGAAAACGCACCGAAGATCGGCGTCGAGATCACCGACGCCGGCCTCGCAGCCTATCCGCAGAAGGGTCTTCAGGACTTCTATGCAGGCTGCACCACCCCGGCCGAAATGGCCAAAAAGGTCGAAGAAATGCACGGCGCTTCCTTTGTCTGTCTGCATTTTGAAGGCGCTGATCCCAACGGCGAGAACAAGCCGACGGCCGAATGCGTCGAGATCGCCAAGTCCGTTGCCGAAGCAACGACCCTGCCCATCGTTATCATGGGCTGCAAGAACATCGAAAAGGACGCCGAGCTGTTCTCCAAGATCGCTGAGGCGCTGCAGGGCAAGAACATCCTCGTCATGTCCGCCCGCGAAGAGGACTACAAGTCCGTCGGCGCTTCCGTCGTCATGGCTTACGGCCAGAAGGTCGGCGCAGAATCCGCCGTTGACATCAACCTTGCAAAGCAGCTGAACGTTCTGCTGACCCAGCTCGGCGTTGCCCCGTCGTCCATCGTGATGAACGCCGGTTCCGCCGCCGCGGGCTACGGCTACGAATACGTTGCCTCCACCCTCGATCGCATCCGCGCCGCGGCGCTGGCGCAGAGCGACGACCAGCTCCAGATGCCCATCATCACCCCCGTTTCCACCGAAACGTGGAGCGTGAAGGAATCCATCATGGCCGAAGCCGACATGCCCGAATGGGGCGATGCCGAGGAGCGCGGCATTGAGATGGAGATCACCACCGCCGCCGCTTGCCTGGCCGGCGGCTCCGACGCTGTCATCATGCGCCATCCGGCCGCCATCAAGGCGATCGCGACCATGATCGAAGCGCTGGTCTGAGCGGAAGGAGGAACATAACATGGCACTGAAAGGCTTAGACATCTTCAAGCTGTCCCCGAAGAAAAACTGTAAGGAATGCGGCAGCCCCACCTGTATGGCCTTCTGCATGAAGGTCGCGCAGGGCGCTGTCCCGCTGGATAAGTGTCCGTACTTCTCGCCGGACGCCATCGCAACTCTCTCCGAGGCGACCGCGCCTCCCATGAAGACCCTCACCGTCGGCAGCGACATCAAGCTCGGCGGCGAAACGGTTCTGTTCCGTCATGAAAAGACCCTCGTCTCCCGCAACCGCTTTGCCGTGCCGGTCTGCACCTGCATGGACGAAGCCAAGGCCGACGAGAAGCTGGCCGATCTGCAGAAGGTCGATTACGAGCGCATCGGTGAGCGCGAATATGTCGAATTCGTGCTCGTGCACTGCGAAAAGGATTCCGCGGACAAGTGGGA
>CAKTZP010000195.1 GCA_934636045.1 uncultured Oscillospiraceae bacterium
GCCGAAAAGCAAGCTGGGGCGCACGACGATGATGGTGCTGGCGGTGACGCTGCACAATATCCCGGAGGGCATGGCGGTCGGCGTGGTGTACGCGGGCTATCTTTCCGGCAGCGCGCAGATCACGGCGGCGGGTGCACTGGTGCTGTCGCTGGGCATTGCGATCCAGAATTTCCCGGAGGGCGCGATCATCTCCATGCCCTTGCGCGCGGAGGGCATGCACAAGGGCAGAGCGTTTCTTGGCGGCGTGCTGTCGGGTATCGTGGAGCCGATCGGTGCGGCGCTGACGATCTTGGCGGCGCGGCTTGTCATCCCGGCGCTGCCGTATCTGCTGAGCTTTGCGGCGGGCGCGATGCTCTACGTCGTGGTGGAGGAGCTGGTGCCCGAGATGTCACAGGGGCGGCATTCCAACCTCGGCACGGTGTTTTTTGCCGTGGGCTTCAGCGTGATGATGGTGCTCGACGTAGCACTCGGCTGAGCGGGTGTTTCCGTTGAGGCATGGACAATTTTGAAATTTAGCGCGAAAGACTGGACGCAAGCGGCGGAAAATGATAGAATGAAGCAAAGAAACCCGTCGCAAGGAGGGCGAAAGATGAAAAAATGGTTCTGTGCAATTGCGGCCGGGGCGGTGCTCTGCGCGGTACTGACGGGCTGCATGGTGCTCCCGACGACACGACAGACGGAGGCGGACAGCGCCGCACCGGACGCGCCTGTGGAGACGGCCGCGCCGACGGAGGCCATCACCGAAGCCCCGACCGAGCCGGTCACGGAGCCGGTGGGGCGCTATGTGCTGGAGGATTACGACGGCGGCGTGTTTACGATGCGGCTGCCCGCGGGGTGGCAGATCGAGACCGGCGGCGCGTATGCGAGCTATTCCTTCCGTGCGTGGGATCCGGACGACCCGGATATGCAGATCTTCTACTACGGCGAAATGGGGCCGTACTTTAAAAGCTACGAGGCAAAGGAATTTTACCAGAGCATCAGCACGGTCCCGGGCGACACGAATGTGCTGCTGCCGGTGATGGAAACGGCGACGCTGGAAAACTGCCTGCGCGGCACGGCGGACTATCAGGCGGCGTTTGACGCGGTCGTGGGCTCGGGCTTCCACTTTGCGGAGATCAACGAACTCGAGATCGACAGCGAGACGCCTATCACGACCGGGTTGGCGTCGATTGCCATGTCCGAGACGGTGCTCAAGGGGCGCCTGCTCTCGACGACGGGCGGGCGCTGCACCGGCGTGTTCCAAGGGACGATCGTCGACGCGGGCTCTTCCGTGCTCAACGGGATCGACATTGCGCCCAGCCGCGCGGCGATGAACGTGTTCGGCATCATCGCACCCGAGGCGTCGTTTGACGAGGTCGCGGATGTGCTGACCGAGGCGCTGACGAGCTTCCGCTTTACCGACGAATACATTCAGGAGGGCATCCATTACACCGATCTGATCGGCGAGAACGCCATGGAGCGCTCGCGGCAGAATATGGCGATGATGGATGCGGTCGTGGACAACTTCCTCCTGTACATCCGGCAGTGAACGGGCGCAGAAAAAAGCGGCTTGCGCTGGTGGTGCTTTGCCTCGCGCTGCTGCTGGCCGCAGGCTGCGCGACGAAAACACAGGATACGCTGACGTTCTGCTTCGGCACGGAGCGGTTCGACGCCGCGGCGGTCGAGACGATCGTCTATCAGCGCGCGGGAGAGACGCAGGAGCTGCCGGTCACGGTCACTGACCCGGCGCAGCTTCGCGCGCTGGTGGACGCGGCAGCGCAGCTGGAGGTCGGCGCGGCGACGGAGCAGCGCGCAACGGACAGTGACAGCTATCTTACATTTTATCTTGACGACGGGACGACCTGCACGCTGGCCTTTGAGGGGCGCAATCTGGTGCGGGACGGACAGGCATATTTGCTGACCAACGACGCGGCGCTGTGGAGGCTGACGGCGTCCTTGGCGGCGGAAAACGGGACAACGGAGGAACGGCCATGAAGGAATCCAGAGTATTTGATTTGAACGGCACCGACGTGCAGACCGTGGCGGAGAACGTGATGACGTTCCTGCGCGGCGAGAAGAAGATGGAGGTGCAGGGAGCGGCGCTCCCGAACGGCTATTTGATCCAAGCGGCGCAGGCCGACACGCTGCGCACCCTGTCCGGCATGAAGCTGGCGACGACGGTGGAGCTGACCGTGAACGGCGCGCAGCTCAACGCCCTCGTGGGCGAAGGGCAGTGGTCGGATAAGCTCGGCGCGGGCGCGGTGGGGCTGTTCCTGCTGTGGCCGCTGGCGATCACCGCGGGCATCGGCGCTTACAAGCAGAAGATGCTGCCGTCGGAAATTTTCGACGTGATCCGCCGCAGCACCATGCCCGGCGCGGCCTCCGCGCCGTCGGGAGCAGCGGAGAGCGCGGCTCCGGCCGGACAGAAACAAATCTGTCCGCAGTGCCATGCGGAAAACGCGGGCGACGCAAAGTTTTGCAGCGCCTGCGGGGCAAAGCTGGCGCTGACGTGCCCGCAGTGCGGCGCGCCGGTGGCGGCGGGCAGCAAATTCTGCGCGCAGTGCGGGCAGAAACTTGAGTAGCTTGTTCTCCTTGGCTGCATCGGAGCAGGGGCGCCGGTGCAGCCGAATTTTTTTAGAGAATTTTTCCGGCCTGTGAGACAAAATACGGCAATTCTGCAAAATCATCTCCTAAGGTTAGGAGGTGATTTTTTATGGACAGCAATGTGCTGGTGGCGCTGCTCTCACTGGTGGGGACGCTGCTCGGGAGCCTCGCCGGAGTGCTGACCTCCTCTAAGT
>CAKTZP010000196.1 GCA_934636045.1 uncultured Oscillospiraceae bacterium
GGTCGGGGCTTCCGTCCATGTCCGAAAAGGTCATGCAGTCGCTTGGCTTTAAAATGCGGATCTTCACCACCGCGGGCTGCGAGACATTGCCTGCGTCGTCCGTGACGGTAAAGCTGAAGCTGTCCTCGCCGACCTTGTTCTTATCCGGCGTGTAGACATAGGTGCCGTCGCTGTTGAGCTGCACCGTGCCGCGCTTCGGCTTCTCCGTCAGCTGGAAGGTGAGAGCGGCGTCTTCCGGATCCTTGCCCTGCAGGGTGCCGTCGTTCGGAATGTTTTTGTACGTTTCCAGCTCGGCGGCAACGGCGGTAGGCGTCTCATTCTTGCCGGACTGGATGCGGACGGTCAGCTGTGTGCGCTCACCCAGCTGCGTGCCGCAGATCGGCTGGTAGCACAGCACGGCGTCGCAGCTGTCTGCCGTGGCGGGGGTCAGACGCAGCGCGCCGAGCTCCTCCAGCGGCAGAACATCCCCGGCGCGGATGATGCGGCTGCCGAGATGCACGGCGGCCGTCTGCGCGTCGGGCACGCCCGTGACGAAAATGCCGGTCAGATCATTGTAGCGATCGGGCTGAAAATCTGCCTCGCTGAAGCAGTATTCCGCGTTGTAGAGTGTCTCGCCGTCTGCGGCAAGGGCGGCGGCGCACAGCAGACACGCAGCCATGATGCACAGCGCGATGCGGTAAATGGATTTCATTGGCGTTCCTCCTATCAGTTGCTTCGGGCATAGGATATCCGCTGCGCGCCAAATTATACAAAAACTTCCGCTGCATTTCGCAGCGGAAGCATTGTAAAACAAAAAATCTGTGCCGATCACTTCGGGAGTGCGCAGCCATCAATACGGCCGGATATAATGCGCCGTGGTGTCCGGGGCAGGGCGCATTTTGATCCCGGAAACGATGCCGACGGCGACAAAGGATGTCAGGATCGAGCTGCCGCCGTAGCTGAAGAAGGGAAGCGCCAGACCGATAACGGGTATCAGACCGAGGCACACGCCGACGTTGATGAGCACCTGAAACAGGAACATTGAGGCAATGCCGACGCAGATCAAACGGTTCATAGTGTCCGGTGACTTGATGCCGACATAGATGATGCGCACGATGATGGCGATCAGCAGCGCCAGCAGGATGATGCAGCCGACCATGCCGAGCTGTTCGCCGGTGGCGGAAAAGATCGAGTCAGTGTGGCTGGCGGGAAGGGTCGTATTGGTCACGTTGCCGTTGGACAAGCCTTGGCCGGACAGCCCGCCGTTTTGCAGCGCCTTGAGGTTCTGGTTCGTTTGCCAGAGCTGGTTGCGCCCGGTGGGATCGATCGTCGGGTCATACAGGGCAAGAATACGTTTTTTCTGGTCGCTGCGGATGGCAAAACGCCAAATATACGGCCCGACCAGCGCCAGCGAGCCGCCGGCCGCGAGGAACCACCACAGGTTTACGCCGCCGACAAAGGCCATGGCAAAGAACGTGAATAAGAAGATCAGCGAAACGCCGGTGTCACTGGAAATCGCAACGTAGAACACGACGAGGCCGAGCGTTTGCAGGGCCATCGGCACCACGCACCTTGGCGAGGAAATGCGCGTCTGGTGGACGCTCATGGTCTTAGCCAGAATAATGACCAGAACGATCTTGCAGACCTCTGCAGGCTGAATATTGAACGGCAGGAAGGGGAAGGAGAGCCAGCCCTTATTGCCGCCGACCGTAACGCCCCAGATCAAAAGCATGCCGATGAACAGATAGTTAAACAGTGTCAGCAGCGTCCGCTGACCGGCAAGGATATCAATATCAAAAGCTGTCAGCGCAAGGTAGAGCACGACGCCGACAACGAGAGTGCCGGTTTGGATGACGATATAACGGCTGTTGCCCTCATTGGCAGTGGTGGCAGCAATCATAGCAATACCGAACAGCGTCGTAACAACGCACAGCGCAAGCAGCACCATGTCGCCCTTTTTGAAAATATTGGAAATTTTAGCAGTCAGCTTTTTCATGCGGTCACCTCCTGTTCGCTCTATTTTATCACCAATGTCGCTTCTTGTAAACAAAAAGTTTTGCATTGTGTCGAAGCCTATGGTACAATAGTACAAAACTGCGAAAAAAGAAGGATCATCAATATGCAATTTCTCACGACTTCGCCGGAGCAGACCGAGGCGCTGGGCGAGCGCCTGGCGGCGCAGCTGCAGGGCGGCGAGATCATCGCATACCGCGGAGAGCTGGGGGCGGGCAAGACCGCCTTCACGCGCGGCCTTGCGCGCGGCCTCGGCATTGCGATGTGCGTGACCAGCCCAACCTACACCATCGTCAACGAATATTCCGGCGGACGGCTGCCGCTGTTCCATTTCGACATGTACCGCCTGCATGATGCGGACGACCTGTTTGATATTGGCTGGGAGGACTATCTGGAGCGCGGCGGTGTCTGCGCCGTGGAGTGGAGCGAAAACGTCGCCGAGGCTATAGAGGGCGCCATCACTGTGACCATCGAAAAAACCGCCGACAGCGCGCGGCGCATTACGATCGAAGGAGGCAATCTGCATGCGGATTTTGGCATTTGAGACCTCGGCAAAGGCCGGCTCTGCTGCGCTGCTGGAGGATGGCAGGCTGCTGGGAGAATACTATCTCAATTGCGGCATGACCCACAGC
>CAKTZP010000197.1 GCA_934636045.1 uncultured Oscillospiraceae bacterium
CTGTTTCTGCTGTATGATCTGACGCTTGCGCGGCTGACACACCTGTACCGGCGCAGACGCCGTCCATAAGGCCGCTTTTCCGCGCGGTCACTTCAGCCGGCTTCGGTACTCGTTGGCGCTGAGGCCGGTGATCTTTTTGAAGGTGCGGGAAAAATGGCCGCTGTCGGAATAGCCGACGAGGTCGACGATATCTCCAATTTTGAGACTGGGGTCAGCCAGCAGCTCCTTGGCCTTCTCGATGCGGACAGAGTTGAGCAGATCGTAATAGCTCTTCTCCGCATACTTGTTGATGAGCTTCGACAGGTGCCACTGCGAGACGTAGCAGTAATCCGCGACCTCCTGCAAAGAGGGCTTTTTCGCGTAGTTCTGCTCGATGTAGGCGATGGCCTTTTTTACGATGAAGCTCGTAGCCTGCTTGTCGGGCAGACCGTCGTCGGGGTTCTGCTCCGCGCCCTCCGCGCCGCCCAGACGCTCGGTCATGGCGGCCAGCGCTTCGTGCAGCTCGTCCATTTTCGACGGCTTGAGCAGATACCGGCATACGCCGAGGCGAATGGCCTCCTGCGCGTAGGAAAAATCGCGATAGCCGGTCAGCACGGCGATCTGCAGACCCGGAAACTCGCTTTTGAGCCCGGCCAGCATCGTCAGCCCGTCCTGATCGGGCATGCGGATATCGGTAAAGACGATATCCGGCCTTGTGCTTCGGATCATGGCCGCGCCGGACGCGGCGTCATACGCCGTCCCGACGACCTCACAGTGGTATTCCGCCCATTTGACGACCCGGCGGAGGCCCTCGACAATGATCCGCTCGTCGTCGATCAACACGACCCGGTACATGTTCTAACGCTCCTCTCAGTTCAGATGCATGGCCTGCTCGACTGCGTCATAGGCCGTGATGCGGCCCGTGACGATATTCGGAATATTGGAAAACAGACTGCTTCTGGCTTCGCCGGACAACGCGTCCTGCACGGCCCCGACGTATCTTGTGACCGCCGCGTTCATCCGCGCGGCAGACTGGTAGAGCGAATTGCCGTCCGCCGGCACAACAGGCGCGGCCAGCGCCGTCGTTTCCGTCGTCACGAACTGCTCGATCACGGCGTCGGAGGTCAGCTGCGAGACGAATCGGGCCGCCGCCTCGCGCTTATATGGGTCATCCCACGCCTTGCGGGTGATAAAATACCCGGTCGAAATGCCGCCGACCGTCTCGGACGGCAGGCGGAGCGCCTGCGCGGGTACATAGCAGACGGCAAAATCGTCCAGCCGGTCCGCGTAATTTTCCGAGAAGAAGCCGACCTTCCACGATCCGTCGAGCAAAAAAGCCGCCTCGCCGTCACCGAACATGGCGACCGTCTCCGCATCGCCCGCGGTCAGCGTACTTTCCGCGAAGAAGCCCTGCTCGTAAAGAAGTCTGAGATCTTCCAGCCCCGCGATCCAGGCCTCGGATACACTGTCATTTACCAGTGCGCCCGCTTCGTCCAGCTGCGGCAGCTGCAAATGCGTGTCCACGCCGCCTCGGTTGAGCACGGCGAATTCAAACCAGTAGTGCGGCATCTCGATCAGCGAGCATGCAATGGGCGTGAGCCCATTGCTGCGGATCGTCCGGCAATCCGCAAGAAACTGCTCCCATGTATAATCCGTCCCCGGCAGCGCAACGCCGCAGCGCTCCAGAACCGCCTTGTTGACGAACAGGCTTTCCCAATAGCCCATGACCGGAACGGCGTAGCATTTACCGTCGGAGGCCACCGGGAGCTTTGCATCGTCCATATTGCCTGCGTAATCCGGATATTCGGCGCGGATCTCGTCCAGAGAGACGACCTTTCCGGCCTTCACGAACGGCTCTGCGTCCGCGTTGGTGAAGAAAAAGAGCACGTCCGGCTCAGAACCTGTTTCAAAATCCGTCAGCACCCGCGCCTTCCATTCCTCGCTGGACACGTCGGAGCCATCGGACACCAGATTCCCGGTCGAGGCCTCATAGGCCGCAACGGCAGCTTCAAAATTTCGCCGGTTTCCGTCCTCGCTGCCAAAGGAGGTCACGACCCGCAGCGTCACGGGAGCCGCCTGCGGCTCCTGCTCGCTTCGCGCGCAGCCGCACAGCAGCAGCATCGCCGCTGCAAGCAGGACTCCAACCATCTTTTTCATCGTGCGTTCCTCCCCGCGCCGTGGGGCGCTTTCATGCTGCTTTTATTTTACTGCATTTCTCGCTTCCGGGTAAGGGGTCTCGTTGCGCTTTCTTGCCTGTTGTTGGCGTTCCTTGTCTGTCGTTGCCGCGTCCGCCTCCTGCGGCAGCACGATCCGCGCCAGAATTTTTCCGGCCTGCGGGGCCGTGATGGTAAAGCAGCACCGCTCGCCGTATAGAAGCCGCAGCCGCTGCGCCACGTTGCGGACGCCCACGCCGCCGCGCTGCGGCCCGGCGGGAGCTGCCGGGCTTTGCAGCGCGTCCTGAATGCGTGCCCAGCCGTCCGGCGTCATTTCCCCGTCGTGCTCGACCTCAAAGAGAAGTGTCCCGTCCTTCTGCGGGTATGCGCGCAGACACAGCTCGCCGCCGCGCCGCGACAGATCGTGCTCGACGGCATTTTCCACGATCGGCTGGAGCATCAGACGCGGGATCAGCACCGGAAGCATCGC
>CAKTZP010000198.1 GCA_934636045.1 uncultured Oscillospiraceae bacterium
GAGCATGCGTTCCTCGAGCCGGAGTGCTGCGTGGCCTACCGCGAGGAGGACGGCACGGTGATGCTCATCACCACCGACCAGTCCTCGCACACCACGCTGCACGAGTGTTCGCTCCTGCTCGGCACGAAAAAGGTCAAGGTGCAAAACGCCCTCGTCGGCGGCGGCTTCGGCGGCAAGGAGGACATGTCCGTCCAGCACCACGCCGCGCTCATCACCTACTGCACCGGCCGCCCGGTCAAGGTCAAGTTCAGCCGCGACGAGTCCATCCTCGTCCACCCGAAGCGCCACCATTTCGTGATGGACTTCACCCTCGGCTGCGACAACGACGGCAAGATCCTCGGCGTCAAGGCAAAGGTCGCCTCCGACACCGGCGCGTTCGCCTCGCTCGGCGGCCCGGTCCTCGAGCGCGCGTGCACCCATGCCGCCGGGCCGTATGCCTATGAGAATTTTGAGATCGAAGGCACCGCCTACTATACCAATAACCCGCCCGCCGGCGCCTTCCGCGGCTTCGGCGTGACGCAGACCTGCTTCGCGATGGAGAGTCTGCTGAACATGATGGCCGAAAAAATTGGCATCAGCCCTTGGGAAATTCGCTATCGCAACGCCATCCGCCCGTGGGGCGTTCTGCCGAACGGTCAGATCGTGGACGATTCGACCGGCCTTGTCGAAACGCTGGAGGCGATCAAGCCCTATTATGACGAAGCCATCGCCGCCGGGAAGCCCGTCGGCCTCGCCTGCGCCATGAAAAACGCGGGCGTCGGCGTCGGCCTGCCCGACTGGGGACGCTGCAAGCTCATCGTCGAGGACGACGCCAAGCTCCATATCTACACCGGCGCGTCGTGCATCGGTCAGGGACTCGGCACGGTGCTCGTGCAGATGATCGTCTCCAACACCGATCTCGGCCGCGACGATATCGTCTACGAGCGCAGCAACACGTGGATCGCGCCCGACTCCGGCGACACCTCCGGCTCCCGCCAGACGCTGGTCACCGGCGAGGCCTGCCGCCGTGCGTGCGAAAAGCTGATGGAGGCCAAGCAGGGCAAAACGCTGGCCGACCTGAAGGGGCAGGAATTCTACGGCGAGTATCTGGCCAAGACCGACAAGCTGGGCGCGGACGTACCGAACCCCGTTTCCCACGTTGCCTACGGCTACGCCACGCAGATGTGCATTCTCGACAAAGTGAGCGGCCGCATCGAGTCCATGGTCGCCGCGCACGACGTCGGCAAGGCCGTCAATCCTCTGTCCTGCGAGGGACAGATCGAGGGCGGCGTCGTCATGTCGATGGGCTACGCGCTGACGGAGGAATACCGCTTCGACGCGCACTGCAAGCCCATCTCCAAATTTGGCACGCTCGGCCTGTTCCGGGCGCACCAGGTGCCGGAGATCAAGGCGATCGTCCTCGATAAGCCCGGCCTGAACGTCGCCTGCGGCGCCATCGGCATCGGCGAGATCACCTCCATCCCCACCGCCCCGGCCATTGCCGAGGCCTACTATCAGCTCGACGGCGAGCGCCGCTACAGTCTCCCGCTTGCCAACACGCCCTACGAACGGAAATGACGAAAGGAAGCAGTTTACATGATCGTTAAGAAAAAATTTCCCTCCAAGGTCGCCTGCGTCCACTGCAACGGCGGCTGCCGCGCCAAGCAAAGTCCCGAGGGCTACGATCTGTGCTCCTACGGCTGCACCGGCTGCGGCGCGTGCATCGACGCCTGCCGCTTCGGCGCGATCTCGCTGAGCTCCTACGGCGTGGCCGAGGTCGATGAAAGCAAGTGCATCGGCTGCGGCGCGTGCTACCTCGCCTGCCCGCAGCGCGTCATCCACCTGCGCCTCGAGGCCAACCCCATCGTCGTGCTCTGTTCGAACAAGGACGCCCGCTGCAAGGACGCGTGTGAGGTCAGCTGCATCGGCTGCGGCCTGTGCGAAAAGACCTGCCCCGCCGGCGCGATCAAGGTTTCGGAAAACCGCGCCTTTATCTTTGCGGACAAGTGCCTCTCCTGCGGTGCCTGCGCCATGGTCTGCCCCCGCGGTGTCATCCACGACAAACGCGGCGTCCTGACGCACCGGATTTGACCGTTATATTGCAGAAAATCAGCAGCCCCACCGACCGGTGAGGCTGCTTTTTTCGTTATCACGGAGGCCCCGGACTTGTCATTGCGAGGTTTGCTATGCAAACCGTAGCAATCTCATGCAGAAAGCATCCGCATAGAGCGCCCCGCTGCCCTTGTCGCAGGGCGGGCCTCCCCAAGCCCGCCGCGCAAACGGGATTTTGCGGAATTTTCTATTGATTTGTGCGGTGCGGCGTGGTAGAATAGGGAAAATCATGGAGGCATTTGTATGATTTTTTCTGTTTCTACTGCGCCGATTCGCTCGATGTCGGATGCCGTCGCGGCGCTGCAAACGGCAGCGATCGCGCATAGCGAGGTGCTGCACATCGACCACGACCGGATGCTGCGCGATTACGGCTGTCTTTGGATGCTCGTGCGGTGCAGCGTGCGGCTCTCGCGCCTGCCGGAGCACGCGGCGCACATCGAAACCTTCCTGCGCCGGCCGACGGCGACGGCCAGCATCCGCGACCATACGATTTTCGACGGCGACGAGGCCGTC
>CAKTZP010000199.1 GCA_934636045.1 uncultured Oscillospiraceae bacterium
CCATACGGTTCTTGCCGTCTATGTCGGTCGAAAAGTAGGTTTCGGCACCACCTGCGTCCTCCCAGTACAGCCTGCCACCAACGCAGGCGTAGATATCTACGTTTTTCTGGGCGCCCGTGTTTCCGAGATCAACAGTCTTTCTGTCACGGATGCCGTAACGCATGAGGCGGAACGCGTATATCGGGGAGTCATTGCCATCGTCCGTTAGTTCGAGAAAATAAATGTAATCCTCAAAAACAAACAGCCTTGCGATCGTTGCGGCATTGTTTTCGTGCAGAATCTCAAGCTTCCCGGATTCCAGATTGAAACGGCACACCTGTCTGCAATACTTCATCGGTACACTGCCCCTGAGGTAATATATACTGCTCCCGACAATGCCGGAGCCGGTGGTATTGATGCTGAAAAACGGGCAGTCCGATGCATTGTGCGCGCATAGAGGATCGGGACAGACCGGGGCTCCCGTTGCATTCAGTACATTGATCCGATATAGTGTGGACACCGAAGTGTCCGACGTCTTCCACATCGTATAAACATAATTGTCCGTGTATGTTTTTCCGTCCGGCGCGTTATTTTTCCCACTGCAGGACAGCAGCGCGAACAGCATGGCTCCGACAATCAACATTAAAATCAAGCGTTTCATATACAACTCTCCTTTTGGTTCTGCCTTATATAACAATCCGCCCCGGTCGTCTGTTTCAAAAAAAGAAAAGAACCGCAAAATTTCATGCGGTTCTTTTCGATTTATCTTTTATCTGCTCTTTTGGATTTCAATTGTACCAAGCGGCTTGTTTTGACTATCATGAATCATGTACATGTATTCTCTTGCGATCAAAACAATCTTATCGGTGCCGGACTCGATTTTCAGCTTATAAATGACAGTGTCGGTTTCGCGTGTGTTCCAATCTTCCATGCGCACACCGGGTGAATCATAGTCAACATAAAAATCGGTCAGCGGCTCGTACTTATGGGCATCAATCTTTGTTGTCAGGTAAACAATGTCTCCTTCGCGCCTTATGCTCACGGCGTTTTCCGTGAAAACATCGTTGTCGATCAGCGTGCCATCAATAGCGTACTCGCCGTCGACCTTCGGGACAGAAAATTCAAAACTGACGTTCTCCGGCGGTGCGCAGCGGACGCGCAGGCTGTCAATTTCGATCTTTACAATCTCGCCGGGCAGCTTTTCTTTGACGGTCAACACATACCACCCGTTTTCCTCACTTCCGGAACCAACCTTTACGGTGTTTCCGAGCGAATCATAGACGGTCAGCGTCGCCGAAACGAACTTGGCATCCGCAATGCCCTCCGTACACAGAATAATAATCCTGTTGTTGGCATACAGCGGCAGTGCCTTGATTGTGATACCGTCATACTCCGCCCATGCGGAAACCGTATAGCCCTTTTCGGATATATCGTGCAGGACGAGCGCCTTTTCCGAGCCGTTCCTGACGAGCGATGCATGTTCGAAGGCTTCAACATTCTGCGCTTCACACTCATAAAAGCCGCCGTCGGCGCCTACCGAAGCGGTTGTCGCGAAGACCGGATACTCGCCTTTGTCTGTCTTCAGAGTGAATACCGGCGTTCCGCTCCATTCAGCATCTCCCCACCCGCCCGACAGTGCCGGACCGGTTGCCCAGAGGCGAACAATTCCGGAGTCGCCGTCCCTGATATACAAAACGGTTTCAATCGTCATGTCACCGATATCAATCGTTTCTTCGGTCGCGAACATTCTGACATCGCTGAACATATCGACAATGCCGTAATTGGGTATATATCTGGTAAAGTATTTGTATACCGCAACGGCGCACCCGGTCACAAGCGCACAAAGAAGCGCTGCAATGAGAACTGCTGCCCAAAGCGGCATACGACGGTGGCGGCGATGTGAACGGCAAGCGGCGGCAGTTCCTCGGCAAACCGAAATGGCTCGTCTCTCAAAATCCTTTGGGAAACGGTGCTTGCCTGTATGGCTGTTAAGCTCCGCTGCATTATCGGCTTCAAGCGCCGAAAGAACATTCTTGAGTTCATTTTTCTCCATCCGGCTCACCTCCCCCCAAAAGTCCGGACAGCTTTTCCTTCGCCCGCATCAGTCTGACGCGAACAGTTGCTTCAGCAATACCTGTCATAGCGGCAATCGTGCCGTTGTCGTACTCATAAAGATATTTCAGAAGCAGGATGTCCCGATAGATCGGATCAAGCGACCGGATAGCCCGAAGCAATTCCTCATAATCTTCTTTCTGCCCGAACATTTCTTCCGGGGTCGGATCATTGTCCGGAATATAATTTGCGGTTTCGTCCAGAGATGATGTGCTTCTGCGTTTGTTATAATTATATCGGTTGATTGCTGCGTTTCTGCTTATTACAACAATGAGTGACTCGGTTTTGTTTCGCGGGATTGAGGAAAACAGCGAAATGTTTTTCACTATGCCGAATACAGCGTCCATAACGGCGTCCTCTGCATCCTCTCGATTATGCAGTATTGCGTAAGCGATACCGTACATACGGCTCTTATATGTAAGATATAAATTTTCCGCAAGAGCGCGCTCTTCATCGTTTTCAATTGTCATGAATATCGGTAAAACCAACAT
>CAKTZP010000200.1 GCA_934636045.1 uncultured Oscillospiraceae bacterium
CGGTGGGATACAGCAGCAGGGACAGTCCCGCAAGAAGCAGCAGCACGACGAGCGCTGCCATGAGCCATGTTTTTTTGTTTTTCTTCATGCGGCATTCTCCCTGCCGGTCAAGGGGAGGCGTTCCCTCCGGCGCACCGAGGCGGAGCCTCCGGCGCAGCCGGGGGGAGGAAGGGGCTCCTCCCCTTGACGGCATGTTGGCAAATTAGTTTTCGGAGCTTGCGCGGCGCTTGATGAGCAGCAGTGCCAGCGCGGCGACGACGAGGACTGCACCGGCGATGTAGAAGATCGTGGTACCGGTGCCGCCGGTCTCCGGAAGGGTAGAGCCGGGCATGTTAATAATTTGGGCGACCTCCGACGAAAGGCTGGTCAGAACATTAGTCTCTGGTTTGTAAACCTCATTGATGCGAACGACAGTATCTTCTCCCTTGATATAATCAGCGGGAGCCTCAGTCTCGACCAGTGTATATTGACCGCTCGCAAGACCCCGGATGATATGCGCCGAGCTGCTGCCAGTTGTTGTCATTACGGTTGCTTGATCAAGTGCATTGACCCAAGAATCAAAGCGATACGCAGCGCCTTTCTCTGCTTCATTTGTTGCAGGATCGGTAAGCTTAGCATAGAGCGTATTCCCATCCACGGTCTTTGTCAGGACAAACTTTGCGCCTGCGAGGGCAGTATTAGATTTCCCATCCTTTTTGTGAAAGCTGATATGTCCTGCAAGGACAGAAGCATAGTCTGTGATCTTCTCTTTGTTCCTATACGTAAGCGTAGCAGAGTTGTCATAGGGATTGAGGACGGAATCGTTGGGCATAAGCTTGCCTTTATATGTAATGACAATCTTGTCGCCGTCCTTCAGCCCCTTGCGGATAGAATCAGCGAGTGTAATCGCAAAGGAAGCATCGGTCGGAGTGGTGACAGTGTAGTCTCTGTCAGACACAAGCATAGAGAGTGGCCCATTGCCGGAATTTTTTTCAACCTTCAGCGAGTCGGCAACCAATTCAATATGACTGGGCAGAACATCGGTGATCGTATAGGTATCCGTGCCCGCCACGGCGGTGATGGTGATGGTGTAGTTCAGAATGGAGTTGAAGTCTGCGGAAACCGCCTCTTCGCCGTTGACCTTCTTGACGATGGTCGGGGTAGCGGCGTTCTTTTCAATGATTTCCAGCGTTGCTTTGTTCAGCGTGAAGACGGTGTATTTCGGTTCTCCGTTCTGACGTGAGGAAACCATAACATAGTAGCCATAGGGAAGATTCTCAAAGACATGCGCACCGCTGGTGTCCACGGTTGCAGTTCTGTCCGGGTCGATCGTGGTGCCGGCCTTGGCCACTACCTCAGCAGCGAATTGCTGCGCAGTGCCGCTTTCGGAGAGGTTGGCCCTTGGGGTCGCAAGGCTGCCCGCGTCGGTGCCGGTAAAGTCGAACCAAGTCGAGGGGAGTTCACGGATGGCCGTATTCCATGTGGCATTGGTGACAAATGCACTCTTTAGGTCTTCGCCGGTTCCTGTGGTGCCGCTGATATCGAGCACGCGATAGAGCTTGTAGGTGGCGCCGGCGAGCGCGTTGGAGATTGTGACAGTGCCCTTCAGATTCTGGATGGTTAGGGCGGGTTCCATTGCATTACCGGCAAAGACGGTGGTCATGCTGCCGAGCACCAGAACGAACGCGAGGAGCAGGGCAAAGAGCTTGCTGAATTTTTTCATGTTGATTTCATCCCTTCTATTGTCTGTTTTTGGTGGGTGTACGTGCGGAGGTCAGGTGGTCTTGCGTCCCTCCTCCCGCTTTTTTCTGAGATACAGGGCGAGGGAGAGCGCCGCAAGCAGCGCTGCCGCTCCTGCAATATAATACCGGAAAGCTCCCGCTCCGCCGGTCTCAGGCAGGTTATGCCCCGCCGGGTCGGTCACGCGGATGTGGAACGCGGTTCCGGCCGAGAATACGGCCTCATGCGCCTCCACAGTCACCGTGCCGTCCTCGGCCAAGGTGAAATACGCCGGAGCTTCGTAGGCAAAGTAGCCCGCCGGTGCGATGGTCTCGATCAGCCGGTAGCGCTGATTGTAGCGCAGATTGTCAAAGCTGAGGGAGCCGTTCTCGTCCGTCACGCCGATCTTTTCCACGGCGTTTGCGGCGGCGTTTCCGCCTGCGTCCACAGCGATCAGCGAGAACTGCGCGCCGCGCAGATGCGCGCCGGTGACACGGTCGACCTTTTGCAGGTACAGCATCGGGCGCTTGGGCGTGTTTTCGATGATCAGGCTCGTGCCGCTGCTGGTGTTGGTGCGGTAGCTGACGATCCAGTTGGCAAAGCTGCCGTCCGCCTTGGCCTGCTCGCTGCCGATGCGCAGCTCGCTGACGCTCCAGCTGACGGGCACGCCGTTGGCGTAGTCGGGCAGATTGTGCCATGTGTACGTCCAGCCGTGCACGGAGGTCAGCGTCTGCGTGGCGGACTGCGTCTTTTCGTTTCCGGTTTCGATGCCCTTGAGAATTTCGGCGGCATCGTTCGCGCTGCCGTTGGCCAAAAGCTGCACCACAATGTCCTCGCGCTCGGCGTCCTGGCAGTTCCAGTGCTT
>CAKTZP010000201.1 GCA_934636045.1 uncultured Oscillospiraceae bacterium
TCCTGGAACGGTGTAAAATGCACAGAAAAAGGCATCCATGTATTGGAACAGCCGCCGATCACGCTTCCCGCCGAACGTACGACGTTTACCAATATCCCCGGCAGGCCGGGCAGTTTGACAATGCTGGAAGGAGACGACGTATATGACGATCTGATTCTGACCGCACAGTGCATGATTTCTGATCCGAACAACATTCGCGCCATTGCTTCCTACCTGAAAGGAAGCGGGAAAGTCGCCTTCGCCAACAGGCCGGGCGGCTTTTATTTTGCCCGGATCGTGAATCAGATCCCGTTTGAAAAAATCCTGCGGGGCAATCCGCATCGGTCGTTCGCTGTGAACTTCCGCTGCAAACCGTTCTGGTATCAGGAGAATGTGCCGGAGATCACCGTAACGACCTCCGGCACATTCCTTACCAACCCCGGAAGCGTCTATTCTGAGCCGGTCATCACGATATACGGTTCCGGCGAAATTACCCTCATGGTGGGGATGACCATTGTAGAACTGGACGGCATCACGGACAGCATTACGCTGGACACTCCACTCATGGAAGCCTATCAGGACGTAACCAGCATGAACAGCTGCATGAGCGGGGATTTTCCAACGCTGCTGCCGGGGCAAAACGCCATTAGCTGGACGGGAAACGTCACAAAGATCGTCATTCAGCCGAATTGGAGGTATCTCGCGTGATCTGTGTATATCCTGCCAACTGCACCGACTTTTCCAATAACGGTCTCGGTGCGGTAACGCCTATGAGCTGCACCGTGACCGAGACGCTGAACGGTGAGTGGGAGCTTACGCTGGTGCATGACATCGACGAGCGCGGCAAATGGACGCGACTTTCGGAGGGCTGCATTCTCCGCGCGCCTGTGCCCACTGCCATGACTCCCAGCGTCGACCTGGTCACGCAGCAGTACCAGACCAGCACCTACGACGTGCAGATCTATAAGATCACCACGAAAAGCGGGCCGCTGCATCTGCGTTCCGGTACGGGAACAAATTACAAAATCCTCGGAAAGTACAAAAAGGGCCGCGAAGTGATCGTGCTCAACAAAACCACATCCAGCTGGTATGAGGTCACGGCTCCAGACGGCAAGCACGGCTATATGGCCAGCCAGTATCTGACCTTTCAGCGCACAGAAACCCAGACGGTGCAGACCAATGTGGGTTTCCGCAATCAGGTCATCGAAGCCCGGCAGCTGCGCGACCAGCCCTTCCGCATCTACCGCGTGGTGCCGGAACTGGACAAGGTCACGGTCTATGCTCGGCACATTTTCTATGACCTGCTCGACAACATGGTAAAAAGCCTGAAGCCCTCGTCCTCTGCAGTGGGGGCTTCCGTCGTTCAGAGCCTTTCCGGAGCGTGCCTGTCCAGCCATGATTTCAGCTTCTACTCCGACCTGACTTCAACCGCCGAGGACGTGGAATGGGAAAACGTCAATCCCGTGGAGGCCATGCTGGGCGAAAACGGACTGGTCAGCAAGTATGGTGCGGAATTGGCCCGCGACTGGTACGACGTGTTTCTGGTGAAGCGCGTGGGCAACGATACCGACGTTTCCATCCGGGAAAAGAAGAACCTGACCGGGATTTCCTACGATGTAGATGAAACGGACGTGGTCACCCGTATCATGCCCACTGGCGAGGACGCAGACGGGAACATCCTGTATCTGCCGGAACTGTATCTCGACAGCCCCAACCTCAATGCCTATACCCACCCGAAATGGATTCATCTGCCGGTATCGGAGGCCAGGGAAGTCACGGACGGCGACGAACCGAAAAGCAAGGCGCAGTGCTATGTCGAAATGCGCAAGGCGGCGCAGGCTGAGTTTGACGCGGGCTGCGATCTGCCAACCGTCACGCTGAAGGTGGATTTTGTAAACTGCTCGGATGCCGAGGAATACAAGCAGTATGCAGCACTCACCGACATTTTCCTCGGCGACAGCGTGCGCGTCATTGCCCGGCGCATTGGCGTGGAAGTCTCCATGCGGATGACGCAATATACCTATGACTGCCTTACCAAGAAGTACACCTCGGTTACGCTGGGTACAGCGGCGGATACGCTGGAAGGCAGTATGATCTCCTCTCGCCAACTCCCGTCCGGCGTGATATCCGGCAGCAAGCTGGCCATCAATTCGGTGGGCGCAGGACAGCTGCAATCCGGCTCGGTGGGCAGCTTGCAGGTGAAGATGGCCGCGATCCAGACCGCGCACATTCAGGATGCGGCCATTACGAAGGCAAAAATCGCCGAGGCTACCATCGGCGAACTGAACGCCACGGCCATCACGGCGATTTCCGCGAAGATACAGGAGCTGGCCGCAAAGAACATCACTACGGACGAACTTTATGCCGCGCTGGCTACGATAGCAGTTGCCCAGATTACCGCCGCGAATATTGAAAAGGCCAACATCAACTGGGCGGACATCGGCGAACTGGCGGCGCAGATTGCGACCATCGCGCAGGCACAGATTACGGCTGCCAACATCAACAGCGCCAATATCGACTGGGCCAGCCTCGCCAACC
>CAKTZP010000202.1 GCA_934636045.1 uncultured Oscillospiraceae bacterium
TCAGTGATTACGGTCAATGCCCCGGCCGGCGGTTTTGAGGTCGGCAAGTGGTACTACATGACTGCCCTGCCTGCTACCATTTCCGGCGGTTACAAGATAACTCTCCACGGCGGCGAGGCTGATGGTAAGGAACTCACTGGATCTTCAGACATTACCATCAAACGTTCCGTTTTCGGAGTTCTTGACGCCAAAGATGCTCCGGACACATATGCTGACATTAAGGGACATCTCAAACCGATTTCGTGGTGGGATGAAATGAAAGATTTTATGCTCGCACCAATAGCTGCTCCATATACAGAGAATGCTGCTGATCAGTCTAATTGGGCGCAGCATCTCTCTAAGATAAAATATGTTCGTTTTACTTCTGATGAAAGTTATGTTTATGGCTACATTGAAACAGGTGATAATCTTGCTTCATATCCAAATCTCAACTTTTGGATAGATGCGGATGGAACACAAGAGGGACAAGGCGGAGGCTGGTGGTTCTCATCTCATAAAGGATTTGAAAAGGCTGTTTCAGGAAAATGTTATAACAATGGTGCCGTTGTATCATGGATTCCTAAACTTTATGACCAAATAACGAGCGGAGTTAAAATAGGAACTCCGATTGACACTCCGTCTGTTCCAGGATATGGTGAAGGTGTTAATGATAATGGCATTTTTAAATACTCTTTTATAGTAGACAGACGTGTTGTAAAAATTCGTAATATGTCAAGTGTTATTGTCGGCATAAATCTCACGGCTGCGACAACTGAGAGTAATCAAATTAATCCTAATAGAGGAGGTTTCTTACTTTCATTGCAGAACTCTGAACCCATTCTTGACGGTACTCCAATCTTGAAGAAAGTCCGCGGCGTGGACGAGTGGGGCAGCGTTGAATATGCTTCTATCACCAACAAGGGTAACAACCGTGGCGACACTCGCCTCAAGTTCGACTCCGACGCCGACTACATTTATGGCTACATCGAAGTCCCGAACACCGACAATCTCTATTTCAAGAATGGTGAGTATTACGAGTTCTGCCCTGGCTTCATCAAGAGACTGGCAATCGGCATCGACCTCGATGGTGTTGAAATCGGACAGGGAATAGGTTGGCCTATAGGTACTTGCTGGGAGACGGTTCTCAACGGAACGATAATCTCCTGCAGCCGTCCTCTAAGCGACGAAGACAAGGCTCTCGGGTGGAAGGACAGATGGGGACACTACATCTTCCCGTCGGACACATTCGACCCTGCGACGATCGCGCGCCCGGCCTACACCATAACTCCGGAAGTCTGGACTCCGACTCTCAACGACGCTTCGGCAGGCGGACTCGGCACCGTGAAAGCGGGCACCGAGGACTGGCAGTACTTCGCCACGGGCAAGGGCGAGTGGAAGGACAAGTGCTTCCGCTACAGCTTTGCCATCGAACGCAATCGTCTGGGTCTCAAGGGCCTGACGGAAGTGAAACTCGGTGTGTTCATGTATGAGGACGGCGTGAGCGGCTACTCCAACACCCCAGACGCTGTCGGAACAACTCTCAAGCTCAACAATAATTAATAACAAACACAAAACATGAAAAGAAAATTATTCGCGGCGGCGATGATTTGTGCTGCGTTGATGGTGGGGTGCGAGAAGCCACAGCCGGAAGAACCGGATAAGAAACCGGACACTCCGCTTGAGCCGGAAAAACCAGACAAGCCGGACCAGCCGGAGAAACCGGACGAGCCGACATGGCAGATGACCGATGTTGAGCTTACCGGGGAGATTGAGGCGATTGGCACAAAGACCTCGTTCGCCGACGGAAAGGTGGCGTGGAAAGCCGGCGACAAAATCTCCGTGTTCTACACTGCCGACAGTAAGAGCGAGACTGCGGAATTTACCTCTGCCGCCGAAGGCACGAGCGCAAAGTTCACAGGCAAGCTCAGCCTGCTCATAGATCCGAAGAAACCTACCGAACTTCCGGCCGTCGAAAAATGGGCGGTCTATCCTGCAGCAACCGCAGCCGCATTCGATGGCGCTGCATTCACAGTCACCGTTCCGGCAACCCAGACGGCACAGGAAGGCTCGTTCGCAGCTGAAAGCTGCTGGCCTCTCGTTGCTAAGTCCGGCGACAACAAACTCAGTTTCTCAGCAGTTTGCGGCGGTTTGAGCGTCACTTTCCAGAGGGCTGACGTCACATCTTTCACCCTCAAGGCCACCGGCGGAGAAAAGATAGCCGGCGCAGCTTCCGTGACTTTAGGAACTGATGGCAAACCTGCGGCAACTCCTGACGCTGCGGCTGTCTCTGAAATCAAGGTCAACGCTCCTGCAGGCGGATTCGCGGTGGGGCAGACCTACTATGTGACGGCTCTTCCTGCAACACTTGCAAGCGGCTACACCCTCTCCCTCTCCGACGGTGAGACCATAGCCTGCGAGACCTCCACGGAAATTGTCCGCGATGCATTCACTGCAATCACAATTGAGGACAGACCGCAGGTAGACCCATACGAAACA
>CAKTZP010000203.1 GCA_934636045.1 uncultured Oscillospiraceae bacterium
GGAATGCATCGAGCAGGGCAAGAAGTACTTCTCTGTCGCCTCCGGCGGCGGCACGGGCCGTACCCTCCATCCGGACAACATGGCCGCCGGCCCCGCCTCCTACGGCATGACCGATACCATGGGCCGTATGCACTCGGATGCACAGTTTGCAGGCTCCTCCTCCGTTCCGGCGCACGTCGAGATGATGGGCTTCCTGGGCATGGGCAACAATCCCATGGTCGGTGCCACCGTCGCCGTCGCGGTTGCAGTCGAAGAGGCGCTCAAGAAGTAAAATTTCAAAATTATCCCTCCCATGGGGATAGCGGCAGCCCGCCACCGGCGGGCTGCTTGTTATTTCCATCCGAAATGCTCCGCATTTCTCTCCCATGGTCGGTGCCATCGTCAAAAGAGGCACGTCCTGTTCCTTTCAGAGCCGGATGTGCCTCTTTGCGTTTTCACCGTTTGAATTATCTATTTCGTAGAGGACGGACTCCGTCCTCTTTTTTTCAGTTTTCCTCCTTGCCGAGGAGGATGCCGTAGTAGTCGCAGTCGAGCACCACATTGGAGAAGGTGATCTTGTTGCGGACAATCGCTGCGATCTGCTCCCGGTATTCCTCGCCCACATCCGCGCCCTCGGCGGGAAGAAATTCGCCTGTCACGCCGTTGTAGGTCGCCAGCTCCGTTTTCCAGCTATATTCCGTCCAAAGCACCAGCGGCATCTGGTCGGAAAACACGTCCCGGCCGACCATCAGGCGCGAGTCATATTCTACGCCGAACAGGTTGGAAAGCGTGGGCAGAATATCCAGACTCATCGTCGGGGCGTCGACCTGCAGGTGCATCCCCTCGATGCTGCCGCTCCAGATGATCAGCGCGGTTTGGTCGCGGTCGAAGCAGGACTTCACCGGATGACCGTACAGCTCGGCAAGGTAATCCTCGCCGTTCGTCCAAGCATAGCTCTTCTCCAGCCCGTAGGGATAGTGGTCCGGGCTGATGACGATGACGGTATCGTCCGCGATGCCTGCCTTTTCCAGCGCGTTCACCAGCGACGTCATTGCGTTTTCCAGCTCGAGGTTGGCGGCGTGGTAGCACTTGACGCGCTCCGACCAGTCCTCATTCTCCACCGCGGCGTAGTTTTTTGCCGCCATGTCGTTGCTGTCCTGACTGTAGGAGCAGTGCCCGCTGACGGTCATGTAATACACGCTGAACGGTTGGTGGTCGATGTACTGCGGCAGGGTGAAGTCGATCATCTCCAAATCGCTCTCGGGCCACAGCGGCTGCACGCCCTCCTCCAGACCGTTGCCCATGCCCATATAGGTGTCATAACCGAGGCCGCAGTGGGTTCTGTGGCGGTCGTAGTAGGTGTAGTCGTTGTTGTGATAGGCAATCGAGAAATAGCCCTGCTTGCGGAGCTGATTGCCGATGGTCAGGCTGTTGTTGTTGCCGATGGTCTTTTTGATGCTGGCGCCGCAGCTTGTCGGAACAACGCCGTAAATGCAGGAGAATTCGCCGGTGGAGGTGCTGCCGCCCCACGCGGGCTGGTAGTAGTCCGTGAAATAAATGCCCTCATGCGCCATGCGGTAGAGCGTCGGCGTGCGGACGGGGTCAATGACCTCCTTGGAAAAGGCCTCGGCGGTGATGAGGATCAAGTTCTTTCCCGCGAACAGACCGGTGTATTCATTTTCGGAGGCAGGCGTCTGCGAGGCGACGTACCGGTGCGCCGAGGCGATGCGCTCGTCCCACTCGTTCTCGGCGAGGGCGGCGTAGTCAATATCGAACTCGTGCAGCCCGTACTCTACGGGCGGCTCGGTCGCCTCGATAAAGGTCTCGGTCGCCTCCGTTGCGGGTACGGTTTCGGTCGGCGCGGCAGTCGGAACGTCAATAAATTCCGCCTTGCTGTTTCCGGCGCCGCACAGCTCCAGCAGCAGCGCCTCGGAAAGCCCGAAGGAGCGGACCGCGCCGTCAAACGAATACTCCTCGTTGAACTTTTTCGTGTCCGGCGAGATCGTGCGGATGCAAAGCTTGCTTGCAAAGAAGCTGACGACCAGCACCCCCGCGAGCACCACGGGCGTCAGGCGGCGTTTTGCACTGCCCCATTTGCCGAGGTGCCCCAAAATGCCATACAGCACGATCGGCAGGAGAAGGACGACGATGCGCCACGCGCCCTGTGTGAGCAGCGCGGCCAGCGTGTCCCCGAAGCCCTCGGCGACGTGCCCCGCGTTGTCCAAGATGTCCTTCGGCAGCATAAAGGCCTTGAAGGCGTTTTGAATGAAGAACGCCGTCAGCGACAGGATCGCCGCAACCGACGAAAGCACCAGCGCCAAAATGCGGCTGAGCCTTGCGCTGCGGCCGATTGCCGTCGGCAGCGCCGCCAGCAGTCCGAAAAACGCGGCGCACACGACAACGGTGCACAGCCGCCCGAAATGCAGCTCCCGCGGCGTCCAAAAATGCAGCATCAGCTCGTCAAAGAGCACCGCGCAGAGCA
>CAKTZP010000204.1 GCA_934636045.1 uncultured Oscillospiraceae bacterium
GAGCCGTATGCCGGCGACAACCGCGTATGGAAATTCGACGATAAACATTATCAGTACATGGACCTCAAGTTCGGCGGCATTGAAAACATCACGGATATTGAGCTTGTCTGGAGCTATGCCTCAAAGCTGAACGAAACCATAAACGGCTCGGGCGTTCCCTATGAGGACGCGTCCTCCGAGCAGCACAGCACGGGCTCCCTTGAATATGGTGACTGCTTTGTTTACGGTGAGGACGGCATGCTTCCTCCCACAAAGAAATACGAAAGCGGACTGTATATGCACAAGCTCGCCTTCAAAATCGGCTCCTTCGGCGAAGCCGACAGCAAATACAGGCTCGCGCCCGACGCGAAGGTTTATATCAACGGTCACTATATGCCGTTTGCAGAGCTCACCGACAGTTACGGTCGCTCCCGCATTGACGTGGAGTATTACTTCTCCGTCGGCGAGCCGGAGCCTTACGGCGGCGCGGACGACAAGCACCTGATGCTCGTGAAGCCGCAGGATTATGTACGCACAGGCAATCCGATGCCCGATGTATTCGATTTCCGCGTGGTTTGGAAGGATAAGCTCGACGACGCCGGAAGAAACGTCGGAACCAAGCTGTCGGTCATCGGCGTAACATGGTTCATCGACCGCAACGGCAACGGAAAATTCGACGCAGGCGAGGATGCAAATATCTTCGATGCCAAGGGCAATGCACTTCCGAATACGGTATATTCCGGCGCTCTCGCGCTGGCTGCCGAGGATAATGCAAACGTCCGCTTCGCCGAGCCCTGCCGACTCTATCTCGGCGGCGGCAACTATGCGCTCATCGACGAAAGCAATCTCACCGTAACCTTTACTCTCGGCGCGGACCCCTACGAGCTGCACACGGGAATGATTCTTCCCACAGGCGGCGCGACGGGCAGCTTCAAGATGTTCACTCTGCGCCCGACAGCCGCGCTGAACGGTCTCTCCATAGCTGACGAGCATATCGAAAAAGAGGACGGAACGGTTCTCACCGCAAGTCAGCCGATGACCGCGGGCACTACCTATTATTACTGCATTACCTATCAGTATGAGCCTTCCTTCTTCCTTGCTTCGGACTATCCCGAGCTCCCCTCCGCCGCACGCATCGTGATAGACGGAATAGAGCTGGGTAACGACGCATGGGAGCTGACCACCAAAACCGTCGGCGACAAGGTCTTCTATTCCGGCTTCAAGGTACGCATCCCCTGCTGGGCAGAAGGCACGGGAAGACAGGTATCGGGCACGATAACAACCTTCCTTGACGGCACCGACGCCGTGACGGTAACTCTCACGCGCGAGGGCGACAGCTCTCCCTCATATGCCAAGGTTGTTTACGGCAACAGCGCGGCGTATAAGTTCGACAGCGTTGCCGAAGGCACCTACATAATGACGGTTTCCAAGAAAAATCACGTGACACGCACCGAAAAGGTTGTTGTCGGCGCGACAACGGTCACAAAGAACATGAAGGTTCACCCGAAAGGCGATATCAACGGCGACGGCAAAATCACCACGCTTGACTATATGAAGGTCAACGCTTATGTCAAGGGTACGATAACCCTCACGGAATACGAACTGAAATGTGCCGACGTTATCGGCACGGACGGCAAGGTTACCACAGCCGACGCGATGCGTATCAACGCACACGTAAAGGGTACAAAGCCTCTCTGGTAAAACAATGAAGGAAAGCCGCCGCTCTGTGAGGAGCAGAGCGGCGGCGCAAGAAAACGTTTCAGCGGACACAAAAATACTCTAAAAGGAGAAGATCGTCTATGAATAAGCGAATCACATCAATGCTACTGTGCCTTGTCATGATTTTTTCCATGATGACGGTTGCAGTACCCGTGCATGCCGCTCCGGTAGCGTCGACAACGCTGACCGTGGCTGCGGACAAAACGACGGCAGCCCCCGGTGATGAGATAACCTATACCATCACGATGGGTCCCGTTTCCGACCTCGGATCAATTCAGATGGTGCTGGATATTCCTGCGGGTCTGAGTTATGTTGCAGGCTCCGGAAGTCTTGCATCAGGGCTGAAGGCTACACTCGGCTTTGACGATGTTTCCTTCACGGAAAACATGGCAACCGGCAGACATATCATAAACGGTGTGGCTTCCGCGGCAGACTATGAAAGCGCGGCAGACACCGTGATAGCGACCTTCAGATGCACCGTTGACGCGGGCGCGACAGGTACGCTTGAGGTAGGGCTGACAGAGCTGGAATTCATCACCTGCCAGACCTTGGATGATATCACCTCCCGCTTCTCTGTTGTGAAAACAGCCGTGGCGATAAGCGGAGCCACACCTCCTCCCGCAACCTACACCGTCAGCTTCAATGCAAACGGCGGTACGGGCGCAATGGCAGACGTCACAGGCGTTTCCGCGGGTGCATATACGCTTCCCGCAAACGGCTTCACCGCTCCCGACGGCAAGAGATTTGTCGGCTG
>CAKTZP010000205.1 GCA_934636045.1 uncultured Oscillospiraceae bacterium
TGCAGGAGGTGATCCCCATTCGCACGGTCTGGAAAAGCGGCATTTTCCTTGTGGGGCAGAACCGTTATAGCCGCACGTGGCAATTTTCCGACATCAACTATGCGCTGGCGTGCGAGGCGGACCAGAAATCGATGCTGCTGGGGTACAGTGCCCTGCTGAACCTCTGCGACAGCAACGCCGACACCAAGTTGAGCATCGTCACCCGAAAGCTCAACCGCCGCGACTTCGAGGAATATATCATGATCCCCTACGAAAACGACAGCCGCGATCATTACCGGAAGGAATACAACGATATGCTGCTGGAAAAGGCGTCCCACGCCAGCGGCATGATCCGCGACCTGTATATCACGGTGACGATCCCGCGCAAAAGCTACAAGGAAGCCGAAAGCTATTTCGCCCGCGCCGGTTCGGAGTACACGCTGGCACTTTCCCGCCTCGGTTCGCGCTGCACGGAACTGGATATGATGGATCGACTGCGTATTCTGCACGGCTTTTACCGTCACGGCGAGGAGGCGGACTTCCACTTCGACCCGAAGCTGTCCATGAAGCTGGGTCACAGCTTTAAGGACGATATCTGCCCGGACAGCTTTGAATTTGACCGGGACCATTTCCGCATGGGCGACCGCTACGGCCGCGTGCTGTTCCTCAAAGACTACGCCGCCTATCTGCGGGATGATATTCTCTCGGAGCTGTCCGGCATTGACCGGCCGATGATCCTGTCTATTGATGTGGTACCGATCCCCATGGACGAGGCGATCCGCGACGGAGAAAGCCGCCTGCTCGGCGTGGAGAGGAACATCGTAGACTTTTTACGCAAGCAGCAGCAAAACAACAACTTCTCCGGCACAATCCCCTACGACATGGAAAAGCAGAGGGCGGAGATGAAGGAATTTCTTGACGATCTCACCTCCCGCGACCAGCGGATGCTTCTGGGCATGGTGACGCTGGTGCATACGGCGGACAGCAAGCAGCAGCTGGACGCTGACACCGACGATATCCTCACCTCTGCCACACAGCGGATGTGCCAGATGGCCACGCTGCGCTTTCAGCAGATGGACGGCCTGAACACGGCGCTGCCCATTGGCGTGCGGAAAATTGATATTCTGCGTACCTTCACCTCGGAAGCGCTGGCGGCGCTGATGCCGTTCCGTGTGCAGGAGATCATGGAGCCGGGCGGCATTTATTACGGAGAAAACGCCATCTCCGGCAATCTGCTGCTGTGCAACCGCGCCAATCTGCTCAACCAATCCACCATCATCACTGGTGTGCCCGGCAGCGGTAAATCTTTCTCGGCAAAGGAGCTGATCGTCTTTCTGGCGCTGGCCACGAAGGATGATATTTTGATCTGCGATCCTGAGCGTGAGTATTACGCGCTGGGTCAGGCGCTGGGCGGTGAGGTCATCCGCATTGCAGCGGGCAGTCCCGACCACATCAATGCCATGGACATGGTGGAGGGCTACGGCGACGGCGGCAATCCGGTGGTAGACAAATCCGAGTTTATCCTCTCCCTGTTTGAACAGCTTGACCGCGGCGGCATCGGCCCGTTGCAAAAGAGCATCATCGACCGGTGCGTAGACACCGTGTATGCAGCCTATAAGCGCGGCGGCCCCGTCCCGACGCTTCGCGTTCTCCGGGAAAAGCTGCTGGCGCAGCCGGAGGAAGAAGCCCGCGATTTGGCGTTGGCGCTGGAGCTGTTCACCACCGGCAGTCTGGACGCCTTTGCTCATGAAACGAATGTGGACACCCAAAACCGCATCGTCATCTATGACATTATGGATCTGGGGCGGCAGCTCAAAACCATGGGACTTCTGATCATCACCGACGCCATGCTCAACCGCGTGACGGAAAACTGGCGCAAGGGCAAGCGGACGCACCTGTTCATCGACGAATTTCATGTGGTCTTTCAGAATCCGTACAGCGCGGACTTCTTTGATTCCGCATGGCGGCGCTTCCGCAAACGCGGTGCCTACCCCACCGCCATTACGCAGAATGTGGAGTATCTGCTGGATTCCGTGCAGGCCAGCACCATGCTGTCGAACTCCGAAATGCTGATCCTGCTCAATCAGGCACCCAGTGACCGGGAAAAACTGGCCGCGCTTTTGAACATCTCCCCGGAGCAGACCGGCTATATCACCAACGCCCCGGCAGGCTGCGGCCTGCTGCGCTACGGCGGCGCGCTGGTACCCTTCAAAAATCAGTTCCCGAAAGATACGGAGCTGTACCGCCTGATGACCACCAAGCCGGACGAGAGCATTATTGTGGGCGGGGATGCGAAACCGGGAAGCGATGACAGAGATTAAAACGAGAACGGCCGTTCGGGAGACGGTCAAAACGATTGACCGCGCCGCCGTTGCCGCCGAACGCATCAGATCCGCCGTCGTTCGCGCCAAGAATACTGCCGAAGAAAACACCACTCCTGCGGAGGCCACTCCGCAGGAGTACGG
>CAKTZP010000206.1 GCA_934636045.1 uncultured Oscillospiraceae bacterium
CGAGCAAAAAGGAGGGGCAGCGGTCGAAATTTTGTGAGCGTATGCGAGCAAAAAATTTCGGGCACCGCAACCGGATTCCCCGCTATACGCAAAATCTAGAATTCGGCGCAACACTATCCCTTCTGCATAGGGTGGCTCACCCGAGCCCATTGTGGCGGGCTTTTCGTTTGCCGTCACAGCATTGTATACGGCTGCCGAAAAAATCAGCCGTCTCTTTTCGAGGCGGCTGATCTCCTTCTCATTTTATTTTCCGGAAATTGCCCATGGTCTCCTTGACGGTGGAAAGATAGGCAAACGAGCCGGGAAATTGCTGGATAATCCGCTGGAACTGGACGATCTGGTGCTTGTTCACGACGCAGATCAGCAGGGTTTTGTTGCTGTGGGTAAAGCCGCCGACGGCGGAAATCTCGGTCACGCCATGGTGTGTTTCCCGCATAATGGCATCGGCCAGTGCATCAGGGGCATCGGTGATGACCTCGAACTTGATTGCCTCCTTAAAGCCCTTGAGCGTCAGGTCGCAGACCTTGCTGGAAATAAAGCAATACATCAGGCACAGGATCACCGGCTCGATGCGGAAATCGTAAACAAAATACGACGCCGCGGCGACCAGCGCATTGATGGCGAAGATGATCCAGAGCATATTCATCTCCGGCTTATAGTGATGCATCAGCGCGCCAATGAGATCGGTGCCGCCCGTGCAGCCGTTGCGCTTCATCGCAAGCGTGTAGGAATAGCCGCTGACCACGCCGCCCGCGATGGGCGCGAGAATGGTGCTCGTTCCGTTGGCGGTATGGTATGCAATGCCGCTCATATCGACCTTTTCGAGCAGTAGCAGGGTCAGAGAGAACACCACGGTATAGATCGCGGAGTGAACAGCAAACTCCTTGCTGACGATAAAATACGACGCAATCAGCAAGGGGACATTGACCAGCACCGTCAGATAGGCTACCTTGAAGCCCAGCAGGTACTGAATCATCGTCGCGATGCCGGGTACGCCGGCGGAAGCAAACTGATTTGGGAAAATGAACATGCTGTAGCTAAAGGCCAGCATCACCGCCGCCACAACAATAACGCCGACGTCCTTCACCCGCGCAAACCAGTTCAATCGAACCGCCTCCTTCGAGAAAATAACCAACACATATATTACATGATTCGCAGAAAATGTCAACCGCTTTTTTCGTTTTTTCTTCCGGCTTCGTCAGAGTTCTGCAGCATGCGCCGCCGATCGTCCGCTCCCGCAGCGCTGCGGAGCAAGCATCAACAGCTCTGCTATTCAGAAGCGCGCAAAAAGCCCTCTGCCGGGTTGGCAGAGGGCTTTGGTTATGAAGCTATGGAGAGAATCAATAGCCGCGTCTCTTGTTCTTGCGCGCAGCTTCGGACTTCTGCTTCCGCTTGAGGCTGGGGCTGACGTAATGCTCACGCTTCTTGACTTCAGCGATGACGCCATCCTTCTGGCAGCTTCTCTTGAAACGCTTCAGAGCGCTTTCCAGAGACTCGTTCTCTTTCACACGGATTTCAGACATTGATTTCCCTCCCTCCGACGCATCCGGCTCGATCCATGATGCTTTCAGGGCCGCTTAAACGGCGATATTTATTATATCGGCAGAGGGCAAAAAAGTCAAGTCATCTTCTCGAATTTTTTTACTTTTTTGAGAAAATTGCCTCTTTGCGTCTCCTGCGGAAAAATATTTGCGCTCGACTTATTTCACAATCAGGTTGACCAGCTTGTTCTTGACCACGATGGTCTTGACGATGGTGCCGTCGAGCTTCTCAAGGAAGCGGGCGACCTTCGCGCCGCGGAGCTTGCCGTTGACCTGCACGGCCATGTCGATCTCGCTGTCCTTGCACTTGGCCTCGTCATAGGTCGGCCAGCCAGACACGGAGCAGATGCCCTCAAAGCCGTGCAGCTCCCAAATTTCGTCGCAGATGTGCGGCGCGAAGGGGCTGAGCAGCTGGAGGAGCGTCTTGAGCTCGGCGGCGTTACAGCCGTTGTCGCTCAGGGCGGTGGTCAGGGTCATCAGCGCGGCCAGCGCGGTGTTGCCCTTGAGCTGGTCGATGTCCGACGAGACCTTTTTGATGGTCTTGTGCAGAATATTCTCGTTCTTTGCGGAATAGGCCGTTTCGTGGTCGGTGACGGTCTCGGCAAGATTCCAGACCTTGTCCAAGAAGCGCTTGCAGCCCTTGACCGCGTTGGACGACCACGACGCCGCCTTTTCAAAGTCGCCGATGAAGATGATATAGGTGCGCATCGTGTCCGCGCCGTATTCGTTGATGACGTCGGTGGGGTTGATGACGTTGCCGCGGGATTTGGACATCTTGATGCCGCCCTCGCCGAGGATCATGCCGTGGCTGGTGCGCTTGGCGTACGGCTCCTTCGTGGGCACGACGCCGATGTCGTACAGGAACTTATGCCAGAAGCG
>CAKTZP010000207.1 GCA_934636045.1 uncultured Oscillospiraceae bacterium
CCGTGAAGCAGCTGTTCTTCTCCAGCGACCCCGCGGGGCAGAAGCTCATCAACGTCTCCGCGCAGGATAACCAGTACATCGCGGCAATTCAGTTTGCCACCACCGACGGCAAGCTCATCGGTACGCTCTCTCCGAATCAGGAAACGGCCGGTGAAGAAGTCAACATCTCCGTCAACGCTGCCGCGCTGAACGCGGACAAGGTCCTTGTTGCCATCGTGGACTACGCCGGCAACGCCAAGGCCTACGCACTGGAGCTGGGCATGGGCGACAGCGGCGAGGAACCCGAAGTCGAACTGAACGGCTTCTTCGCCTTCAACTGGAAGGAGCCGAGCGCGTGGAACCGCTTTGAGCCGGAAACGGCCAGCGAGCCGGAGGTCGTTGCGGAATCTGCCGACGTGCAGTACAGTGCCGCCGAGTATGTCAACGGCAACGTCTACGCCTGCTCCAGCAACGGCTATCTCTACGTCATGCAGCATGGCAAGTTTGAGCCGACGCTCATCTGCTATCTCGACGCTGTCCTGATCGATATGGCCTACAACCCGGCGGATGAACAGCTCTACGCATTGGCGGTCATGCCCGATGAGGAAGGCAACGCGCAGTACGGCAAGCTCGTCACCGTCGATATGATGAACGGCAACCTGAATGTGGTCGGCACGATCACGAGCAATGAAATGCCCTCGTCCAAAAAGGGCGACGTTCCGCAGGTTTTGGCCATCAGTGACGACGGTACGTTCTATGTTATTAACGCCAACACCTCCGTCCGGTCGAACTACCTCTACAGCTTCAAGCTGACGGAGGACGGCAAGATCGGCACGCTGACGAAGCTCGGCAAAACCGGCTTTGGCGCGAAGTACGTCCAGTCCATGGCTTTTGACCACACCACCGGCGAGCTGTATTGGGCCGAAAGTACGCAGAAGAACAATTACTCGCAGCCGACCTTCGAGCTGGTCAAGCTCGACCTCACGACCGGCGCCGGTACCTCCGTTTCCAAGCTGCCGTATGAAATGACCGGCCTGTACATCGTGCGCGGTCAGGGTGGCTCCGTCGGAACGACCTCGAAGCCCGAGCAGGTTCATCTGGCACCCAAGAGCCTGACGCTCTACAGCGGCAACAAGACCTATCTGGAAGCCTCCGTTACCCCGTGGAACCTGACCGACCGCTCCATCGTCTGGACCTCGTCCAATGAGAAGGTCGCAACGGTCGATGCAAACGGCCTGGTCACGGCAGTTGCAAAGGGCACGGCGGTCATCACCGCCGCATCCAAGCTCGACGAAACCGTCAAGGCCGAATGCACCATCGAGGTCTTTGAAAACAGCACGAGCCTGTCCGGCGTTGTCCACAATGCGGACGGTCAGGCCTTCTTCGCGGACATCGACGTTGACTCCGCGGCGTACAAGATCGTTTCCGACGCGGCAGAGCAGGACTACCTCTCCGTTGTCCAGACCGACGATATGCTGATGGCGGCGGGTGCGGACTCGCTGTACCGCATCGACCCGGCCAACGGCTATGCGGCCGAGAAGATCTGCTACACCGGCGACTTCTTCTACACCGATATGACCTACAGCCCCGATCTGGATATCGTCCTCGGCACCTACGGTACGAACCTGATTATTGTCGATCCGAATGAGGAAAACGGCGTCTACGGCGGCTGGAATCTCAAGAGCAGATACGGCCTCATCAGCGGCATTGCCTACGCAGGCCACGACAGCACGTATAACTACTTCTATCTGCTCAGCGAGTCGGGCACGATCTACCTGATCGGGATTCAAAAGACGGGCGACACCTACAGCTATGCTCAGTTCGATACCATCAAGACCGATGAATCCCTTGCCATTAAGGAACAGTATCAGTTCCAGTCCCTGTACTATGATATGGAAAGCGGCTGGCTGTACTGGGCGCGCTTCGACGGTGAAGGCTCCTCGTCGATCATTGCGATTGAGGAAGAAACCAAGCAGGTCGTCGTCCGCGGCACCTTTGACGAGCTTGCTTGGCCGGTTGTCGGTCTGTACAGCTCCAAGGCGGGCGCACTGGATATCGACCGCACGGGCGACTTTGACCTTACCGTAGCCGCTGCGGCGGTAGAGAGCGAGCAGTTTACCACGAAGGCTGCCGCACTTCCCGAAGCAAGCCTCACGGTACCGGAGCGCTAAGCGCAGAATAGGAGGAAATCATGAAGCAACTGATGAAACGGGCGCTGTCCGTCCTGCTGGTCGTGTGCCTCCTGTGTTCCGCGCTCCCCTCTGCCTTCGCGGCAGAGGGCGGCGGGTTCACGGACGTCTCAAAGGACCACTGGGCGTATGACGCCATCACGGAAGCCGTTGCCGCCGGTTACTTCAAGGGCGTGAGCGACACGGCGTTTG
>CAKTZP010000208.1 GCA_934636045.1 uncultured Oscillospiraceae bacterium
TTCTGATCGACCATATCGTAGATGGCCTCGATCAGCGCCGTCACATCAAAGGAATTGACATAGCGAAGGGATTTCTCAAAGGCAGCGATGAGCTCGTTTTCGATGCTCTCCATCAGCGCGAGGCAGTCGCTGTAGTGGGCATAGAACGTGGCGCGGTTGAGCTGCGCCAGCGCGCAGACCTCCTTCACCGTGATCCTGCTGACCGGCTTTTCCTTCAGCAGCTCCAAAAAGGACTGCTTGAGCACCATTTGCGTATAGCGTTTTCTTGCATCCAGCTTTTCCATTTTGCGCTCCTCACAAAAAGTTTACAAAGTTCCGCAACACTCCGGCACGCCGTGTTGCTTTTCTTTCAATCGCAGGGCAAATGCCGATTGTTTCTGATCCTCCTCTCTAGTATACTATACTCGTGAAAGATAATCAACACCTGTATGATTATCTTGAGAGGAGGTCTTTGGAATGTTTGATAAATATCTTGTTACAGGCGCTACCGGTTTTCTCGGCAGAGCCGTTGTGGAGGCGCTGGTGCGCCGCAAGGCGCAGGTATCTGCGCTTGTGCTGCGCAGCGACCCCTATATCCGTTTGCTCCCGAAGGAGGTTCATACCGTCATCGGAGATGTGTGCGACAAAGGCGCGCTGGCGGACTTCTTTACAGACGCCGACAGCAGCACCTGTGTGATCCACTGCGCGGGGATCGTCTCCGTCGCGTCGCGTCCCGGCGCGCGGCTCTATCAGGTCAACGTCGGCGGGACATGGCAGCTCCTGCAGCAATGCATGGCGCATAAGGTGGGCAAGCTGGTCTATGTCAGCTCCGTTCATGCCATCCCGGAGCAGCCGAAGGGCTGCCCCATTACGGAACACTGTGAATTCTCGCCGGGGCTTGTGGACGGCGATTACGCCAAGAGCAAGGCCGCTGCCACCGAGCTGGTCTTCGGCGCGGCGGAGCGCGGGCTGAACGCCAGCATTGTTTTCCCCTCCGGCATCATCGGGCCGGGCGACGTGCAGGGCGGGAGCTTCACCTCCATGGCGAAATCCTTCCTTGCCGGGAAGCTGCCCTTCGCCGTTCGCGGCGGATATGACTTCGTGGATGTGCGGGATGTGGCAGACGGCATTCTGGCCTGCGCCGAAAGCGGGAAAGCGGGCAAGGGCTACATTCTGTCCGGCCGCTATGTCACAATTCGCAAGATGCTGCAAATTGTCGGGGCGGCGGCAAAGCGGCGCTATCGCCCCATCTGTCTGCCGCTCGGGCTGGCAAGGCTGGCCGCTCCCTCCTACGAGCGCCGGAGCCTGAAGCAGCGAAAGCCGCTGTTTTTCACGCCCTACTCCGTTGCCGTCCTTGCCTCAAACGGGCAGTTCAGCCACGCCGCAGCATCGGAATGCTTTGCATATCAGCCGCGCCCGCTGGAGCAGACCCTGCGGGATATGGCCGCATGGCTCATGGCGCAGAAGGAGGCGGGCAAGGCGCTGCCTCGTCTCATCCGGCGCCCCACGAGCAGCGGCGCCTGCTGCTGAGCTGCTCTGCACTTTGGCTTTCTGCAGCACATCCGGGTTATTTCCCCGGGCGTGCTGCTTTTTCTCGCGCTGCTTGCCCTCTTGCTTTTCTTCCGAGATTCGTATATACTGAAATTGTGTTATATTTTTATCGGTACGAAGGCGCAGCATGCGCGGCAGCAGGGGCGAGCCCTCCGGTCGGGAGGCCTCCTGCCGTTGGGCGGAGCAGCGCGGCAGGGCAAGCGTCTGACGGGCTGCCCTGCATCCGGAACAGCCGCAAAGGAAAGGGAACGATATGGCTTGCGACGAAGGCTACTACCGCCAATATCTGAACGGCGACGACGCGGGGCTGGAGGCCCTGATGGGAAAATATGGCGATCCTCTGACCCTGTATATTGACGGCTATCTGCACGACGTTCACGAGGCGGAGGAGCTGATGCTGGACGTTTTCGCCTACCTGTTCACGAAGAAGCCGTGCATCCGGGACGGCGGCTTCAAGGCATATCTGTACAAGGCGGCGCGGCACATGGCGCTGCGCCATAAAAGTAAACGAAAGACCCTATTCAGCCTCGATGCGCTGGCCGACGAGCCGGACGGGCAGCTGCTGGCGGAGGAGGTTCTCCGGACAGCAGAGCGAAACCGCATCCTGCATTTGTGCATGGAGGAAATGAGCCCGGACTATCGGGAGGTTCTGTATCTGACGTATTTTGAGGATATGAGCTACGCGCAGGCGGCGGAGGTCACGGGAAAAACGGTAAAGCAGATCACCAACCTGGTGTATCGCGGAAAGGAGAGCCTGCG
>CAKTZP010000209.1 GCA_934636045.1 uncultured Oscillospiraceae bacterium
GCGGCGGAGCCGGAGCATTTAAACGGCCGGAATGTGATTTTCAGCATTGTAATTTGTGCGTCCGGATGTTATAATATCCATGTATGACTATAACACAGAGAGGCGATACGGATGAAATCGATCCGAGATGTTTATAAGATTGGTAAGGGCCCGTCCAGCTCCCACACCATGGGGCCGGAGCGTGCCGCAAGAATTTTTTTGGAGCGCTACCCGGACGCGGCGTCCTACTGCGTGCGGCTGTATGAGTCGCTGAGCAAGACCGGCCGCGGCCACGGCACCGACCGCGTGCTCTACGAGGTGCTCGGCAAGGGCAAGACCGAGGTGCAGTTCTGCGACTATTCCAAGGAGCCCCTGCCCCACCCGAACACCCTTGACTTTTTTGCCCTCGACGAGGACGGCAACGGCATCGGCAAGATGCGCGTCCTGTCCATCGGCGGCGGTGATATCGTCATCGAGGGCGAGGAGCCCAGCGTGGACGATGACATCTACCCGGAAAATTCCTTTGCTGAAATTCAGCAGTTCTGCTCGTGGCGCTATATTTCGCTGAGCGAATATGTGGAGCTCAATGAGGGCATCGAGATCTGGGACTTCCTCGCTGAGGTCTGGCGCGCAATGAAGCGCTCCGTCACGCTCGGCCTGCACGCCGAGGGCATTCTGCCCGGCGGGCTGAACGTTCAGCGCAAGGCAAAGCTCCTGTTTGACCACGAAAAGCCCAATGAGCTGCCGCAGGTGCGCGAGCTGCGGTTGATTTGCTCCTTTGCCTACGCCGTCGCAGAGGAAAACGCTGATAACGGCACCATCGTCACCGCCCCGACCTGCGGCTCGTGCGGCGTGCTGCCGTCGGTACTGCTGTACATGCAGGAGCGGCACGGCTACTCCGACGAGAAGATTTTGCAGGCGCTGGCCGTCGCGGGTCTGTTCGGCGCGCTGGTCAAGCGCAACGGCTCCATCTCCGGCGCGGAGTGCGGCTGTCAGGCGGAGATCGGCACGGCCACGTCCATGGCCGCCGCCGCGCTGTGCACGCTGAAAAATATGACCATCGCCGAGACGGAATATGCCGCCGAAATCGCCATGGAGCACCAGCTCGGCCTGACCTGCGACCCGATCTGCGGTCTTGTGCAGATCCCCTGCATCGAGCGCAACGCCGTCGCCGCCAAGCGCGCGATGGACGCCTTTAACCTCTCCAGCCTCCTGTGCGGCTCGCGAAACATCAGCTTCGACATGGTCGTGCGCACCATGAAGGAAACCGGCCAGCACATCAGCGCCAGCTACCGCGAAACCAGCGAGGGCGGTCTCGCCAAGCTCTATAACCGCCGCCGCGTCGATTGATCTTCACAAATCCAAAGAAAAGGAAGCACTGCCATGAAGCTCGGTATCGTCGGACTGCCAAATGTCGGCAAGTCTACTCTCTTTAACGCCATCACCAACGCGGGCATTCCCGCGGATAACTACGCATTTTGCACCATCGACCCCAATGTGGGCGTCGTGGCCGTGCCGGACGAGCGGCTGGAATGGCTGCGCGACCAGTACCACCCCAAAAAATTTACTCCGGCCGTGATCGAATTTGTCGATATCGCGGGCTTGGTCAAGGGGGCATCCAAGGGCGAGGGCTTGGGCAACAAGTTCCTCTCCAACATCCGCACGACCGACGCGATCATCCATGTTGTGCGCTGCTTTGACGACGCGAACATCACTCACGTTGAGGGCAGCACCGACCCCCTGCGTGACATTGACATCATCAATCTCGAGCTGATTTTTGCCGATGTGGAGATGTGCGAGCGCCGCATCGACAAGGCGCAAAAGGCCGCCAAGGGCGGCGACAAGCGCTTTGTCCGCGAGGTCGAGGTCTTCGAGGGGCTGCTGGCGCACCTCAACGAGGGCAAGCTCGCCCGCACCTATGACTGCTCGGATGACGACCGCGCGCTGATCGCCACCAGTGATCTTTTGACCCTGAAAAAGACGATCTATGCCGCCAACCTCTCCGAGGACTGCGTCGAGGCGCCGGAGGAAAACGCGTACTTCCGGCAGGTCAAGCAGCTGGCCGACGCCGAGGGCTCGCTCGTGCTGCCCATCTGCGCCAAGCTGGAGGCGGACATCGCCGAGCTGGACGACCCGGAGGAAAAGGCCATGTTCATGGAGGAACTGGGCATGAAGGAGTCCGGCTTGGACAAGCTGATCCGCAGCAGTTACAGCCTCCTGGGCCTGATCTCCTTCCTGACCGCCGGTCCTGACGAGTGCCGGGC
>CAKTZP010000210.1 GCA_934636045.1 uncultured Oscillospiraceae bacterium
CACCCGCAAGGGGTATGCCGCATCCGTAAGGCGGCAGAGCCGCCAACGGCTGCGCTATGGGCATCGGCCCCTACGCAGCGGGCGAAGCCCGCTATTATTCACTATTCATTGTTCACCATTCACTATTCACTCATCGACAGTGCTGCACGGCGGGGTGAGGGCACCCCGCCCTACGGCGTTGGACGAAAGCCGGGGCTGGGCTCAGTGGCAATAGGGGCATGCCGTATAGCCCTTGGCCTCGGCGGTGTTGCGGCCGAAGATCCAGTAGCCCTGCTTGGCAAAGCGGCTGCACTCGTAGGTATGGTAATATTTCGTCCCGTCGTCCTCGACGAAGACGACGTGCGCGTCAACAAAGTCGGATTTTTCCTGCAAAACGGCGTTTTTGTCGTTTGCCTCCTGCAAATTGCGGCGCAGATAGCCGGTTGTTGCCTCCAGCGAGCGCACATCGGCCAGATAGTCCCGGAGCTGCTGGTTGAGCTGAAGATTTTCGTCCTGCAGCGTCTGAATCGCGGCGTCGGTCTCGGCGCTCTGGGCGCGGTAGGTGTTGATGTCCTGCTCCAGTCCTTTGATCGAATCCTCGCGCGCCTGCACCTCCTGCCAGAGACTTCGGCTGCGCTCCTGCTCGTCGACGAGGCTGCTCTGCGCCTCGGCCAAAAGCGCGCTCAGCCGGTCATACTCCTCCTGCTGCACGCGGACGCGGTTTTTCTCCCGCAGCCAGTCGTTATAGTGCACGGCCGCATAGCCGACCGCGCCCAGCAGCAGCGCACAGAGCAGACTCAGCACAACAGTCGCGCGAATGAGACCCTTCGGACGCTTTTTCGGCGTTTTTTTGGCTTTTTTCTTTTCCGGTGCGCGCACCGGCTCGGGATTTTCCGCCTCGGTGCGGGGCGGCAGAATAATTTGGTCACTCAAAAATTCCGAGGTTTCCAGCGGCAGCCGCACCGTTTTCAGGCATTCGTCGCAGAACGTCGCGTCATCCGCAATCGTTCTGCCGCAGCGCAGACAATTCATACGTCGCCCTCCGTTTCCGTAGGATAGAGAAAAGCTCCGGAAGGGGCTTTCCGGAGCTTCCCGCCATTATTTTACTACAAAAATCGTCTGCTGTAAAGGAAATTAGCGCAAATCTTCGCGGCGAAGATACTTGCCCAGGGGAATGGCAAGCAGGCCGACTGCAACAGCGGTAAGCGCGATATTCGGCAGCATGTAGGCACCGTTGTACAGCAGGGAATACAGCCAGGGATTTGATGTAGTTACGCCGAAAATGGTCGTGTTTTCCACAATGGCGTAGATCGTGATACCACTAACGTAGTGGACAAGGAAGCGGCCGAGACCGCCGATGATCGCCGCAAGCCACGCGGTCTTGGACTTGCCCTTGAGCAGGCCCGCGAAGCCGACGAACATATACGCGACGCTGTAATCCAGCAGCATCGACTGCCAGTTGATGGCCGTGCCGCCGCCGATGAAGAACTTCAGCGTACCGAACACCAGACCGGCAGCGAGGCCGTAGCCCACGCCCCAGCGGATGGCGCACAGCACCAGCGGGATCATAACCAGACTGATCGAGCCGCCGAGGGCGGCAACGTCCACCTTCACATAGCTCAGTGCCAGTGCAGCGGCGGTAAAGATGGCGCACTCGCACAGCGCGCGCAGATTTTTGTTTTGCATCAAAGATGCCCTCCCAAAAAACAGAAATTCCGCCTTGCAAACCCTTCCCGGAAAGCAGTGCGGAATTGTTCTTTTCCTACGACGGTATGAGCCGTGTCAGGTTCGCGGGTCAGGGCGTCTGTTCGCCCAATCTCAGCCGGAAGCATCCGACCCCCCGAAGAAGGTTTTCAATATGCGGTTGTCGATAGTATACTCCGCGGAAAAGCATTTGTCAACCGTTGATTTTTGTGTTACAATGGGCGGGAAAAGGAGGCGAAACCATGGGACTGGAAACACATTGCACGTCGCTTCTCGTATTGGACACCGAAACCAGCGGACTGTGCTTTTCCGGGGATGAAATTATCGAATTTGCCGCGTCAAAGCTCGTCTGGCAGGACGGCGCGTGGGTAAGCGTCGCGGAGGTGGACGAGTTTATCCGCACGACGAACGACCGCAAGCTCCCGCCGAAGATCACCGAGCTGACCGGCATCACGGACGAAATGCTGCTCGAGGAGGGCATCTCCAA
>CAKTZP010000211.1 GCA_934636045.1 uncultured Oscillospiraceae bacterium
GTCCACGGTCTGCCCGAGGAGCAGCAGCGCTGGTATGCTATCAAGATCTTCGAGCGCGATGACAAGGTGCTGGATCAGCTGAAGATCGACCCGACCACCCTCGCGCATATTGAGAGCGATATCAAGGCGGCCGAGAAGGAAATGGACGATGATGCCGAGTCGATCATCACCAACGAGCGATACCTGTACATCGCCTCCATCCTCAAGGCTTCTTATAAGAAAAAGGCTGCGGGCAAGCTGACGACCTCCGATAAGATCGACCGCGTCGTTACAAACCGTTGGCTCGGCCTTCCGATTTTCGCGGTGATTATGTTCCTCGTGTACTATCTCTCGATGGTCACCGTCGGCAGCATGGCGACCGATTGGATGAACGACGGTGTGTTTGGCGACGGCTGGCACCTGCTGGGCATCGGCTCGAGCGCCTACGGCGAGGCCGCGGACGATTACACCGCAGCTGTTCAGGCCGTGACCGCCTTTACCGATGTTGACCTTGAAGCCGAGGATCTCGACACAGACGCTGTGCTCGCCGAGCTCAAGGCCTTCCGGACGGATGCCGAGACCGCGACCTGCGAGGTCGAGGACGAGGAAACGCTGGCAACCAGCGAGCTGACGGTCTACTATTCCACGATTCCCGAGGGCGCAGACGAAGAAAGCACCTGTCCGATGACCTATCTCGATGCAGTCAACTACTTCACCGAAAACGGCTTTGACGAGCCCGATCCCGCCAACTACGGCGTTTGGGTTCCCGGCATCCCCGTTCTGGTTGGCGACGGCCTCGAGGCAGCCAACGCTCCCGAATGGCTCAGCGGCCTGATCAATGACGGCATCGTCGCCGGTGTCGGCGCAGTGCTCGGCTTCGTGCCGCAGATGCTCGTCCTGTTCCTTCTGCTGGCCTTCCTCGAGGCGTGCGGCTACATGGCGCGTATCGCCTTTGTCCTCGACCGCATCTTCCGCAAGTTCGGTCTTTCCGGCAAGTCCTTTATTCCCATGCTCATCGGCTCCGGCTGCGGCATCCCGGGCATCATGGCCTCCAGAACGATCGAAAACGAACGTGACCGCCGTATGACGATCATGACGACCACCTTCATCCCCTGCGGCGCGAAGGTTCCGTTTATCGCAATGATCGCGGGCGCGATCTTCGGCGGCTCCGCTTGGGTCGCAACCTCCGCTTACTTTATCGGCATGGCTGCCATTATCGTCTCCGGCATCATGCTGAAGAAGACCAAGATGTTCTCCGGCGACCCGGCTCCGTTCGTCATGGAGCTGCCGGCCTACCACATGCCCACCGTCGGCAACGTCCTGCGGTCGATGTGGGAGCGCGGTTGGTCGTTCATTAAGAAGGCTGGCACGATTATCCTGCTGTCCACCATTGTTGTCTGGTTCACCTCGTACTTCGGCGTAGTAGACGGCGGTCTGCGGATGCTGAGCGAGGAGGAGCTCGACCTGTCCCTGCTGGCGCAGGCCGGCAGAGCTATTGCATGGATCTTCAAGCCCCTCGGCTTCGGCGAGTGGGAGGCGACTGTCGCTTCCATCACCGGCCTCGTGGCCAAGGAGAACATCGTCGGCACCATGGGCATCCTCTACGGCGCCTCCGGCAATGTGTACCACACCCTTGCGTCCGTCTTCAACGGCGTGAGCGGCTATTCGTTCCTTGTCTTCAACCTGCTGTGTGCTCCGTGCTTTGCAGCCATCGGCGCAATCAAGCGCGAGATGAACAGCCCGAAGTGGACTTGGTTTGCAATCGCTTACCAGTGCGGCTTTGCTTACTGCGTCGCCCTGATGATCAACCAGTTCGGCAAGCTCTTCATGGGCGAGCCCAGCGTCATCGGTCTGATCGCTGCGGTCGCGGTTCTGGGCGTCATGATCTATATGCTCGTCCGGCCGTACAAGGAAGCGACCAAGCTGACCACCAAGGTCAAGGGTTAATGTAAATCTGCTTATTACGTGGAAAGGAGTATGTGTTATGCTGACGTGGCTTTGCGATCATCTTGCAACCATTATAATATGCATTGTGCTTGTCCTTATTGTTATGGCGATCATCGTGTCGCTGATTAAGAACAAGAAGAAGGGCAAGTCCTCCTGTGGCTGCAACTGCGCCCACTGCGCAATGGCCGGCTCCTGCCACAAGAAGTAAGGGCATGGG
>CAKTZP010000212.1 GCA_934636045.1 uncultured Oscillospiraceae bacterium
GGTTCAACAAGCAGTCCGAGGAGAACAAATCCGTCGAGATCCGCAAGGAAGGCTACACCGGCATCAGCACGTGGGCCATCCGCGAGGTGCAGGAAATGCAGACCAAGGGCATGATCCCCTCCTGCCTCGACAAGTGCGACATGAGCAAGCCCATCACCCGCGCCCAGATGTGCGCCATTGCCGTCGTCGCCTACCAGAAGGCCACCGGCACGACCTACACCGCGCAGCGCACGGACTACTTCACCGACTGCTCCGACCCGGACGTCAGCGCCGCCCACGAGCTGGGCATCATCGACGGCTACGGCAACGGCAAGTTCGGCCCCAACGATACGCTTACCCGCGAGCAGTTCTTCAAGATCATGGCCAACTTCATGGCCGCTCTGGAATATCCCCGTAAGGACACCAATGCCGTTGCCCTTTCCCGCTTCGGCGACGGCAGCAAGGTCTCCGACTGGGCCAAGGCGCCGACCCGCCTGCTGATCTACATCGGCGCGGTCACCGGCGACGGCAAGAACGTCAACCCGCAGAGCGACACCGCCATTCAGGAGGCCATTGCCGTCTTCCTGCGCTGCTACAAGTACACCACCGCATGGAAGGAGTCCCATCCCAACGGTGAGCCCGACTGGCAGGAGCCCTCGATGATGGACGAGCTGCTGGCCTTTGCCAAGAGCTATGTCGGCTATCCCTATGTCTACGGCGGCAACGGCCCCAGCAGCTTCGACTGCTCCGGCTTCGTGCTGTACGTCTACAAGCACTTCGGCTATTCCTTCTCCCGCGGCGCACAGGAGCAATATGAGGACGGTCTTAAGGTCGAAATGGACGAGCTCAAGCCCGGCGACCTCGTGTTCTTCAGCGGCAACGGCTACTCCATCACCCACGTCGGCCTGTACTTAGGCGAGGGCAGCTTCGTCCACGCCTCCAACCCGACCCGCGGCGTCGTCATCGACACGCTTTGGAGTGGCTACTATCAGTCTCACTTCTGGGGCGGCTGCCGCATCATTACGGAATAACATAACATCCAGATCCCGGCGCAGTCTCCCCTGCGCCGGGTTTTCAGTCTGTCAAACAAAGAGCGCTCAATTATGTCCTTCCGAAATTACAGCCGTTGGCGACGAAGGAGCCTTACGGATGCGGGCTCTCCGCTTGCCGGCCGGAGCGAAGCGACGTGGCAATCTCATGCAGGCAGTTTCGAATTCGCCGAAAATCATCTGAAAATCAAAAACAATTCTGCGAGATTGCCACGGCCGCAAGCGGCCTCGCAATGACAAAATCGGACTTCTTTGACAGTCTGCCACCGATATTTCAGAAAAAATCGGCGGTTTTCACTTATTTTCAAAAAATGAAAAAATCTCACGCCGCGGTTACAGCGCGGCGTGAGACTTTTTGTCACTTCTTGCCGAACAGGTGCAAGCCGCGGTGCTCCTCGGCCGCCTCTGTCCGAATGTCCGTCACCTTGTAGCCGGCGGCGGCAATGGCCTTACGGAGGGCTTCCTCGTCCGGCGCCTGCTCGGCAAGAATTACGGTCTCGCCTTTTCTAAAGGAGGACGTAACCTTTTTGACGGCAAAATTCGCGCGGATGCAGTCGTTGACATGCGCCTGGCACATGCCGCACGCCATGCCGTCGATCCTTACTGTAATTTTCTTCATGATCATCCGGCCGAGAAAACGGCCTTCTCACCTCTCCATCTCTTTTTGGCGGCTGCACAGCGCCTCGAGTGTGCCGGACGGCAGCTCGGCAATCAGCGCGTAGCACGCCGCCTGTAGAGCTTCCGGTTCATGGAGGTCTTTTTTCAGCAGCGCGCAAACTGCGTCAAAATAGCGGCGATAGCGCTGCGCCATATTTCTTCCCTCTCCCGTCAATGCAGCCCGGCCATAAGCCTCCTTCTTCACGAGGCCGCTGGCAGCGAGAGTGCTCATCATATTGTGCACACTCGGCTTCGATTTTCCCAAGCTTGCGGCGATCTCCACACAGCGGACGCCTTGATTCTTCTGATCCAGCGCAAGCATCGTCAGCAAGTACCGGATATTCGCGCCGGTGAGTGTGACTGCGTCTGGCATGCGGCACCTCCCTAATCGTCGTTACGGAAGCTCTGAAGAAATCGGCAAGGATGGTCGGCGAGAGATTTTTTATCAGGTCGAGG
>CAKTZP010000213.1 GCA_934636045.1 uncultured Oscillospiraceae bacterium
CCTCCACCTGGATCTATGCGGATCTGATCTTCGGCGACCGTCAGCCCGGCGGCGTCATCAGCAAGGAAATCGCCCGCAGCATCGTGGCCGACAATGAGCAGTGGAAGGATCTGGCTGGCGATCAGGGCGCGTCTCCCTATGTGCGCCTGATGGTACAGGCTACCATGGAGGATGATCCCGATCATGCTTCTCCCCGCAACTGGGGCGATCCGCTGGTCAGCTATCACTATGGCATGCGCTATGGCCAGAATCCCGAATTCAAGTATTCCTGTCTGATCCTGCCCCAGATGCAGGAAACGAAGGAAGTAGAATCCGGCTCCTCCACCACCACCCAGACTACCGTCTGGAATCAGGCCACGGCCGGCGAGTCCTTCACCGTCTATGCCCTGCTGCGCAATACCGGCGCCGACGGTATCACCACCGTGCAGGCCAAGGCCAACGGCGAGGTTGTGGCAGAAAAGATCATGACCGTTGAAGGCGGAAGCTGGCGCGTAGTCCAGATGGATATCACCCTGGATGCCGGCGAATATACCATCGATATCGGCGGTCAGGTTGGTACAATTACGATCAAATAATTCTGTCCTTCACAGTGGAGAGGTATTTAGCCTCTCCACTGTTTGTATTGTACAATACCCCGCCTCAAGCAGGGGTTTCGGAAAGCGTACAGCGATAATCCCATTCGAATTACCCTGCGCCATAATGGAGAAGGTCTGCAAACCATATTCGGTATAGTGCTTTACCTGCGCCTCATAGCTGGTCAGCTGTTCTTCGCTGCTGGTGGAGACGCGGGCGTAAGCCGCCACGCGTCTGGGTCGCGCCGAAAAGGCAGGAATGTCGGATAACGGCTGAATGGTCGGCGGGATGACCCGAACCGTTTTAACGCGTGTGACTGTGGGTTCATAGGCTCTGGCTTCGCTCATTGTTCCTGCTCCTTTCGTTTCTGGTGCTGGATTCTGGTTTTCTCCGCGGCTTTCCGGCGTTTTTCCGCATCCCAGCTGTCCTTGCGGGAATGGTCTTCCCAGAAGTGTTCTTCGGTATGACCGTCCTGAAAAACAAACAGCACCCGGTTGCCCGGATGCATCTCGATATGATGAATGCTATCCTCCGTGTGGACCGTTCCCAGAACGGAGGCAATCAGCTCTTTCAGAATAACCTCGGGGATCTGCTTCGAGGCGCAGTATGCCTTGCCCCGATAGTTAAACGTGCTGCAGATCCAGACCGGCGCGGCATAGGGCGTTCCCAGCCGCGTGACCTTGTATCGATATTTCTTTCCGCAGACGCCGCAGTAAATGCGGTCGGTCAGAGGAATTGCTTCTCTTTCGGTATATCCAGATGACGGCATGTGCTCTGCGCCCGAAGAAACAACGGACGCCGCTTCCTGAGCATCCCTTTTCGCCTTAGCCTCTTTGCGCTGCGCCGTTCGCCAGGCGATTTCCCGCTGCACCGCATCAAATGCTTCCCGGTCAATAATCGGTTCATGATCCTCGCCTACAAAATACTGCGGCAGCTCTCCGCGATTGTGAAAACGCTTCTTTTCCACATGGTTGTTGGTGTAGAACTTCTGAAGCAGCAGATCGCCGGCATACTTCTCGTTTTTCAGCATCTCCATGACCACACTGGCATTCCACAGCCCGCCCAATGGCGCAGGCACGCCTTCCTCCGTCAGCAGCTTCATGATTTTGACGCTGCCCATGCCGCCTAAGTACATCTGGAAAATCCGGCGCACCACTGCGGCTTCCTCGGGTTTAATGGCAAAGCTGCCGTTTCTCACCTCGTAGCCGTACATCCCAAAGCCCGTGGGGATGCCCTGTTCGAATTTCTTTCGGATGCGCCATTTGCAGTTTTCGGATACGCTGCGGCTCTCCTCCTGCGCAAAAGAAGCGAGGATGGTCAGCATAAACTCACCGTCCCCGCTCAGCGTATCCAGCTTCTGTTCCTCAAAATAAACGCCTATGCCCAGTCCCTTCAGTTCGCGCACCGTATTCAGCAGCGCCAGTGTGTTTCGGGCGAAACGGGAGATGGACTTGACCAGAATCAGGTCGATCTTTCCTTCGCGGCATTCTTTCAGCATCCG
>CAKTZP010000214.1 GCA_934636045.1 uncultured Oscillospiraceae bacterium
AACTCACGCCCGTCGGCGTACATGGGTACGGTAGGGCGTGAGTTGCGCAGTAAGTCAAAATTCTTGCGAAGCAAGCTATTTTTTAGACGATATCGTTTGGAATACTCCGTTTCTACGAATCAAGACGCCGAGAACAAAAATCCATAAATAAGGAAACTGATTTTGACGGTTTCGGACTTTTTTGACAGGCTGAGCCGCGCCGCGGGAATGATCGCGGCGCGGCACTCATATGCTTGGAGGGGACAGCGTAGGAGGTGATGCGGTGCAACGGCAAAGCTCAATTCTCGGCGGGACGCTCCTGCTGACGGCGGCAAATCTGCTGCTGCGGCTGATCTCCATCGGCTTTAACGTCTTTCTTGCCGGCCGCATCGGCGCCGCAGGGCTGGGGCTTTTGCAGCTCATCTCCTCGGTCGGGCTGTTCGCGGTGCTCGTCGGCACGGGCGGTATCCGCACCGCCGCCATGTATCTTGCGGCGGAGGAACTCGGGCATCGGCGGCTCGGCGGCGTAAAGAGCGCAGTGTCAACCTGTCTGCGCTCGGCGCTGCTCGTCAGCGGCATTGCGGGCGCAGCTCTGTTTCTTGCGGCGCAGCCGCTGGCGGTCGGCTGGCTGCGGGACGGACAGGCGACGCTCTCGCTGCGGGTCATGGGACTGCTGCTGCCGTTTTCCTGCCTCTGCGGGATTATGACCGGCTACTGCACCGCCTGCTCACGCATTCGGCAGCTCGTGCTGATCGAGCTTGCCGAGCGGCTGGTGTCGCTGCTGATGACGGTCGCGCTCCTGCTGACATGGGCGAAAAACGACCTCTCCCGCGCCTGCTGCGCCATTACGCTGGGCAGCTCGGTGGGGTGCATTTTCGATTTTTTTCTGCTCTACGCCGCATATCGGCGGGACGTTCGGCGCGTCGCGCCTCCGGCAGCGCCGCTGCATATGCGCAGGCGGATGCTGTGCCTGTCCGTTCCGCTGGCGCTCAACGACTATCTCCGCGCGGGCTTGACCACGGCGGAGCAGCTGCTGATCCCCTTCGGTCTTGCGCGCTGCGGTGGGTCGACGGAGGCAGCGATGGCAGCTTACGGGACGATCCACGCGATGGTATTCCCAATCCTGATGTTTCCGGCGGCGGCGCTGTATGCGGTGTCCGATCTGCTGGTGCCGGAGCTTTCGCGCAGCCGGGCGATGGGACGGCGGCTGCGAATTGTCGATCTGACGGACAAGTGCATGCGGATGGGGCTGCTGTTTGCGGGCGCGGTTGCGGGAACGCTGCTGCTGTGCGCCGCGCCGCTGGGGGAGCTGATCTACCGCAGCGCCGACGCGGCGCGGTATCTGCGCATTTTTGCGCCGATGGTGCTGATGCTGTATTTGGACGCAATCGTCGACGGGATGCTCAAGGGACTTGCCGAGCAGGTCAGCTGCGTGCGCTACAACACGTTCACCTCGCTGCTGGATGTGCTGTTTTTGCTGGTGCTGCTGCCGCGGTGGGGCATCGGCGGGTATGTGTTCAGCTTTGCGCTCACGCATGCGATCAATCTGCTGCTCAGCCTCCGGCGGCTGCTCGTTACGGCGCAGCACCGACCGAAAAGCGCCGATTTTCTGCGGCCGATCGGCAGCACGGCGGCCGCCGTCGGCATGGCGGCGCTTCTGCCGGACGGCGGGACGGTCGGTATTCTCCTGCTGCGCGGCGGATTCTTTCTCGCGGTGCTCAGCGCATGCTATTTGCTGACCGGCGCTGTGACGCAGCGCGACAGCCGCTGGCTGCGCCGGGTCTTCCGCGGCTTGCGCGGGCAGGAAAAATAGCGGATGGTTGCAACGAAAATCCCCCGCGGACTGTGTCCGCGGGGGATGCAGACTGTCAAAAAAGTCCGATTTTGTCATTGCGAGGGTGCTTGCACCCGTGGCAATCTCGCAGAATTGTTTTGAAACTTCGATAAGCTTTGGCGAATTCGAAACATTTCACATGAGATTCCCACGTCGCTTCGCTCCGACCGGCAAGCGGAGAGCCCGCATCCGTAAGGCTCCTTCGTCGCCAACGGCTGCGCCTTCGCAATGA
>CAKTZP010000215.1 GCA_934636045.1 uncultured Oscillospiraceae bacterium
CCGAAGCCGATCATCAGATTCGGCACGACCTCGGCGTCGGATTCCGTCTCGCGGATGATGCGGATGGCCTTGTCGATGTCCAGCAAAATACGCTTGAGGCCCTTGAGCAGATGCAGCTTTTCGGCCTTTTTCTGCTTTTGGAAGAACAGCCGCCGGCGGACGCACTCGGTACGCCACGCCGTCCATTCCTCGATGATCTCCCGCACGCCCAGTACGCGCGGCATGCCCGCGATCAGGATGTTGAAGTTGCAGCCGAAGGAGTCCTGCAGCGGTGTCGTGCGCAGGAGCTTCTGCATCAGCTTGTCCGGGTCGACGCCGCGCTTGAGGTCGATGGTCAGCTTCAGGCCGGACAAATCGGTCTCGTCGCGCATGTCGGAGATTTCGCGGATTTTGCCCGCCTTGATCAGCTCTGAGACCTTGTCGATGATGGCCTCGGTCGTGGTCGTATAGGGAATCTCATAGACCTCGATGAGATTTCCCTCCTTGACATAGTGCCAGCGGGCGCGGAGCTTCACGCTGCCGCGGCCGGTGCGGTAGATTTCTTCCATTTCCGACGTGTTATATAGAATCTCTCCGCCCGTCGAGAAGTCCGGCGCGGGCAGGTATTCCAAAAGGTCGCAGTCAGGGTTCTTGATCCATGCCGCCGTCGCCCGGCAAACCTCGCGGAGGTTAAACGAGCAGATGTTGCTTGCCATGCCGACGGCGATGCCCATGTTCGCCGAAACAAGGACATTCGGAAATGCCGTGGGCAGCAGCGTCGGCTCGAACATCGTGTTGTCATAGTTGTCCACAAAATCGACCGTTTCGCTGTCGATCTCGCGGAAAATCTCGGCACAGATCGGCTCGAGCTTTGCCTCCGTATAACGCGACGCAGCATAGGCCATATCGCGCGAATAGACCTTGCCGAAGTTGCCCTTCGAGTCTACGAACGGCACCAGCAGCGACTCGTTGCCGCGCGACAGGCGCACCATCGTCTCGTAGATCGCCGCGTCGCCGTGCGGGTTCAGGCGCATCGTCTGGCCGACGATGTTCGCCGACTTCGTCCGCCCGCCATTTAACAGGCCCATTTTGTACATCGTGTACAAAAGCTTCCGGTGCGAGGGCTTGAAGCCGTCGATCTCCGGAATTGCACGCGAAACAATAACACTCATCGCGTAGGGCATGTAGTTCACTGTCAACGTGTCCGTGATCGGCTGCTCCAAAACCTCCGCACGAAGTCCCATCACACGATCATTCTCGTGACTTTTCTGAATTGTCGGTTCTTTTTTCTTCCTAGCCATAAATCAGCACCATCTTCCAAAAACGGCAAATATGATTCACTGTTCACCATTCACTATTCACTAAGAAATCTTATGAAATATCTGCCAAATCCAAATATTGACTTCCGTTCTCTGCAATATAATCTTTTCTTCCCTGCAAATTGTCGCCGAGCAGGAGATCGAAGTAGAGGGCGGTCTTTTCTGCGTCCTCCGGCATGACCTTGATGAGGCGGCGCGTGGCGGGGTTCATGGTCGTCAGGGCCATCATCTCCGGGTCGTTCTCGCCGAGGCCCTTCGACCGCGCGACGGTGAATTTCTGCCCGTCGAGCGAGCGGAGGATTTCCGCCTTTTCCGCCTCACTGTAGGCAAACCAGGTGTGCTCCCGCGTGTTGATCTCAAACAGCGGCGTCTCGGCGATATACACATAGCCCTCGCGGATAAGGGTCGGCACGAGCCGGTAGAGCATCGTGAGGATCAGCGTGCGGATCTGGTAGCCGTCAAAGTCAGCATCGGTGCAGATGACGATCTTGTTCCAGCGCAGGTTCGCAAGGTCGAACTCCGCGATATCCTTCACACGCTTGTCGTGCACCTCCACACCGCAGCCCATCACGCGCAGAAGATCTGTGATGATCTCGCTCTTGAAAATACGGCCGTAGTCGGCCTTCAGGCAGTTGAGGATCTTGCCGCGCACGGGCATGATGCCCTGAAATTCCGCGTCGCGCGACAGCTTGACCGAGCCCATGGCGCTGTCGCCCTCGACGATATAC
>CAKTZP010000216.1 GCA_934636045.1 uncultured Oscillospiraceae bacterium
GCGCAGGTGGGCATGAATTTGTAGACGGCCTTCATGCCGACCACCTTGGAGATGATGCCGACCAGTTCTTTGCGGTCCTGCCCGGTGACGTTGTAGTGTAGTTCTTTCATGGGGTTACCTCCTTGTTTTTTGGTACTGTATATATCACTCTAAAGCCACAGAATAGCAAGTCATTTCCGAGAAATATATGTACCAAATATCGCAGGAAAAATGCAGCCCTCATTCGTCTACATTAGCTACTTCGTCGAAGCGGAAAGTCACGCCGTCACGCTGCACCGTCACGCCATCCGAGGAGCCGACCTGTTCGATGTATCGCTTTACGATGACGTCGCAGAATTTCTCGTCCAGCTCCACGGTATAGCAGATGCGATCCGACTGTTCACAGGCAATCAGGGTGCTGCCGGAGCCGCCGAAGGGGTCCAGCACCACAGCATTGCTCATGGAGGAGTTCATGATCGGGTACGCCAGAAGCGCAATTGGCTTCATGGTCGGATGGTCGCCGTTCTTCTTGGGCTTGTCAAACTCCCAGATGGTGGTCTCCTTGCGGCCCGTGTACCACTGGTGCTTGCCGTTTTTCTTCCAGCCGTAGAGCACCGGTTCATGCTGCCACTGGTACGGAGAACGTCCGAGCACCAGCGACTGCTTTTTCCAGATGCAGCAGCCGGAAAGGTAGAAACCGGCATCGGCAAAAGCCCTGCGGAAATTCAGCCCTTCTGTGTCCGCATGGAACACATAGATGGAAGCATCGCCGGTCATGACGGCTTCCATATTGGTAAAGGCGTCGAGCAGGAACTGATAGAAGGCGTCGTTTGCCATGTTGTCGTTCTTGATCTTTCCGGCAGAACCTTCGTAGTTCACATTGTACGGCGGGTCCGTGATCACAAGGTTTGCCTTGACGTCGCCCATCAGGGTGTCGTAGGTTTCCTTCTTCGTGGAATCGCCGCAGACCAGACGGTGCCGACCGAGCGTCCAGACGTCTCCAGCCTTGATGAAGGTAGGCTTTTTCAGCTCCTCGTCCACATCGAAATCATCGTCGTGGATGCCGTCCTTCAGGCTGGCCTTGAAAAGGTCGTCGATCTCGGCAGGGTCAAAACCGGTGAGGGAAACATCGAAGTCCTCGCCCTGCAGGTCAGCGATGAGCAGGGCCAGCTTGTCCTTATTCCAATCGCCGCTGATCTTGTTCAGGGCGATGTTGAGAGCCTTTTCCTTGGCGTCGTCCATTTCCACGACTACGCAGTCAACCTCGGTGATGCCAAGGTCGATGAGAACCTTGAGTCTCTGATGCCCACCGACAACACGACCGGTTGTCTTATTCCAAATGACCGGCTCGACATATCCGAACTCCTCGATGGAGCGTTTCAGTTTTTCATATTCCTCGTCACCGGGCTTGAGGTCCTTGCGAGGATTGTATTCGGCAGGAAGCAGCTCCGCCGTTTTCTTTTTCTCAATCAGCATATAAGACCCCACTCAGCGAACTTCTCGAAACCGCCGATGCGGTCGATGAAGGCTCTCGCTGTTTCTACAATTCTCTCGTATGGAATACCGTCCACGGCATCATCACCGATGGCGCAGACGAGCTCGACCGGCGCACCGGTTTCCTGTGCTTTGAGCCATGCGTAGATGTTGATGCTGACGTCGGCTTTGGAGAGGTCCTTGCCGTGCAGACCGCCGCCGGTCACGGAGTCGCCCATGTCAGAGCCGAGCTTCCTGTTGGTAGCACCAGAGTCAACATCCGTGCCGCCGGTCCAATCACCGAGCGGATTGAGCTCGGCATCCGGGAAGACCTCCCGCAGATGGTCGGTCTGGGCGTTGCTCTGGCAGAGGATCAGGCGGTCGCCGTCCAGAATGTATTTGCCGTCACTGCCATAGGCTTCATATAGCTGCTTGGCGATGGCGGTGAGCTCTTTCTGCTCGTCGGTCACAGGGACACCTTTGAAGATGCCGTTGTCGCCGCAGTGGATGCCGTCGATCTGGTTGTCAGCCAGATGTTCGTCCTGCGAAACCTCACGGT
>CAKTZP010000217.1 GCA_934636045.1 uncultured Oscillospiraceae bacterium
CGCCGACGACGGTGGAATTCGGCGGGACCTCGTTGAGCACCACGGCGTTGGCGGCAATACGGGCGTTGTCGCCGACCTTGAACGGGCCGAGGATTTTTGCACCGCTGCCGACCATGACGTTGTTGCCGAGGGTTGGGTGGCGCTTTTCACGCTGCGCGCCGGTGCCGCCAAGGGTCACGCCCTGATACAGCAGGCAGTCGTCGCCGATCTCCGCCGTTGCGCCGATGACGATGCCGGTGCCGTGATCGATGACGAGGCGGCGGCCGATGGTGGCGGCGGGGTGGATCTCCACGCCCGTCCGGCGCTTGGCGCGCTGCGAGAGCCAACGCGCCAGAAAATACCGCTTGTGCAGATACAGCCAGTGCGCAATGCGGTAGTAAATTTCCGCGTGCAGGCCGTTATAGAGCCAGAAAACCTCCAGCTTGCTCCGCGCGGCGGGGTCGTTGCGCTGGTAGGCCTCGATGGTTTCCTTCAAATGCAATACAATCAACTCCAATTTGCAGGGTTCCGGGTTTTAAGGGATTTGAAGCTCTGGGAAGCTCTGAAGAAATCGGCAAGAGTGGCTGGCGAGAAATTTTTTGTCAAGTCGAGATTTGAAAGGTGCAGGAATACTTTGTGTATTTCAAGCCTTTCAAAGCGAAGAATTGGCAAAAAATATCCGTCAGACACCGCAGACGATTTCTTCAGAGTTTCCCAAAATAAATTACCCGCCTCTGACAAAAGCCAGAGGCGGGTAAAAATACTCGCGGTTCCACTCTGATTTTTTACTTCGGCCTTCACGCGGCCAACGGGGTCTCCCCTCGCTCCCGAACGCACTTCACGGCTACGGCGGCGACCCCGCTTCCAGCCGACGACGGGGACTCTCTGACGCACGCGGACGAACCGTTACTCTTTTCGATCAACGCGATATTTCACTAGCATTATAGTATCAGCTTTTCCCGTTGGTGTCAAGAAAATTCCTTACAGCTCGCAGTTGCCGACGGTGCGCGGGAAGGGCAGCACGTCGCGGATGTTGCTGATGCCGGTCAGGTACATCACACAGCGCTCAAAGCCGAGGCCGAAGCCCGCGTGACGCGCCGTGCCGTACTTGCGCAGGTCGAGATAGAAGGCATAGTCCTCGGGGTTGAGCCCCAGCTCGTTCATGCGCGCCAGCAGCGTGTCGTAGTTGTCCTCACGCTGGCTGCCGCCGATGATCTCGCCGATGCCGGGCACGAGGCAGTCCATCGCCGCGACGGTCTTGCCGTCGGGGTTGAGCTTCATATAAAATGCCTTGATCTCCTTGGGATAATCCGTGACGAACACGGGACGCCGGAACAGCTCCTCGGTCAGATAGCGCTCATGCTCCGTTTGCAGGTCGCTTCCCCAGTGGACGGGGTATTCAAAGCGGTCGTTGTGCGGCTCGAGCAGCGCAATGGCCTCCGTGTAGGTTACATGGCCGAAATCGGAGGTCAGCACGTGGTGCAGGCGGTCAAGCAGACCCTTGTCCACAAACTGATTGAAAAACTGCATCTCCTCCGGCGCGTTTTCCAGCACGTAGGCGATGATATACTTGATCATATCCTCGGCCAGACGCATGTCGTCAAACAGGTCGGCAAAGGCAATCTCCGGCTCGATCATCCAGAACTCCGCAGCATGGCGCGTGGTGTTGGAGTTTTCGGCACGGAAGGTGGGGCCGAAGGTGTAGATGTTGCGGAAGGCCATGGCGTAGGTCTCGCCGTTGAGCTGGCCGGAAACGGTCAGATTCGTCGGCTTGCCGAAGAAGTCCTTGGAATAATCCACCTTGCCGTCCTCGGTACGCGGCGGGTCGTTGAGATCCAGCGTGGTCACCTGGAACATCTCGCCTGCGCCCTCGCAGTCGGAGCCGGTGATGAGCGGGGTGTGGACATAGACAAAGCCGCGCTCCTGGAAGAACTTATGGATGGCAAAGGCGGCCAGCGAGCGGACGCGGAACACGGCCTGGAAGGTGTTCGTGC
>CAKTZP010000218.1 GCA_934636045.1 uncultured Oscillospiraceae bacterium
TTGCGTACAATCAGCCGCCTCGATGAAGTATATCAGAAGGCACACCGGGTGCCGTTTGACGATTCGTCGAAGTTTGTGTTTTTCAGCGATATCCATCGGGGAGATGACAGCCTTTCGGACGAGTTCGGGAGGAATAAACATATTTATAATTTTGCGCTCAGTGATTACTACAACAAAGGGTATACCTATGTTGAGGTAGGAGATGGCGATGAATTGTGGGAACAGTCGAAGTTTGAGCATATCCGGAACGCACATGCGGTGACGTTCAATCGTCTGAAAAAATTTCATGACGAGGGTCGTCTCTACATGTTGTTCGGCAATCATAATATTTGCTTTTCCAAACCGAAGAATGTGGAAAAAATGCTGTATCGCGTGTATGACGAGTATGAGGGGACTTACGAGGATCTGTTCCCGGGAATTACCGTCTATGAGGCACTTCTTCTTTCCCATAAAGAGACGGGTCAGAATATTTTTGTGGTGCATGGACACCAAGGAGACTTTCTGAATGACCAATTAGCGCCGCTGACTCTTCTCGGCGTACGGTTTTTCTGGAGATTTTTCCATCTGGTTGGATTTCGTTACGCTGCGAGCCCGGCAAAAAGCAGACGAAAGCGTCACAAGGTTGAGAAGAATTATACCAAATGGAATCAGACGCACAATGAAATTATCATATGCGGACACACTCATCGCCCCAGATTTCCATTGCCGGAAGAGGGTTCGTATTTTAATACCGGATGCTGTATGCATCCGAGGGGAATTACCTGCATTGAATTGGAAAACAGCAAGCTGTCGCTGGTTGTGTGGCGTGTACACACAAAAGAAGATGGGATGATGTACATTCGGAAAACGGTTTTGAGAGGCCCCGCACCAATCAAGTGGTACGGAAACGGAGCTCAAACTCAACTGCAAGCACAGACAAAAGATAACGGAGGAAAATAAGATGGATTACAGAGACAAGGCGCGGGAGATTAAAGCGGATGCGGCGAAACTCGGCGCGGTAAGCGGGGAGATTCGAAACAAGGCGCTTCTTGCGATAAAGGATGCGCTTTTTGCGCGGAAGGAAGAGATCTTTGCAGCCAATCGGGAGGATCTTCGGCGCGGAGAAAACGAGGGCCTTGCGGGACCGGTGATGGGGCGGCTGGCCTTTGATGAGCACAAGCTGGCGGATGTGACGGCAGGAATTGACAGTTTAATTCAGATAAAAGATCCGATTGGAAATACGATTTTTCGGAGAATGCTGGATGATGACCTTATTCTGGAAAAGGTTACCTGCCCAATCGGGGTCGTCGGTGTCATTTTCGAATCGCGTCCGGACGCGCTGGTTCAGATTGCCGCACTTTGCGTGAAAAGCGGAAATTGTTCGATTTTGAAAGGCGGCAGTGAGGCGGCAAGGACAAACCGGGTATTGTTTGATATCGTTCACCGTGCCGGAACGGAAGCGGGACTCCCGGAGGGTTTTACCACGCTGATTGAGGACCGCGCCGGAATCAACGCGCTTTTGGAATGTGATGATTCGGTGGACTTGATTATCCCGCGCGGAAGCAACGCGTTTGTTCGATATATTATGGAAAATTCCCGAATTCCGGTGATGGGACATGCGGATGGGGTCTGCCATGTTTATGTGGATAAGGATGCGGATGTGGAGAAGGCAATCCGTATTATTCTGGATGCGAAAACGCAGTATGTTGCGGCATGCAACGCAGCAGAGACGCTTCTCGTACACCGGGATATTGCGAAGAAACTGCTTCCGCTTCTTGCAGAGGCAGCAAAAGGAAAGATTCAGCTCAAGGGATTTTCCGATGTGCAGGAGATGATTCCTTGCGACAAAGCGGAAGAAGAAGATTTGCGTACGGAATATCTGGATTATATCCTGACGGTTCGGATTGTGAAGGATTTGGAAGAAGCGATTCAGCTGATTAACCGGTATGGTTCTCATC
>CAKTZP010000219.1 GCA_934636045.1 uncultured Oscillospiraceae bacterium
TATTTACGCCGCGCACTACCGCATTGCAAAAACGTACCAAAAGCCCGCTGCGTTTGTAAATTTTAGCTAAACTTCTGTTATGATCGTCGTCAAAATAATCGGGACCGTCTTCCTGCGTAAGCGTGAAAACATTTACGTCAGGCATAGCGACAACGTCTTTATACATTTCGTCTATAGTGGATTTTACAACGCTTTCCGCCATAGTCCGGTCAATACTGCCGTCGTCTTTTAAACCGTTGGTTATATCCACGGTGACCATGTCCTCGCCGTTTACGGTTATTGCGCGATAAAACTCGGGATGAGTTTTGCCGTATTTTTCATACGGAACGTAAAATCTGAAATTGTGCGAAACGTTCCTGCCGTATACGCCTATATTGCCGCCGTGAGCTTTGTCGGGCTTAGTGTAAACGTCCTTTACCTTGACCTTTGCCATAAAGTCCTGATCGGCAAGCTCGCCGAAAGTATCGCCGACAAGATAGGTTCGCATAGAAAACAGCGGTTCATAACTGAACTCGCCTATTTCGATAACCTTTTTAAAAGGCACTGTCTCGCAGTCCGCAGTGAAAAAATCTACGCCTAAAAATCGTTCTATAAGGTCGTAAACGCCGTATATAAGTCCCCTTTCGGTTTTGCCGACTATATACACGTTATCACCCAAAACACCCGTTTTGAACGCATCGGTATGAGCCAAGTCGAGTTCTTTATCGACGGAAAGAATAAACATTTTCGAGCCGCAGTCGTTATTTGCTATTTCTACCGTAACGCCTGTGATTCTGAGCAGGTATTTTTTAAGCTCGCTTGCGGCATGCAAAAAACATTCGCTGTTTCCGCCGATAAATATTTTGTAGTTTTGTAATTGTTTGTCCGTTATTTGCATAATTGCATATAATTAAAAGCTTTATTTTTTTATTTAAGAACTATTAAAACGCCTTCGCCGCACTCTAAAGTAAGCGGAACGTAATTACCCGCAACCTGCGTTGAAACGGCGCGCTGAATAACTTCGTAACCGTAACGATTATCGAAATTAAGTTCGACGGAAGCTTTTTCCGTTCTTGAATAGTTTACTACGTACAAAGCAGTGCCGCCTTTATAGTCGAAACAGCCTACAAAGCAATCGTCGCCCGAAACAGAAGTGAGCTGACGGAATTTGCCTTCACGAATGAGTTCGTCTCTGTTTTCGTCGTCTATGCGCGCTAATTCCTTTGCTTTTTCGCCGTGAACTATAAGTCCTATATTTGCGCTGTTCATTAAAACGTGGTCGATAGCTTTTATCTGTTTATTCGCTTTCATTGCGTAATAATACCACTCATTTATAGTGCCTGCTGCCGAAATAAGTCCGTTACGATTGAAATCGTAAGTTCCGTCCGGCGCGTATGCAAAGTGAAGAGGCGAAATGAGCGGGAAATACTGTATAGCCTTACAGCCGTAACAAAGCGCGATGTTCACGTCGAACAATACTTCGCCTTCGTTGGGATAGTAGTCAACCGATTCTTTCTCGATAGCTTCGTCGTTCCACTGCCCGCCGACCTGCAACATTCTCCACATAGGCACGTCGTATTTGCTTGCCAACGTGCGGATAGACGATAACGTGGGGAACATTATGGAAAGGTCTTTATCGGGCGTGTTCTTTTTGGTATAGAAATAACCCGTGGCAGAAAGGAAAGGTATCTGAACTTCGGTAAAAATCTTATCAAAGTACTGTTCGGCTGTTATATGCTCTTCATATCCGCCGTAAGTTAAGTCGCCGCCGCCGTAGCCGAGCGCGTTGATGTACATCTGCGTATCGCCATAGCCGATTTCTTTAATCATTTTAGATACTTCCGCAAGTCCGTCGAGCTGATACCAGAAAGGTTCGTCCGCTCCGCGTATACCTAAAAGCGAATCGTATTTTAACAAATCTTTTATCTGATTATAAAATTGTTCGGT
>CAKTZP010000220.1 GCA_934636045.1 uncultured Oscillospiraceae bacterium
CCTTATCGATGCCGTAGGCCAGCGCGGCAGCCGTCGGCTCGTTGATGATACGCTTGACCTCGAGGCCGGCGATCTTGCCGGCGTCCTTGGTCGCCTGACGCTGGGCGTCGTTGAAGTAAGCCGGAACGGTGATGACCGCATCGGTCACGCTCTGGCCGAGGAAGGCCTCGGCATCCGCCTTCAGCTTGCGCAGAATCATTGCGGAAATCTCCTGCGGGGTGTACTTCTTGTCGTCGATGGTAACCTTGTAATCGGTGCCCATGTGACGCTTGATGGACGAAACGGTGCGCTCGGCGTTGGTGACGGCCTGACGCTTTGCGACCTGTCCGACCATCCGCTCGCCGGTCTTGGAGAACGCGACGACGGACGGGGTGGTGCGGTTGCCCTCGGCATTTGCGATAACGACGGGCTCGCCGCCTTCCATAACTGCTACGCAGGAATTCGTTGTACCTAAGTCAATACCAATGATCTTTCCCATAATATAAAACCTCCTGAAAGTGTAATTTACTTTTTCAATATTGATTCCTCTTTAGGGCTCCCTTGTGCAAAGGGAGCTGTCAGCGAAGCTGACTGAGGGATTGTCTTCACGCCGCAGCGCGAATTTCAATTCTATCATTGCGAGCCCCCAAAGGGGACATGGCAATCCGTTCTTTTAATTCGCGACCTTGACCATCGCGAAGCGGACGATCTTATCACCCATGGCGAAGCCGGTCTGGAAGACCTCGGCGATGGTGTTTTCTCCCAGCGCCTCATCCTCTATGTGCATCACGGCGTTGTGGCGCGTGGGGTCAAACGCCTCTCCGGCCGCGCCGAACGGCTCGATGCCCAGCGCCGCCAGTGTTTTCACCAGCTCATTCATGGTCATCTCGACGCCTTTTTTGTAGGCCTCGTCGGCCGTTTCATTCTTCAGCGCGCGTTCCAAGTTGTCATAGACCGGAAGGAACTTTTTGGCGGTGTCCGCCTTGGCGTCCTGATACAGGCCGTCCTTTTCGCGCTGCGAGCGCTTGCGGAAGTTGTCATATTCCGCCGCGAGCCGCAGGTATTGGTCATGCTCCTGCGCCAGCTGCTCCTTGAGCTGCTCGGCCTCGGAGACCTTTTTGGATTTTTTATCTTTTTTCTCGTTCTTGGCGGGTTCCGCCTCGACGGGCTTCTTTTCTGTTTCCTCGGCCGCTTCGGCCGTGGGGTTCTGTTTCTCGGACAATGCTTATTCCTCCTTTTTGCCCTCGGGCAGCTCGGGCTTTCCAAACATCCGGCCCAGCCCTTCGGCAAAATAGCTCAATCTCGCGGTGATCTGTGCGTAATCCATCCGCTGCGGGCCGACCACGCCGATCATGCCCTGCATCCCGTCGCCGATGTCGAAACGCGTCATCACGACGGAGGTATCCTTCAGCTCCTGCGCGACGTTTTCCGGGCCGACGAGGATCTGCACCGGGCTGTCGCCGTCGAGCTTGGCGGGCAGGTTGGAGATCGTTTCCTCATCCAGCGCGCCGAGAATTTCCTGCGCCTTGGCAAGATCCTGATACTCCGGCTGGCCGAGCAGACGGTTCTGACCGGTCACATAGACCTCCGACTGGCGGCAGCTTTCGAGCACATGGGTCGTAAAGTCGACCACCACGGGCACCAGCCCGGAGGCCGCGCCCGCGCTGCGGGTCACGCGATCCAGAAGCTCCGGCGTAAAGCCCTCGAGCGGCAGCTCCGTCAGGCTGGCGTTGAGCACGGCGGACAGGAGCTTGAGGTCCTGCTCCGTCACGCTGAGCGGCAGCTTGATGAGCTTGTTTTTGACCGCGTCCTCCGTCGTCATGACCACGAGGATGAAGCTCCCGCGGTCGGCGGGCAGCACCTCGAAGCGCTTGACGCGGACAGTGTCGGTATGCGTCGCAAAGGCGTAGGCGGGCA
>CAKTZP010000221.1 GCA_934636045.1 uncultured Oscillospiraceae bacterium
GGGGGGGAGCGCAGCTGCGCGCCCGGCGGGTTCCGAGGCATGCGGCGCCTTGCCTGCAAAGCCGGACGCGCCGCCTCTGCTGCAAAAGCCGGCCGCTTCAGAAGCAAAAAGACGCAGCACGTGATCGGCGTGGCGATCAGCACTGCGTCTCGGCGTCTAGCTGTGTTTTGGATTTTCTATGTGGATGCGCCTGCACGAGGAATCAATCCATATGGCAAGCCGCCAGCGGTATGGCGGCTCCAGCCGGATCGACGGCGGCAGCTGCTTGGGAACCTCGATTATAGTGACCGACCGTCCCTTTGTCAAGAGGCGATTTCAAAAACGCCGGACAAACCAGTTGATTCCGCTGCGTTTTTCCGCTACACTGGGTACATTAGATCCGTCGTGCTGTATGGCAGAGAGGAGCGACAATGGAAAACATGCTTTTCGGGGCGACACTGACTCTTGCAGCGGGGCTGATGGCGTGGTTTGGCGTCCGGCAGCGGCGGAGCGCGCAGGAAGACTATGCGCGGGATGCGCAGCGGTACACGGCCGGCACCGTGATGAAGGTGGTGCGGCTGGAGGAATCAACGCGCGAAACCTGGGAGGACCGGGACGACGGCACCAGGGAGCTGCGGAAGGAAACGGTATATCTGCCGACCTATGAATACACGGTGGACGGCAGGACCTATCAGTATCAGAGCCGGAAGGCGCTTTCCGGCAAATGGGCGCTGGGCCGGCAGGTGCCCGGCTATTATGACCCCGCCGATCCGGAGACGGTCACGGAGGACCAGCCGCGAAAGCCGGTTCTGGGCGGGTTCTTCTTTTTCGCGGGCGCGGCGCTCCTGCTGGCTGTCGCCATCATGGCATTCACGGGTCAGGTTATCTATTTCTGAGTATTCATACGCCGCCGCCCTTGTCGGTGTTCTGGCAGAAGCGATCGTCGGCTGCGTACATTTCGCCCGGCAGCGCCAGAATTTCCGGTGTGCCGGGGTAGAAACGGTCAGGGATGAACCGCTGTAAGCTGGCCAGGATAAACGCATGGGCGTCCAGATTGGCGCTCAGCCAGATCTGCATGACCGCGTCCAAATCCCGATTTTCAAATTGCCGTATCATCTGTTTCCTTCCGGCTTTCCGATTTTCTGCGGATTTTTGGCTTGGTCAATTCATAGCTCACGTCCAACAGCAGTACGATTGTTTCTGCGGGTACGCTGCCGTCCAGCGCGGCTGTGATCCAGTGGGCCTTATTCATGTGGTACGCCGGGAAAATGCCCGTACTGCCGCGTAAAGACGCGATCAGAATCGGATTGCACTTGAAGTTGACGATATCCAGCTTCTCCGTTCCCTCAAGCCCCAGCTTTTCCCGCGGCACTTCCATGACCAGCGCAAACCACTTCCGGTTGCCCGCATGGCGGAACACGGCGGCGCGCGGCGAGTCCGTCCACGGGTAATCCGGTTGGGCGGCGTAATGGTTCACAATATAGGCTTCTAATTCCTTACGATGCATTGCAGTCCTCACAGTGCCTTAAAGTGATACCGCGGCTGGCCGGTCATGATTGCAACGTTGCTCACCGCCCGGCGCGTCCGCAATGCACCGGGCCGCATAGTCGCTGTTTCCGGTGCAGGGAAAATACAAAATCATATCAGAATTCCCTCGCAGTGGTCGATTTCGTGCTGAATGATCTGCGCCGTCCAGCCGGTGAATGTCCGGATGCGCGTCTGAAACTGTTCGTTCTGCCACTGCACCTTGATGGTCTGATAACGCTTTGTCTTCCGCGTGCCGCTCAAGGACAGGCAGCCCTCTTCCGCGTCATACGGCGCGGATTTTTTGACGATCACGGGGTTGAACATGACCATATATTCGCCGTCGTTGTCAAACGCGATAATGCGCTTGCTGACGCC
>CAKTZP010000222.1 GCA_934636045.1 uncultured Oscillospiraceae bacterium
ATCATGGACGGCAACTCTTGCTCGGTAACCGTCATCTGTTCTAAGTCGCTTTTTTTTGCGGTAACGTCTGCACAAGGTTCGCCGCAAACGTTTTTTTTGTTTAAAAAAGTCAGGTTTGCGCCGGCAGACAAAAGTTTATCGTAAAAGCCGCGTCTGCCCGTGCCGAGCATTACATTTTTAACGGTAACTTCGCCCTTGATAAGCCCCGCCGCAACGTAAAACGCCGCAGAGGACGGATCTGTGGGAACGGTAATTTCGGCAGCTTTCAAATCAGACGGCAAAACGGTTATTTTGTTGCCTTCTTTTTGCACCTGCCCCGAAAAATAAGGCAACATGTTTTCGGTATGTGCGCGGGTTATGAATTTTTCGTTTATTATCGTTTTTACGTTTGCCGTAACGCCCGAAAGTATCAGTGCGCCTTTAACCTGCGCGCTGGGAATAATCAGATCATATTCGTAATCGGAAAGAGTTGCGGGATGAATATAAACGGGCAACGCCCCTGCAGACGCCTGAATGTTTGCACCGCGCTTTAAAAGCGGCAACACCACGCGCGACATAGGTCTTTTTTGCAAATTACCGTCGCCCGTAACGGTTGCTTCTACATTTGCACCCGCAAGCAAGCCTATTAAAAGCCGAGCCGTGGTCGCGCTGTTTTTGCAATCGAAAACCCCGCCGCTTTTTATGTTTTTAGTGCCTGCAACAACTATTTTTTTATTGCTTTCGACCGCCGCGCGCGCGCCCAAAGTTCTGGCACATTCCACTGCGGCAAGCGTATCGGCAGAAATAAGCGCGTCGTTTATAACGGTAACGCCCTCACTTATAGCACCAAGCAAAATTGCGCGGATAGTCATTGATTTATCCGTTCCCGCTTTATACAAGCCGTAAAGACTGCAAAAAGGCACAACGTTCATCATAGAGCGTTATAACGCTCTTTGATTTTTTGCAAAGAGTCGCCCCCCGCATTTATGGTTATCACGCTTGATAAAGTAAGCGCGACAACGCCTTTTAATATAGGACAGAGCGCAAAAACAGCCGTTATATCAGTCCGCTCTTTTTGCGAAACGCAAGAATTGCCGTTTACGTCTACCGACAGCACACCTTTTTTTGTGGTCGGCAGAGGCTTAACCTTAACTTTAATAACGATTTCTTCGCCGTTAGTCATGCCGCCGTCTATACCGCCGCTTTTTTTACCGTTTGCGTAAAGCTTGCCTTTATCGTAAACTATACGGTCGGCATAAGCAGTTCCTACAAGGCAAATATCTTGTTCGTTTTCCCCAAAATATACGCCTTTTACAGCCTGAATTTCAAACAAATCTCGGGCTATAGCACCGCTAACGCGCTTTTCGGATTCAAATCCGCCAAAACCCGCCTTAATGCCGGAAACCCGCAATTCTATCTCGCCGCCGAGCGATTCCCCGTCCGCCGCGGCTTTTTTAACGCAAGTTTTTGCGTCCTTTATAAAATTCTTGTTTGCGCTGAAATACGGCGCGCCAACAGACGAAATATCTTTAAAAGAATAATCTTTATCGTCTTTTACGTTCGCCACCGCACGAACGAAAGCAGAAACGTTTATATTAAGCTCATTAAGAAACGACAGCGCAATCGCGCCCGCCGCAACGTTTAAACAGGTATTCCGCGCAGACGCGCCTTCCGCAATTATGCGTGCGTCCTTAATGCCGTATTTTACAATACCGGGCATGTCCGCATGCCCCGGTCTTAAATTTACAAGCGGTGCATAACTTTGTTTGCAAATTCCGTCGCAAGT
>CAKTZP010000223.1 GCA_934636045.1 uncultured Oscillospiraceae bacterium
CAGCTGCACCACTTTCACCGCGCGGCTGTCCGCAAAGTCCGCCACCCACGGGTCGTTGAACGCGATGTGCCCGTTTTCGCCGATGCCCATCACCACGATGTCGATCGGGCTTTCGGCCAGCAGCGCCGCATACCGCGCGCACTCCGCGTCGGGGTTTTGCGCCGTGCAGTCGATCAGGTTCACCGAGCGGAACGGTACCCGCCCGAAAATGTGCTGCGTCAGGTAATGCCCAAAGCTGCGGTCGCGGTACGCTTCGGGCAGGCCGATGTATTCGTCCATGTGGAACGCATGAATCCGCGTCCAGTCGATGTCGTCGTACGCCGCAAGCGCCGCCAGCGTTTCGTTCTGGCTGGGCGCTGCCGCGAAGATCATCCGGATCGTCGGCTTTTGCGCCAGCAGCCGCAGGATGCACGCGCGGATGTCGGCGGCCGCCGCACGGCCCATTGCGTCGCGGGTTTCGTAGATTTGAACGGTCAGTTGGTCTGCGTGAAAAGTTTTCATGGCATGGTGCTCCCTTCGATGGTGTCCGGTCTGTGTTGCTTTGATTGTATCACATTCGGGCGGAGATGTATATTGAAATATTACGCAGAATTCATTGCAAAAAGTGAACTTCCGTGCTATAATAATGCTATCATCGCGGCAGGGAGGGGTACACCATGTCCGTCATTCACCATTGTTCCTACGAGGACGCGCTGCTGCTGTACGACCACGCCACGAACGACGCGCCCGCGCCCAGCCAATATGCGCCGCACGCGCATTCGCGGTACGAGCTGATTTTCTTCCGGCGCGGCGACGCGTCCTACACCGTGGACGGGCGGCGGTACAAGCTCAGCCGCGGGCAGCTGATTCTGTCGCGGCCGTTCGCGGTGCACGAAATCGGGATCGAAAGCGGCGCGCCGTACGAGCGGTACGACATTTTGTTCGACCTGTCGATGCTGCCGGGCGACGTGCTGGCGGGGATTCCGGCGGAGACGGACGTTCTGCGGTTCGACGGGCATCCGACCGTTCCGGCAATTTTTGAGAAAATGGACTACTACTGCGGCCGCCTGAGCGGCGCATCGTGCGGGCGGACGCTGGCGCATTTGGTGGAGGAAGTGCTGGTCAACGCCGCGATCGAGGCGCAGTCCGGCGCGTGCCCGGCGCTGGGGCAGAGCCACCCGATGGTGGCCGCCGCCGTCGCATACATCGAGCAGGAGCTGACCACGCTGACGGGCATCGACGAGCTGTGCCGCGCGCTGTTCATCACGAACAGCTACCTGCACCGGCTGTTCATGCAGTACCTGCACGTCAGCCCCAAAAAATTCATCACTGCCAAGCGGCTGGCGATGGCGCAGCGCGAAATCTGCGCGGGCGGCAAGCCGACCGAGGTCTGCTTCCGGTGCGGGTTCCGCGACTATTCGGCGTTCTGGCGCGCATACACGGCGTTTTTCGGCCGCAAGCCGTCCGACCGCAGCGTTCCGGGGCACGCGTCGGTGTCGGAAGATACGTCGCCGCGGTACACGCCGTAACGCGCCCCATTTCTATATTTTTACGATCAGGAGTACGATTGGAAATGCACCGCAAAGCTTCAAAAGACATGACCGCGCAGCTGGCGTACGGACGCATCCTGCCGCTGGTGTTCCGGCTGGCGATCCCGGCCGTGATCGCGCAGCTGATTACGTTTCTGTACAATATTGTGGACCGGATGTACGTCGCGCAGATCGACGGGTCCGGCATGGATGCGCTGGCCGCGCTGGGCATTGTCCTGCCGATCACGCTGATTC
>CAKTZP010000224.1 GCA_934636045.1 uncultured Oscillospiraceae bacterium
CTGTAGCCGTGACCGGTGCCGAGGTTGAACACGCCCTCGCCGGTGTGGGTCATCAAATACTGGATCGCGGCAACATGCCCCTTCGCCAGATCGACGACATGGATGTAATCGCGCACACCGGTGCCGTCCGGCGTGGGATAGTCGTTGCCGAACACGTTCAGATGGTCGCGCTTGCCGATGGCGGTCTGCGAAATATACGGCATGAGGTTATTGGGAATGCCGTTCGGATGCTCGCCGATCTTTCCGCTTTCGTGTGCACCCACAGGGTTAAAATAGCGCAGGTTCACAACCGACCATTCCGGGTCTGCCTTGGCGATATCCCGCAGGATCTGTTCGCCCATGTACTTCGTCCAGCCGTAAGGGTTGGTGCAATTGCCTGTCTTGGAAGTCTCCCGCAGCGGCATCTCGTTGTCGCCGGAGTAGACCGTCGCAGACGAGGAGAAGATGATCCGCTTGACATTGTGCCGTGCCATGACCTTGCAGAGCATCAAGGTGGCATCGAGATTGTTCTGATAATAGTCCATCGGCTTGGCAACGGACTCGCCGACGGCCTTGAGGCCCGCAAAGTGGATGGCGCAGGAAATCTCATGCTCTGCAAAGATTTTTTCCAGCAGCGCCTCATCGCGCACATCGCCCTCGATGAACTCCACCGTCTTGCCGGTAATTTCGGCTACGCGGCGCAGGCTTTCGGGGTTGGAATTGCTGAGATTGTCAATTACAATCGGCGTATGGCCCGCCTCGATCAGCTCCACACAGGTGTGGCTGCCAATATATCCGGCACCGCCGGTCACAAGTACATTCATCTCGATTCCTCCTCTACAATTTTACGCATTGCATTCCATTTTTTCTCCATGTCTGCCACCAGCCTGAACTGTGTCCGGCAGCGGTCAAGGTTCTGCCCGTCGCGGTGAACGGCAAAATAATGATCCCCATCCAGATAGTCTGTCAGGAAGCGGACGCCGCACTCCATCGTCATGGTCTTTGCGCCCATTGGCAGCAGCTCCAGCTCCTTTGCCGTCAGTCCCGGACAGGCGCGGACATAGCCGCGCGTAAAGACGCGGAAACGGTCAAGACTCATCCCCATTTTCGAGAGGTCTTTTTCATCCTCTGCGGCAGTTGCCGCGCCAAAGCGGATGGAATCGCCGAAGTCATAAAGACTCGAGCCGGGCATGACCGTGTCGAGGTCGATGACGCACAGCGCTTTGCGTGTTTTTGCGTCCAGCAGGACGTTGTTGAGCTTCGTGTCGTTGTGCGTGACGCGCAGCGGCAGTTCTCCGGCGGTCAGGGCACTTTGAATGGTCGACATTTCTGCCTGCCGGGCCAGCGCAAATTCAATTTCAGGCTGAACCTGCGCTGCCCGGTGCATGGGGCCGCGCTCCAATGTCTCCAGAAGCGCGCGGTAACGGTCGGGAGTATTGTGGAAATTCGGGATGGTCTCGTGCAGCTTCGCCGCCGGGAAATCCGTCAGGAGCTGCTGAAATGTGCCGAAGCCCACGGCGCTCTGATAAAAATCCTCGTCCGTCTCGGGAAGCTGGAGGCAGATGGTGCCCTCCACAAAGTCATACGCGCGCCAATAGGCATCCTGCGCATGCAGATAGCTTGCGCCGTCAGTCGTTTTCACAAGCGTCAGAACGCCGCGCGGGTCGTCTGTTTTTGTCCGCAGGAACTCGGTGACGGCAGTGATATTTTCCATCAGCCCCGCCACGTCGCGGAACGTGTTGTTGTTGATTTTTTGCAGGATATAGCG
>CAKTZP010000225.1 GCA_934636045.1 uncultured Oscillospiraceae bacterium
GGAATCCAGCTCGGTTTTATTCCACGCGGCGAAAACCTCGTGCATTTCATCATCGTTCATGCCGAGCAGATCACGCAGAAGCTGATACGCTTCGCAGATCAGCTGCATATCGCCGTACTCAATGCCGTTATGCACCATCTTGACGAAATGCCCTGCGCCGTTCTCGCCGACCCAGTCGCAGCATGGCGCGCCATCCTCGACCTTGGCGCAGATGGCCTGGAAGATCGGCTTCACATACAGCCATGCGGCAGGGGAGCCGCCGGGCATCATGCTCGGGCCCTTGAGCGCCCCTTCCTCGCCTCCGGATACACCGGTTCCGATGTAGAGTTTGCCCTTGGATTCCACATACGCGGTTCTGCGGATGGTATCGGGGAAGTGGGAGTTGCCGCCGTCAATTAAAATATCACCATCATCAAGGAGCGGCAGAAGCTGCTCGATCATGTCGTCCACAGCCTGCCCGGCTTTTACCATCATGAACACCTTGCGCGGCTTTTCCAGATTGTCAACCAGTTCTTTGAGACTGTGGCAGCCAATGATATTTTTTCCGGCGGCTCTGCCGTTTACAAATTTGTCCACTTTTTCCGTCGTGCGGTTGAATACGGCCACGGTGAAGCCCTTCGACTCCATGTTCATGACCAGGTTTTCACCCATAACGGCAAGGCCGATGAGACCAATATCTGCTTTTTTCATCTCTGCACCCTCGCGTTTCCTTTGTAGATATCCCATACCTGTTTTTCGTCGGCAGGTTCGGCGTAGTCATTCAGGCTCGAAGCCGCCAATACGCCGCTCGCCCAGCCGAATTGCAGGCACTTTTCTGGCTCCCAGCCGTTCAGCACACCATAGAGCAAACCACCGGAGAAGCCGTCACCGCCGCCGATGCGGTCGAGCACCTGAATCTCGCGCGGCTCCTCGACATACCACTTGCCGTCCGCCAGCAAAATCGCGCCCCAGAGGTGCTCGTTGGCAGAGATGACCTGCCGCAGCGTCGTGGCAAACATCCTCGCGTTCGGATACTTTTCCTGTACCTGTGAGATCATGCCCTGAAAGGATTCGATTTTGGATGCAAGGTCTTTGTCGCCCGCTTCGGGTCCCTTGAAGCCGAGGCAGAGCTGGAAGTCTTCTTCATTGCCGATGAGCACATCGGCCAGCGACGCGATCTCGCTGAATGCGGCACCCAATTCTTTCTCGCGCCCCTTCCAGAACGACGCGCGGTGGTTGAGGTCAAACGAAACGAGCGTACCGTACTGTTTTGCGGCTTTTGCCAGCGCAAGGCAGCACTGCGTCGTCTCATGGCTCATGGCGGCAATTAAGCCGGACAGGTGCAGAATGTCGATGCCCTCCTGCCCGAAGATACGGTCAATATCAAAATCCTCGATGCAAAGCGTTCTTCCGACCTCGCCGGCACGGTCATTCCAGACGCGCGGCGCGCGCAGACCGAAGCCGGAGTCCGCGATGTTGAACTGATGGCGATAGCCCCACGGCCCGCCCTGTTCGACTTCGACGCCTTCAAAGCGGATATTCCGTGCGCGAAGCTGCCGCTTGATGAAATCCGCAACGGGGCTGCCCTTGACGAATTTCGTGAGCGCAAGGCACTCGTGGCCAAGGCTCGACGCGACGTTCAGCACGTTCGTCTCCGCGCTGGTCGCCTGCATATAAAACAGGTTGCTGTTCTGTACCGCCATCCGCTCCGGCGGCGTGATGCGCACACCCATGCTCGTCG
>CAKTZP010000226.1 GCA_934636045.1 uncultured Oscillospiraceae bacterium
CCTCGTCCTCCGGCGTGTAAGACGACCAAATATGATAGAGATTCAAATAATATCCGAGATTTTCCGTCAGCACCGGGCCGTGCAGCGGGCAGATCGCCGCAAGCTCCAGCGCCGCCGCCTTTTTCAGCAGCATCTGCACCTGCGCACCGTATTTGCCGACAATGCCGATGTAATACCGCCGCGCCTCACAGGCCCAGTCCTCGTCGGCATCCATCGCGCCGAACTTGCCGAAGGCATCAGCGGAAAAGAGCACCCGGTCGGCCGCATCGTAGGTAACCATGACCTCCGGCCAGTGGACCATCGGCGCAAAGAGGAAGGTCAGCGTATGCCGTCCGAGGCCGAGAGTGCCGCCGTTTTCCACCGTCAGGCGGTTCGGGCAGGCATCCGCGCCGAAAAACGCGTCGATCAGGCGGAAGGTTTGGCTGTTTCCGACGACCACGGCCTCCGGATACGCCTCGGTAAAGGTGCGGATGTTCGCCGAATGATCCGGCTCCATATGCTGCACGATCAGGTAGTCCGGCTTGCGGCCGTCCAGCGCCTCGGCAAGCTGCGTCAGCCACTGCGCCCCGAAATGCGCCTCCACCGTATCCAGCACGGCAATTTTTTCGTCCAGCACCGCATAGGAGTTGTACGCCATGCCGTTCGGGACGGAATACTGCCCCTCAAACAGGTCGAGTCTGCGGTCATTCACGCCGATGTAGCGAATATCCTTCGTAATTTCCATGCTCGTTCTCCTTATGTAAATATTCTATAGACCATTATACGCAAAACCCCCGCCGGATGCAAGCGCGAAAAAGCGCACGGAGCAGGAAAAGACTCCGTGCGCAATTATTTTTCGACGCATTTCGGCGGATTCGGAGCTGCCTGCGCAAGATTGCCGCGTCGCTTCGCGCAATGACATAGGTGGGACGTTTGCGTAGTCGCTATTACTTTCCCAAAAATCGCACCAGAACGGCGGCGGCTTGGGCGCGGGTGGCGCCGTCCTGCGGCAGCAGCAGCCCGTCCGAGCCCTTGAAAATCCCCGCGCCGACGGCCCAGCACATTGCCTCGCGCGCGTAGGGACTGACGGACGCGCCGTCGGCAAAGCTGCTCAGGCTGCTGCGCGCCGCCTCGTCCAGCGCGTTTTTCTCCGCATACCGCAGGAGAATCGTGGCAAGCTGCTCCCGCGTCAGCGCCTCGTCGGGGGAGAAGGTCGTCCGGGTAGTGCCGAGCACGATGCCCTCCTGCGCGGCCCACGCGACGGCGCCGCTGTACCACTGCCCATCCGGCACGTCGGTAAAGGCGGTCACGCCGCCCGCCGGACGGCCTGCAATGCGCCAGAGCACCGTAACGAACATGGCGCGGCTCATCCCATCCTCCGGCGAGAAGCGCCCGCGCCCCGTGCCCTCCATCCAGAAGCGGAGGTACGCGGTCTGCACGTCAGAAAAATACCACTGCCCCTGCGCCACGTCGGTAAACGGCGCGGCGGCGCTGCGCAGCCGCCGCGCGACGATCTCCGGCACATACAGGCGTGGCATGTCCTCCTCGGAGCGGACTGCAATGCCGTAGGGAAAGGCCTGCAGGCTTCCGTCCGGAAGGGCAAACGCGGCGGTGTCCGCCTCGACAGCCGTCACGCCGGCGCGGCGCAGCGCCAGCCACTCATGATGACGCAGCTCGCCGCTGACGACTGC
>CAKTZP010000227.1 GCA_934636045.1 uncultured Oscillospiraceae bacterium
GCTCCGCTTCCATAACGTCTGTAATTTGCTGAACCAGACAGTCTTTATCCGCCATGGCAGCATTCAGAGCCATAAGAATCGCCCGTTGGAGCGGCGCTTCCTCCAATGTCGGTGAATTGTGGCAGTATTTCTTGCCATAGTCCAATCGGCTGACACAGCGCCAAACAGCGCGGTTTCCCTCGTCGCGCACCCATGTGCAGCGGCGGTATAAGGTTCCGCATTCGCCGCAGATCAGCCGCTCTGAAAGCGCATACTTACTGGCATAACATGATCGGCCGGTAGTTGCGCGTTTTGAAGGACTTTTTCCCGCCTTACGGCGTGCAAGCTCTGCCTGTACCGCATGGAACTTTTCACGGCTGACAATCCCTTCGTGATGGTTCTCAATCAGATACATCGGAAGCTGTCCGGTGTTTTTAATCATCTTGCGGCTGATAAAATCCTGGCGGAATGTTTTCTGCATCAAGACATCGCCGCAATACTTCTCATTTTGTAATATTCCATTGATGCGGGCTGCGCTGCAGATCTCTGTCACATCGGGATTCTGTTCTTTCAGCGTCTCCAGCTCTTTTTTCAGCATCCGTGGCGTAGCACCGGCGAGGTAGCGATCATAGAGCCATCGGACAACCTTTGCCTGCTCCGGAATGATCTCCGGTTTACCGTCTGCACCTTTGCAATAACCATACAGCTTCTGATACTGGATAACCGCCTTTCCCGCCTCCATTGCGCGGCGTATGCCCCACGTAACATTAGCGGAGATGGACTCACTTTCAGATTGGGCAAAGGCACCGGAGAGCGTAATGCGCAGCTCACTGTCCTCCTCCAGAGAATTGATGTTTTCCTTTTCAAAAATCACAGCAATTCCAAGTGCTTTTAGCGCTCGGATATAATAAAGGCAGTCCACCGTGTTGCGCGAAAAGCGGGAGACGGATTTTGTCAGGATTACATCAATTTTCTTTTGGCGGCAGTGGCGGATCATCCGCATAAATTCTTCGCGCTTTTTCGCCGACGTTCCGGAGATTCCCTTGTCGGCAAAAATCCCGGCCATCGTCCATGCCGTATTGGACATGATCTTATCCGTGTAGTATTCCTTCTGCACCTCATAGCTGTTTGCCTGATCTTCCTCTCTGGTAGAAACGCGGCAATAGGCTGCCACGCGGAGCTGCCTGCGCGCTTCTGCCCGACGGTCTGCCTCCGGCTTCGCAGGGATTTTGATTACTTTTGGCACATTGTCTTGCATTGCTGGTCACTTCTTTCTATGATCTGTCCGTTTTTCAGCCGCAGTTTTACACTCTCTGCGGTCACAACCACTGCCGAAACAGCGCTTTTTAATAACGCAGCATCCGGTTGCAGAGAGCATTGGAAACCGGCGAACAATCGGCGGAGTCGTTCGGTTTCATATTCCTGATTTCCAATGACAGCATATTGCTCCATCGCCAGTTGGAAGACCAGCGTTCGTGCATGTTCCTCATCGACAGGCTGCTGCCGCAGCGCTTCCTCCAACTGTTTCTGCGTTTTGGAACCTGCGGTGTGGGGCTGAGCGGTCGCGCAGATTCGACTCGGATTGCGCATCAGGGTATTCAGCAGTTCCGCCACTTCCCTCTCCAACCATTCAGGCGGTGAGCCCCCGCAAAGC
>CAKTZP010000228.1 GCA_934636045.1 uncultured Oscillospiraceae bacterium
CTGATATGCGCAGTCTATTCCTAATCCGCCTGCAAATATGCCTTCGTCTTTTTTGCGTGGCGGTTTTTGCATTACGTCTTTTTCGCCGGGTTCAAGCCCGAGCGCAAGTGCAGGGAAACAGTCTGTTATAAGGTTAATCCAAAGCAGGTGCGGAGCTTTTAGTATTGTAAAACCGAGCATTTCGGCTACGAATATTGCTAAAACTTCGCTCATGTTGGAAGATAACAAGAACTGTATGGCTTTGCGAATGTTAGAGTAAATTTTTCTGCCTTCTTCAACGGCGTAAACTATGGTTGCAAAATTATCGTCGGCAAGTACCATATCGGCAACGTTTTTAGTAACGTCAGTTCCCGTAATGCCCATTCCCACGCCTATATCGGCAGACTTTATCGACGGAGCGTCGTTTACGCCGTCGCCTGTCATTGCGGTTATTTTGCCGCGCTTTTTCCATGCGTTTACTATTCTTACTTTGTGCTCGGGTTGCACGCGCGCATATACTGCATATTTATCTATGGTTTTATCAAGCTCATCGTCGGATATTTTGTCGAGATCCGCACCAGTAATTGCCTGACTTTTGTCTGTTATAATGCCAAGCTCCAAGGCTATGGCAACGGCGGTGTCTTTATGGTCGCCTGTTATCATAACGGGTTTTATGCCCGCCGCGCGGCATTGCTTTATAGCTGTTAAAACTTCGGGTCGAATGGGATCTATCATTCCGCAAAGCCCTACGAACGTAAGATCTTTTTCAAGCGTTTCGGGGCGGTAATCGTCCGGCGCGCAAGCAAGCTCTTTATAGGCAAGGCATAAAACTCTGAGTGCTTCGTCCGCCATTTTTTTGTTTTCGGTTAAAAGATTCTCCCGTGTTTTATCGGTCAGGGAAACAACGCCGTTTTCGGTTAAAATTTTAGTGCATACTTTGAGCATTTCGTCAGGAGCACCCTTTGTGAACTGAACGATTTTGCCGTTTTCGTTATGAACGGTAGTCATCATTTTCCTGCCCGAGTCAAACGGAATCTCGCCTATGCGCACGCAGACTTTTTTAACGGTCGGTTTTAAAATACCGTTTTTTGTCGCGTAGTTTACAAGCGCACATTCGGTCGGTTCGCCTACGGCGTTGCCGCTTTCGTCGGGTTCGGCGTCGTTGCAAAGAGTCATTCCTTTGCAAAGCAGTTCGCGGTTTTGGGTAAAATCTTTTACCACAGTCATTTTATTCTGAGTGAGCGTTCCCGTTTTGTCGGAACAAATTACTTCGGTACAGCCGAGAGTTTCTACCGCGGTAAGTCGTCTTATAACAGCCGCGCGCGACGACATTTTTGTCACGCCTATCGAAAGAACTATTGTAACTACGGTCGAAAGTCCTTCCGGAATAGCCGCAACCGCAAGCGAAACGGCTACCATAAAGGTGTTAAGTACGGTATTTTGCAAGAACGACTGAAAATTTATGTTGTTTATGCCGGTAATCGCTATATCGCGAATGATACCTACTATAAATATAACTACGCAGATTCCTATAACCAGATAGGTTAATATCTTGGATAATTGATTAAGCTTTATCTGAAGCGGAGTTTTTTCTTCGGTAACGTTTGTAAGCGCACGGGCGATTTTGCCCATTTCGGTATCCATTGCGG
>CAKTZP010000229.1 GCA_934636045.1 uncultured Oscillospiraceae bacterium
AGATGGCGGATAACGTGGCGGTCATGTACTGCGGTCAGGTCGTCGAGTACGCCCCCGCGGAGACCATTTTCCACAATAGCGAGTATTCTCACCCCTACACCGAGGGTCTGATGCTCTCCATCCCGCGTCTGGACACGCCGAGAGGCTCCCGTCTGGAAGCGATACCCGGCGCAGTTCCGCACCCGCTGGATCTGCCGAAGGGCTGCAAGTTTGCCCCGCGCTGCAAGTACGCCACCGCGCGCTGCATGGAAGAAGAGCCCGAGCTGGTCAACGTGACCGAGACCCAGCAGGTTCGCTGCTTCTACGCGAAGAAGGAGGACAGACATGCAAAATAACGAGAAAAAAGTCCTGCTTCGGATCAGCAACCTGAAGCAATACTTCCCCCTGAAAAAGGGCCGCTTTGTCAAGGCCAACGACGGAATTACCCTGGACATCTACGAGGGCGAGACCTTCGGCCTCGTCGGCGAATCCGGCTGCGGCAAGTCGACCCTTGGCCGCACCATCCTCCAGCTGTACCACCAGACCTACGGCCGCACCATGTACTATGGCCGTTCGCTGGATGATCTCGCGCCGAAGTATGTCACCGAGACGGTCAAAAACCTCAAGAAGCTGCGTTCGCAGTGGAAAGAGCTCACCGCAAAGCGTGAAAAGCTGGAGGTCACCTACAACGCCCTCAGCGAAAAAGAGCAGTACGCAATGCATGCGGAGCTGGACATGGCCATCAAGCAGGAGGAAGACGCCCTGCTCAATATGACCCAGATCGTCGGCGGCTTCATCACGGTTGACGACCTCAGCCCGGTCGTCGCCATCTACAGCAAGGGCTATGCCATTGCACAGAAGGTCTCCGCGATGGCCGTCAAGCGCCAGAAGATTCAGGTGCGCTACGATGACGAAGCGTTCGCCGTCAAGAAGGCGAAGGAGAGCGGTAAGACCCGCAGCACCGGCAAGCTCGACAGCATGAAGGCCAAGCTCGACGCCTGCGACGCGCAGACGGCCGACTATCACAAGCAGCTGGCCGTCATTTCCGCCGATATCCAGAAGATGCGCGCCAAGTATGCTGCTGACCCCGAATTCCAGAAGTACGAGGCCTATCGCGACGACGGCATTGACCTTGCGCGCCTGCGCTATAACGAGATGCGCCGCCTCCGCCGCGACATGCAGCTGATCTTCCAAGACCCGTATTCCTCGCTGAACCCCCGCATGAGCGTCGGCCAGATCGTCAGCGAGGGCATGCAGGCGCATGATATGATCCGCAAAAAGGACGAGCGCATGCAGGAAATGGTGCTCAAGGTCATGGATCAGTGCGGTCTTGCGCCGTACTTCCTCCACCGGTTCCCGCACCAGTTCTCCGGCGGCCAGCGCCAGCGTATCGGCATTGCCCGTGCGCTCGCGACCAACCCGAAGTTCGTGGTTTGCGACGAAGCGGTCTCCGCGCTGGACGTTTCCATTCAGGCGCAGATCATCAACCTCCTGCTCGACCTGAAGGAGCAGCAGAATCTGACCTACATGTTCATCACGCATGACCTGAGCGTCGTCAAGTACATTTCCGACCGCATCGGCGTCATGTACCTCGGCTCGATGGTCGAGCTGGCGGATTCG
>CAKTZP010000230.1 GCA_934636045.1 uncultured Oscillospiraceae bacterium
GGACGATACCGTTCACCGTTACAGTATAGGCCACGTCTGTTTCCAGCTCCGGTGCGGAGAAGGTCAGCGACGCAAACGGACGCGTTACGGTATCCTCCAGCAGGACCGTATCGCCGTTTTTGATGCAAAGCGCACTGCTCTGCTGCACCGTTTGGGCGAAGCGCAGCTCCATGAACTGCTGCTGCGAGGCGTTCTCGGCGCTGCCGTTGACCGAGCCGGTGGCGACGACGATACCGCCGTCGAGAAAAATGCCGCAGTCGGCAGCAAGACCGGCGCCGCTGCGCTCGTTGGCGGAGGCAAAGACCGTGCCGCCGTTGACGACCAGTGCGCCGTCGGAGACGATGCCGTCGCCCACCTCGCCGCGCCCACCGGTGACGGAAAGCATCCCGCCGTTGATCGTCATGACAGAAAGCTCGTCGGCATCCGCATTGATGCCGTCGTCCTGCGCGGCGATGGTGAGGTTGCCGCCGTTGATCTCCAGATGGCGCTCGGCGGTGAGGCCTTCGCTTGTGGCGTTGACCGTCAGGCTGCCGCTGTCGCCCTCGACGCGCATCGACACCCGCGAGGCAACCGTGCCGTTGGCCAGATTGAAGCTGCCGTCGGCCAGCGCCACGACCGCCCCGGCATCGCTCAGGTCGGGTGTGAGCGTGAAGTCCTCGCCCGGCGCACATTCATACACGCGGTAGAAGAAAATCGCCGGGGCGACGGTACAGGTAAGCTGCGCGTCGTCCAAAAGCAGCGTCACGCGTGCATTTGGGTCACTTTTCGCATCCTCGCCCAGATCGACGAACAGCTGCCCCGCCGAGAGCGTCCCCGTCACGCGGTAAACGCCGGGCGCGGTGATATGCACGACCGTATGCGCGGCGGCTTCTTCGGGTGGATACGCACCGGGCTCGCCGCCGGATTCACATAGGATATCATTTTTTGTATAGACCGCATCGGAATCGCAGACCACACCGTCGTCGGACAGCAGAACATCCACAGCACCCGTCTGCCCCGCCGGTTCGGTCGCAGCGGGCGGCTCGGTCGCAGCCGGTTCGCGCGGTACGTTCGCCGCACAGCCGGTCAGCAGCGTGAGCGCCAGCAGCACAGCGGCCAATTGCTTTTGCTTCATGGGCTTCCCTCCTTCTTCGCCCCATTATAGCAGGATGCGCCGCGCAAATGTTGTGCAATTTGTGAACATTCCGCTTTTGCCTTGACAGCGGCGGAAAAAGCGGCTATGCTTGTCGCAGAGGTGATAAAAATGATTCAACATATCGTTCTTTGGAAATTCCGCGCCGATGCCGACCCAACCGAGTTTTTGACGAAGCTCGCGGCGCTGGAGGGCGTAATCCCGCAGATCCGCTCGATGTCCGTCACGCGCAGCGCCGTGCCGGACGGCAGCTATGACGCGGCGCTCGTCTGCACATTTGACACGTTGGAGGACGTAAAGGCCTACCGCGACGACCCGCGCCACCGCGCCGTCGCCGCTCTCTGCAAGGCCATCCGCACCGACCGCGTGAGCATCGATACCGCGCTGTGAAGCAGTGGGGCGTTTACATCCTCCGCTGCGGCGACGGCACGCTCTACACC
>CAKTZP010000231.1 GCA_934636045.1 uncultured Oscillospiraceae bacterium
GCATAACTCCGTCAGCGGCCTCAGTGACAGCGTAACAGTCAATGTAAACCGACTGAAGGACCAGCTCTACCTGTTCCAGTTCACCCCCGCCGTGAAGACCGAGCTGTCCTATGAGGACGGCCTGGGCCGCACACACACGGTCTATTCCAACAGCGACGGTTCTCTTGCCCTGTTCGAGCCCAACGGCATTGCGTCCGAGCTGCGCACAGCCAGCGTGGACAGCGGCACATCCTACCGGGGCACCTTCTCCCCGCTGGGTCTGAAGAGCGGCGAGGGCAACGGCTCCCGGGGCGAACTGTATCCCCTGAACGCGCTGTCGCTTCGTCTGGCGGCTGTGGCGCAGGTCACCCTGCTCCGGCCGGACGGCACCGCCCTGGCCAACGCCGACGTGACCCTCCGCGGCGGCGTATACCGCAACCGCGTCCTGGCTGAGCGCCGCGACGACGCCTATTGCAGCGGCGCCATGTTTGCCAAAGCGGCCGGGCAGGCCGCCAACCTCGACGGTAAAACCGGCCAGACCTTTACCACTGACGAAAACGGCGTTCTCACGGTTCACATGGATCTGGAGCAGTTCACCAGCGCCAACGACCCCGGCCGCGTGGGCGTGGGCGATTCGCTGCAATTCATTTTTGAGCTTCAGTTTGAAAACGACGCCTATTATCCCGAGCTGGTCACGGTCAACGGCAGCCTGACTGCCAGAGACGCCATGCGATCCGGCGAAAACATCGTCCGGCTGACGGCGGCTGAGGGCAGAAAGCCCGTCGTGGCCGAGCAGACCGTGGACTACTATACCGGGCGGCAGATCAGCGTCCGCAATCACACCGGCGTAGTCGGCCCCAGCAGCAACTATCCCCAGGCCGTGCTGGAAAGCACTGTGATGCTCTGGGGCGTGGACGGCGTCTCGCTGGACGACACCAGCTGCCGCACCGACCTGCGCGCCCAGCAAAACGCGGTCAGCTTGCCGGAGCAGGCCAGCCGGACGGTCAAAGAGTCCTCATTCCCCTTCTCCTCCATTCCGCTGGTAATCAACACCGCGCAGCTCAACAGCGACTCCTTTGTTCATTATACGGCCAGCCGCAAGACGCCTATGGAGGTCGCCGTGTACAGCGCCGGGGGCCGCCTTGCCTGCACGCTCTGCCTGCCCTTTGGCCTGGCAGACCTGACCGCCATTGAAAAGGTGGAGGACTCGCCTTCGCTGACGTCGCTGATGGCCAATCTGGCCATCTACGGCAGCGTGGGCGGGGCCAATACCGACTATGACCTGGTCAACACCGTGTCCGACGGCGTGATGAACACCGCCCTGACCTTCGTCACCGAAATGGGCGCCGAGGCCGGGCTGGTAAAGGCCATTCTCATGCCCACCGAGGACCCCACCCGCTATACGGGCTATTTCTGGACGGGCATCAACACCACCAAGCTGGAAGACCTGAACTATGACGCGCACGGCATATCCATTGAGCCGAGCTATATCGGCCAGGACTATGACAGCTTTCTGGGACAGGTGAACGACACCTTTACCCTCAGCGACTTTCAGGCCATGGCCGACGGGTCCTATTT
>CAKTZP010000232.1 GCA_934636045.1 uncultured Oscillospiraceae bacterium
CCGTCCATGTTGAAGCGGACATAATAAACGCCCTTCTCCTTGTCGGAAAAGAGCGCACGGTTCATGGCCTGTTCCAGTCGAACGACCCAGGGGCGAATGGTGTGTACGGCAAACGAAATGGACTGGTGCTCGATGTTCGAAAACGTCGCGTGTTCCAGATCGCCCACCATATGCGGCGGCACGCGATAGATGCGGCAGATCTCCGATACCTGAAACTTGCGCGTTTCCAGAAACTGCGCCTCCGAGTTTGGCATGGAGATTGGCGTATAGGACATATTTTCCTCTAAAACTGCCACACGGCCGGAGTTGTTGGAACCGCCGTAAGCGGCGTTCCAGCTGTCCCGCAGCTTCTTCGGATCCTTCACCGTATTCGGATGGGTCAGGATGCCGCTGGGTCGTGCGCCGTTGGAGAAAAATTTGCTGCCGTACTCTTCAGCCGCCAGACCCAGCCCGATGGCATTCTTTTCGAGGGCAATGGGACTGTAGCCCATAATCCCGTCAAAGCCCAGCCCCGGAATGTGCAGCACGTCCTCCGGGCGCAGCTTCACCGTCTGTCCGCTGTTTGCAGAATAGGTGTAGGTCAGCGCGCCCGCGCTGTCCCGGTCCACCTCCATGCGATCCGGCAGCAGCGGATACAAACCGAGAATCTGGTTTCGTCCGCTGCGAATGATCTGGCAGTAGGCGTTGCCCCACAGCAGCAGATGCGCAAGCATCGTTTCTCGCCAGACGAAAGATGTCATCTCGCTGTTGGGTTCGTCGTGCAGAATGGGATACAGAGGATGATCCAGCGCCTTGACGCTGCCTTCGCCCTGATTCTGATACACGTGCAGCGGCAGGCTGGCGATGGTTTCCGCAATCACCCGCACGCAGGCGTAGACCGTGCTCATCTGAATGGCGGTGCTCGCCGTGACCGATTTGCCCGCCGCGCTGGAGCCAAAATAGAACGTGGGTGCGGAGCTGACCGAATCCGTCGCGCCGGGCTTGTCCCGGGCACGGAACAGACGAGTAAATGGATTTTTCATGGATTCCTCCTGTGATTTTCTTACAAGCCACCGCCCGTTTTGCGGTCGTGACAGTTTTTGCAAAGCGTCTGCCAGTTTTGTTCATCCCAGAAAAGCGCATGGTCTCCGCGATGGGGAACGATATGGTCGACCACGGTCGCGGGCGTCAGCACACTGTTCTTCAGGCATTCGGCGCACAGCGGATGACGAACCAGAAACGCCTTCCGCGCTTTGCGCCAATGTGAGTCGTACCCTCGGGCCGCTGCGCCGCCGCGAATGGCGTCCTGGCTCCATTCTTTTCGGTGCTCATCGCAGTAAATCCCCTTCTCGCTGAGGTTGGGACAGCCGGGGTAGCGGCAGGGACGTTTTGGGATTCTCGGCATATAGAATCTCCTTATTCAGGTCCCAGCAGCAACAAGCCGCGGTTGTTATATACGGAATCGCTGCCGTTCTGATTCTTCATCGCCCGATCCAGCGCCATGACCAGCGCTACCGCGCCGTCGATCTTCTC
>CAKTZP010000233.1 GCA_934636045.1 uncultured Oscillospiraceae bacterium
GGACGGCGCAATTCGTTTTGGCATCCTGGGAATTAAAAATGTCGGAGAGGGCGCGGCAAAGACGATTCAGGCAATGCGTGAGGAAAAAGGACCGGCAAAGGATATTTTTCAATTTGTGAACGGGCTGGACCCGGCGGAAGTAAATAGAAAAGCTTTGGAGAGCCTGATTCGTGCCGGTGCACTGGATCCTTTCCCGGGAAATCGCGCGCAGCATATGGCGGTCTATGAAAAACTGCTTGAGTCCGTGCAGAACAGTTCGAGGAAGAACTTGGAAGGGCAGATGTCCCTCTTTCAAATGGCAGATTCCGAAGAGGCCTTTTCGGGGGCGGCACTCGGCGGGACGCTTCCTGATGTTGCCGAATTTTCAAAAGAACAGCTTCTGGCCATGGAAAAAGAGATGCTTGGGGTTTATTTGACTCAAAATCCTCTGGACGAGTATCGGGATATCATCCGGGAGACGGTAACAGCTTCCTGTGATGAAATCGCGGAGGCGGCCGATGCGGAAAACGGTATCGGAGGCAGGATTCAGGATGGAATGACCGTAACACTGGCCGGGATTATCAGCAGTAAAAAGACCTTGATTACAAAGTCCAATAAGATGATGGCCTTCGTAGATTTGGAAGATTTGTGGGGCAACATCGAAGTGATTGTTTTTCCGAATATTTATGAACGCTGCCGCGACTTGATTGAAGAGGATCGAATCGTGGTGGTTCGGGGCACCTTAAACTTCAAAGAAGAAGAGGCTCCGAAGCTGCTGGCGGACAGTGTAACCGATATTCGGAGGGTGGCTCTTGATACGAAAAACGGCGAAGCCGCAGCCGCTCAGATTGGGGAGAAGAGTAAAGAAACCTGTGACAATGGTACCGGGGGCGTTGGCATGGTGAAGCTCCGAATTAGGGGAGAACAAATCGACGACACGCTTTCGTATTTGAAGTACCTTATGAGAGAACATCGGGGAAATGTACCGGTATTTCTCTATCTGGAGGGACGGGAAAAAGCTCTTCGCGCCGATCGAAATCTTTGGGTGGACGGAAGTGAGGAATTTCGAAAAAAAGTCGAACAGGTTCTCGGAAAAGAAAATGTAAAGTTCTGACAAGCACGAAAAGAAAGGGCGGAAAGAAGATGAAGCGAATCGGAATCCTGACAAGCGGGGGCGATTCTCCCGGGATGAACGCGGCCATACGCGCCGCGGTTCGGGGCGCCGTTTATCATGAAATGGAGATTTTCGGCATCCGGAGGGGATATGAAGGGCTGATTGATGGGGAAATTCAGGAGATGAAAGTTTCCTCGGTTTCGGACATTCTGCACCGCGGCGGAACGATTCTCAGGACCGCCCGGTCAAAGCGCTTTATGACGGAGGAAGGGTTTCAAAGAGCGGTGGAAATTCTGGAAACCTTTGGAATTGAAGGCCTTATCGTGATTGGGGGAGACGGTTCTTTCCGAGGAGGAGCAGCGCTGTCGGCCGCCGGAATCCCGGTGATGGGCCTGCCCGGAACGATCGATAAC